>JABXHG010000099.1 GCA_013393545.1 Alteromonadaceae bacterium | reverse complement strand
GCCATCAAGGAAATGATTGGTGAGTTATCGGGCGCGTATAGTGCCTCGACGGCGTGCGCAAGAGCATTAAATCCACTGGTAATGGACGTATCCACCGGTAATCCAATGGTAAGCTTGGGATCATAAATAACACTCTTCGGCAGCACGGATTCATGGCGACCGGTGGTCTTGTGGCCATCGGCAGTCATGCCCCACACCGTGGTCATTTCTGAGCCTGCATAGGTGGTGGGAATCGCGATGGTGGCAAGCCCTGTTTCCAGTGCCACCGCTTTTCCGAGCCCGATGGCAGAGCCACCGCCGATGCTCACGCAACCATCAGCACCGAGCGCTTGAATCTCCGCGATGGTCTCAGTAGCGACCTCCCGCGGTACGTGCATGATCGCCTTGGCGGTAACCCCAACACACAGCGAGCCCAGGGCATTCGCAAGGGACTGTCCTAACTCGGCACGCCCTGGTGTGCACAACACCGCTATGCGCTGCAGGCCGAGATGATCAACCTCTTCGGCAACGACATCAAAAGCCCGCATGCCAAAGCGCACGCGCATGGGATGCGCCTGGTAAATAAACTTCCGCATTCTGTTGCCTCTCCCCTAGCTTTGAAAAACCCGGGCGCGAAACGCGCTCGGTGACTCGCGGAACTCCGTCTTAAACGCGCGCGAGACCTGCGATGCATCATGTAAGCCGTAGTGTGCCGAAATGGTGGAAATGGACTCACCCTTCATCAATGGGTTAGCCAGGTCCTCACGGATGTGTTCCAGGCGCTGAGTGCGGATGAAAGCACCTACCGTGGTCTTTTGTGCAGCGAAGCGCGCGTGCAGCTGGCGCACGCTGACAAAAAGAGCATCCGCAATAGTCTGCGGGCCCAAATCTGGATCGGAAAGATTTTGCTCGATGTACTGTTGCGCCTGCTCAAACAACAAGTTCTCTGAATTCATGCCCGGCTGCGAATCCAGCTCTGAAGCAAAGACCGTCACCAGCATGTTCAACGCCGACTGCAACAGCGCCACCGCGTGAGGGCCTTCAAGCACCTCAATGTTCTCAGCCAACTGCTCAAACAACGGAACCATCACCCGGCCCAGACCGTCGGTGCGTGACACGGTGCGCGCGGTAATGCTCTCCAATTGGAACGGCGTCAGGTGCAAGTAGCTTTGCGGAAAGAGCACCACCAGCGAATGCTGTTCCTGCGAATACTCCAGCTCATAAGGACGCTGCGTGACATACAACGCCAAGTCCCCGGGATTCAGCTGGCACTCGCGACCATCCTGGCGCATCACCGATGAGCCCTGGATCTGCAGGCTCAGCTTGCAGTACGGGACGTCCCCCGCCGGAATGTCCTCAGCGCGCCGGGCAACGGAATGCGGACCAGTGCGCATATCAAACAAAGACACATCCCCTGCCGTCGCGGTTTTAAGCTCTACCTGGAAGGACTCCGGGTCCTGGGCTTCAATCTCAAGCTTTCCAAAAGTCGCATTCGACGCAATTTTCCACTCGTTGAGGTCCAAGTGGGAGGCAGGTAATTGCGGCATGTTTCAACTATATCGCCAGAAA
>JABXHG010000098.1 GCA_013393545.1 Alteromonadaceae bacterium | reverse complement strand
GAGTATTGCTGCCAAACCAGGCACCCGGTATGGAGTTGCCGGAGTTCAATAACCTACATGACTTGCATGAGGTGCATGATATGTTGTCTGAACGTATCAAAAAATGGCCGGATCGCTGGCTTGAAGAAGGCAGGCAAGAAGGCAGGCAAGAAGGCAGGCAAGAAGGCAGGCAAGAGGGCAAGGAAGAAGGCGAACTTGAGGCCCGGCGAGAAATCGCCAGAAACCTGATTAAGCGGACCGGCATGAACAATCAGTCCATTTCAGAAATTGCCAATCTTCCCGCTGAGGAAATCGCTGCGCTACGGGCTGAATGTCAGCATTGAGGGATAAAGCCGTAAGGAGAGATGCAGCGTTGGAGTAGCTGGGCCTGTCCTGCCTATATGTACAGCTGGGTGCATCGGGTTGCTATAGTCAGTCCCTCTACTACTAATAAAGCTTCGGATAGATGATGCCCCAGGCAACCGACACACACTGGCTGATGTCACCAAACCGCGACAAGGCACTGATGCTGGCCCAAAAAGCCGTGTCTGTGTTTGTGTACGATGCTGTTCGTCTGGAAGGAATAAATTTCACCTTGCCGGAGGTGCAAACCCTGCTGCAGGGTGTGACCGTGGGTGGCCACAAACTGAGTGATCAGCAGATTGCCGTTAATCAGGGAAACGCCTGGAAATCATTGTTTGAGATGATTAAGGAAGGGCGGTTTCAGTTAACGGGTCAATGTGCCTGTGAGCTCCATGGTATTGCAGCAAAAGAAGAAGCGTTGGAGTGGGGGTGTTTTCGTTCTGGCTCGGTGTTGATCGCTGGAACGGATTACGAGCCGCCGGAGGCGAGCCAACTCTCTTTGCTTTTTGACGAGATGGTGCGTCAGGCCGGTGCTTTTGATGATATCTACGACCAGGCGATTCACATTTTCCTGACCATGGCTCGCTGCCAGTTCTTCTACGATGTCAATAAACGCATGGGCCGCTTCATGATGAATGGCCACCTTTTGAGCCACGGTTATCCCGCCATTAATATTCCTGCTTCCCGGCAGCTGGAATTCAATGAGCTCATGCTCGCGTTTTATCAATCCGGAAACCAGGCCGACATGAACCGCTTTGTCCGCAGCTGCATGGATGAGCGGGTTGTGAGGATTATGAAAGAGTAATCTCGGAGTGCGGGGTATATAAACCCCGCGTTGGTACGGATTTTGGCTTAAATCCCCGTTTCCTGAAGCCGCTTCACCGTGGATTCAACCAGCAACACGGCTAAGCCCGGAGTGTCTTTGTCTGATGCTGTGAGGCTTTACACTGAAAGAAGCGAAGTGCGTCGGGTCATT
Organism: Alteromonadaceae bacterium; assembly: GCA_013393545.1. The sequence goes on along the minus strand of JABXHG010000098.1, from coordinate 235 downwards.
AGTCTCCGAAAGGCGAACAGACGAGAGGTGAGGCTTTATGCAAGGTCATCCAGATTCACCGGAACGCTCTGTTCAGAGCGCCGTGATTCAATGAGTTTGATGAGCTCATGGTCATCCAAGCGTTCCAGCATTGCCTCATACATCTCGGCCGGCACGCAGTAAAAGGCAGGCTTGTTTCGGTTAAGCACGGCAATAGGAAGCCCCTCTCCGGCGCCAACGGCGGCCATCGGATTTT
>JABXHG010000097.1 GCA_013393545.1 Alteromonadaceae bacterium | reverse complement strand
GGTTTCGGTATGAGTCATCTTTTGAGGTGATTCCCGCCTATACGGGGGAAGAAGCCTTGAAAATCGTGAACAGCCGCCCGGTGGATTTTGTCATTCTCGATATTATGTTGCCTGGATTGGACGGAATGGAGACCTGCCGGCGCATTCGGCAACAGCATACCGTTCCGATTTTGCTGTTGAGTGTACGGGACCGAGAATTGGACAAAGTCATCGGATTGGAAATCGGCGCAGATGACTACCTGACAAAGCCTTTCAGTCCCCGTGAGTTATTGGCGCGGGTAAAGGCACACTTTCGACGGGTGGAACGAATCAAGCAAGAGATGGGTCCTTCCGCTGGGTCAGGCCCTCTATCCATCAATGAGCAGACTTACGAAGTGGTGGTGGATGGGGAGAAGGTGGATCTGTCTGCAAAGGAGTTTCAAATCCTTTCCTATCTCGCCAAACATCCCAATCAAGTCCTTTCCAGAGAACAGCTCTATCAAAAAATTTGGGGGCAGGAATTCGGGGACCTGAATACGGTGACGGTCCATATCAAAAATATCCGTAAAAAAATAGGACGGGATTGCATCAAAACGATCTGGGGAGTGGGGTACAAATTTGCTTGGGAGAGTGAGGAAGGGTGAAGCTGAAGTGGAAGATCCCTTTCCTCTTTTTTTTGTTGGCCTTTGTGTTGTTTTTTGTCAGTGTTTTCTATCTTCGGGTGGAAGTGATTGAACGCATCTGGGAGCGGGTCTCGGACCGGCAACAGGTTCATCGTGAGAGTGAGGCGCAAATGATGAACCAGGTGGCTCGTCTCCATCCAGATATAGAGAAAATTCACTCTTATTTGCAACAAATGGCTCTTCGGGAACAACTCTCCGTAACTTTGTTCCAGGCGGATGGGGTAACCCCTCTCCTGAAAATTTCCTCTGCACAAGACGGAAAGACCTCGGAAGAGAGGTGGTTTCCTGTCAGAAGCCAAGGGAAAACGGTTTATTTGATCCAGGTAATCCGTCCTTTCCGGGAGGAGGAGATCGGTTTGCAGGAGGCCCTGACGGACACATTTGCATTTCTGATGCTGCTTCTGTCGGGGTTGATTCTGCTGTTGGCCCTCTATTTTAACATGTTGATTATCCGGCCCTTGGCCCGGCTGAATCAACGTTTGGACCAGGTGAATCTGGAAAACCCGATGCCTCCTCTCACCAGTAAGCGTTGCGATGAAATCGGAGTTCTTTACCGCCGTTTCGGTGAGATGGAAGAGAGACTTCACCATGCCCATCGGGAGCAGGTGGATATGGTGGCTGCCATTACCCACGATCTCAAGACCCCTTTGACTTCCATCCGGGGTTTTTTGGAATTGTTACTCACCCGTCATGACATGTCTGCGGGAGAAAAGGAATACCTTCAACTAATTCGAAAAAAAGAGGAACAGATGAACCAATTGCTTAACTCCTTTTCCGAGTATACCCAAAAAGAAATACAACTAAAGGATGTGGAGTTAACGCAGATGCCGGTGAGCCCTCTGTTTCGATCCGTGGTAGAAGAATATGAAGCGGAGCTCTTCGGTTTGGGACATCGTTTGCTTTGTCG
>JABXHG010000096.1 GCA_013393545.1 Alteromonadaceae bacterium | reverse complement strand
AGCCCGGCAGCATAGTCGCCGCTTTCAGTCTCGTAGACTTCGTAACCCACGATCTTGCGGCTGTATACGTCTTCAAACATGTACAAGTAATAGAACTGCCCGCGCACGTTTGAGGCGCAATATGTAAGGTGAGTAGACCAAGGGAATTTCACCCTCAGCCTCTCGCAGAACGGTGCGTGAACCTCTCGGCTCACACCGCTCCCATCAAGCAAACGCACCCGACATTCCTTTCGACCAGTGGGCGAACAGAGTCGGTCGCGCTTTCACTAATCGCTCAAGTGTGGCAATTGTTTTGGTCTTCCGTCCTCGAAGATGCTTGAACTTTCGCATAGCCCACCTGACCAGTCGTTGATTGACGTAGCGCGATATCCGGTACATCAAAGACCGGTAGTAACGCCCATAGTAATTCCACCAACCGTGCAGGTATGGATTGATAAAGTCAGCGATATCCGTGATGGATAGATCAGTTCGCTGCCCTATTCGCCACGCACGCACTTTCTGGATGATTCCCTTGATTGAAGGGCGGCTTATTCCCGGACAAAATCCCATGAAGAGATCGCCGGATCGGCCCTTCACCATACGCTTTTTGAACGTATAGCCGAGAAAATCAAAAGATGTGTGCACATGGGTTCCGGTTCTACGGTGATCCTGGCAGTAAACAATCCGGGTTTTCTCTGGATGCAGTTCAAGCCCGCACTCCCTGAACCGCTCACGCAGGCTGTGCAGCAGGAATTGAGCCTGCCTTTGAGTGCTGCAGTGAAGCAATCCATCATCAGCATACCGACACCATTCTATGGCCGGAAAGTGCCGACCGATCCATCGGTCAAAGGTGTAATGCAGAAAGAGGTTGGCCAGAACAGGGCTTATGACCCCGCCCTGCGGTGTTCCCTTGTCGCGCTCAACCGTTCGGCCGTCCGCGTGTACCAAGGATGCCGTTAACCATCGTCGGATGTATAACTTCACCCATGGATTCGCGGTGTGCCGATCAATTGCCTTTAACAGGAGTTCATGCGGAATGTTGTCGAATAGACCACGGATATCAAACTCCAGCACCCATGGATAGCGCCAGCACCGCTTTCGAGTGACTCCAACTGCCTGTATCGCCGATCTTCTCGGGCGATACCCGTAGGAATCAGGAAGAAAGTGCGGCTCCACCTCGGGTTCGAACTGAAGTTTGACCACCATCTGGGCGATTCGATCTGTTACGGTCGGAATGCCCAGTGTCCGCTCACCTCCCGATTTCTTTGGAATTGAAACGGCACGGACCGGAGGCGGCATGTAGCTGCCCGAAGACATTCGGTTCCAGAGTTTATACAGATTGTTTCTGCGATCACGATCAAAGTCTTCCAAGGACTGCCGATCTACACCGGCAGATCCTGCATTGGCTTTGACCCGATTGTACTAATCCGAAATAAAGTAAGCGAACATCATCCGGATATATAAGCCAAGTCCGGATGACCAAAAAACGACTTCAATAACCGTGGCAGTTTCTGCAAGCGCCGAAGCTGCCGGTAAACAATGCTCCGAAGTTGTTCTTTACTGTTGATGATCTTTTTACCGA
>JABXHG010000095.1 GCA_013393545.1 Alteromonadaceae bacterium | reverse complement strand
GTGCTGGTGATGACGGCCGGCCGAGGGAACGAACAGGGCCCCACCCGAGAAATCATCAACGATCCGCAGAACCCTTACCCCCAGGGGCTGATCAACGCCCTGCCGCAAATGGCCACGCCGGGTGAGCAACTCAACCAGATTCGCGGCAGCATGCCCTCGCTGTCCAACCTGCCGGGAGGCTGTGCGTTTCACCCGCGCTGTGATTTCATCAAGCGTGCCGATGGCCAGACGCGTCCCGCCTGCGTTGAACAAGTGCCGGGCTTCACCACGTCCGGCAACTGCCAGGTTGCCTGTCACATGGTCGCTGAAATGCAGGAAGACCGCCGTTTGAAGGAGGAAGGCCAATGAGCGCCACCGCCACCCGCATTCCCGTCACCGAAACCCGAACCGAGCACACTGACGCGGCCGGCCAGGCACAGGAAGCAGAGACCCTGCTGGAAATCCGCGATCTGGAAAAGCGTTTCTCGCTGTCCGGCGACTTTCTCGACCAGCTCACGCTCAAGGGCGGCGAGCTGATACGCCATCAGGAATACGTCCACGCCATCAACGGCGTCAATCTCGATATCAATCGCGGCGAAGCGCTGTGCGTGGTGGGCGAGTCCGGCTGCGGTAAATCCACCGTGGCGCGTACGGTCATGGGGCTGCTCTCGCCCTCGGCGGGTGAAATCCATTACGACGGCACGCGCATCGACACCCTCGGTAGCCGTCGGCTGTTGCCGTTTCGCAAACGCATGCAGATGATCTTTCAGAACCCCTATGCATCGCTCAACCCGCGCATGACCATCCAGCAAACGCTGGAAGAAATCAAACAAACGAATATTTGGGATTAGAGGAGAAAAAACATGTTAGAACGTTATACACGCCCTGAAATGGGGAATATCTGGACGGAAGAGAACAAATACCGTGCGTGGCTCGAAGTCGAGATTTTAGCAGATGAAGCTTGGGCAGAACTTGGTGAAATCCCGCAAGAAGATGTGAAAAAAATCCGCGAGCATGCATCATTTGATATCGATCGTATCTTGGAAATCGAAAAATCAACACGCCATGATGTCGTTGCTTTTACACGAGCAGTTTCTGAAACATTGGGAGAAGAAAGAAAATGGGTCCATTATGGTCTAACAAGTACGGATGTCGTAGATACTGCTTATGGCTATCTCATCAAGCAAGCAAATGATATTTTACGGGAAGACTTGAAACGTTTTACGGAAATCATTGGCGAAAAAGCAAAAGAACACAAATATACAGTGATGATGGGCCGAACACACGGTGTCCATGCGGAACCAACTACTTTTGGATTGAAACTTGCCACATGGTATTCAGAAATGAAACGGAACATCGAACGATTCGAACATGCGGCAAAAGGAGTAGAAGCAGGAAAAATTTCAGGAGCAGTGGGGACGTTCGCAAATATCCCACCATTTATTGAAGAGTATGTATGTAAACAATTGGGGATCCGTCCGCAAGAAATCTCTACTCAAGTTCTCCCTCGGGATCTACATGCTGAATATTTCTCAGCGATGGCACTTATTGCTACAAGTATTGAACGCTTTGCAACAGAGATACGCGGATTGCAAAAGTCTGAAACACGTGAAGTAGAAGAGTTTTTTGCGAAAG
>JABXHG010000094.1 GCA_013393545.1 Alteromonadaceae bacterium | reverse complement strand
ATGACCATAGGCAGTGTGACCCACGAATTGGGCTTGGCCCGGGAAGTGGCCGAACGCGTGATCTAAATCCATCAGGGCGAAATCACCGAACAAGGGCCACCCGAGCAGCTGTTTGATGCGCCGCAGCACGAGCGCACCCAGAGCTTTCTCGCCCGGGTGCTCAAGCACTGACTCACGCTACGGACGGCGCGGTTGCGGGCTGGCCGGACAAGGCCAGCCCCTTCAATAGAGCGCGGTCATCTACGCGATGGGCTTATTCGCTGGCCGGTGTCGGACGTATCAGGATTTCGTTGACGTCCACATGGGCCGGCTGATCAAGGGCGTAAATTGCCGCATTGGCGATATCCTCATCTTTCATCGCATGGGCAGGGCGCTCATCGAAGAAAGGCGTATCCACCATGCCGGGTTCGATCAGGGTGACTCGAATGCCCGTGCCGCGCAGTTCCTCCCGCAGGTTATAACCGATACCCGTGACCGCCCACTTGCTGGCGCTATACATTGAACCGGGAATGGTGGCGCGTCCTGCCGCAGAGCCGGTCAGCAGCACATGCCCACGGCTTTGCCTGAGCGCGGGCAGCGTTGCCTGCAGGGTCAGGCCGACGCCGTAAACGTTGGTCAGCAACATCTCTTTCCACTGCTCATGATCCGCCTCGCTGAAGCCTCCAGGTGAGCCGCCGCGCCCGGCATTGGCAAACACCGCATCCAGACGGCCAAAACGTTCCAGCGCCTGCTCTACCATGGCCTGCTGCTCTGTCATCGAGGTGACGTCGCAGCTCATGGTGACGATCCGATCCCTGCCGATCTCTTCGGCCAGCGCTTCGAGCTTCTCGTGGCGGCGTGCCGCCAATACCAGTTTGTAGCCTTTCTTGGCGGCAGCACGGGCGGTAGCCGCACCGATACCGCTGGAGGCGCCAGTAATCAGCAATACACGTTCATCCATACCAGGCTCCTGTTGAGTGACGGGCCATCAAAGCCACGTTTCAGGTTAACGCTGCTGGCTTCTTTCTCTCAAGGTTCTCCCAGGATCCTCCCGGGACAGCACGTCCCGCCCGGAACGAAAACAAGGCGTATCCGGCCCCTTTTACCGCGGAAAACCGCCGTGCAGGCTTTTTTTTGCCTGTGGATATTATTTTTTCACATTTCCCATTGTTCATCCTGCGCGCGCCACCATGGCGGCGTTTACGCGCGACCAGGCAGTCGTCGCGATGTTGTTCACAGCTGCGGTAACAACATTGGTATGTACCGGTGGAAAAGGTGTCGTTTTTCACGGTTGTGGGTAACTGGTGCTGTTATACACACCCCGTCCAGCGGTTCTCCGCATGGGTTACGCAATTTTTACGCACACCTATCAACGCGGCAACATTCTAATCTAAAAGGGAAATGATGGGTTTTCCACAGATTTGATCCACACTAATAGTTACAACAACAACAGAACTTCTTTTATT
>JABXHG010000093.1 GCA_013393545.1 Alteromonadaceae bacterium | reverse complement strand
AGCGTGGATTCGGACGTCTTTGGCTTTCCTGGCAGGCGGCCTCGCCATCGAGATTTTTCAGTTCGAGGGTGTCAGCCCGTGGATTAACTCGCTGGTCTCCGTCATTGTCATCGTCACCGCAGCAATGGTGGCGGTGGGAGCAGCTTTACGATGGGCTATCGTCGAGCGCGCCATGCGATTGGGCAAGCCGATGCCTGCGCCGAAGCTGATACCGGTGTTGTCTGCGGCTGCCGCGATTGGCTGCGTCTTTGGCCTGGTAGTGGTGTTCCTGTGATGCAACGACATCCTGATCCTGGGCTGCAGCCGGAACGAACAACCATGGCGTGGACGCGCACTTTAGTGTCCTTTTTGGTGGTTGCGGGGCTGAGCATGCGGGTGTCTGCCTCGGTGCATGAAATCGCATTCTTGCTCATTACGGTTATCGCGATGGTGGCGGCACTGAATATTACTGTGCGCCAAGCCGGCCGGTATGAGCGGAGTAATACGGGGCTAGTGGAAGAAAAAATTCAGCCACAGGTGTGGTCAGTGGTAGTGATGTCAACTGCAGTGACTCTTTTGGCTTTGGTTTTGCTGGCAATGAGATTAATGTGAGCGAAAAATTTCTTAATAAGCTAGTGTTAGGAGCCGTTCAAGTCTGTCATTGGTCGCCTTTTGATCCCTAGGAATTTGTATAGCTATGAAGTCTGTACGCGCGTTGATTACGGCAGCAGCAGCTGCATTGTCTCTTGCTTTTATCCCTCAAGCTACCGCTACTGCTCAAGAACACTGCCCAGCAGTAGTTGCAGTTGCAGCGCGTGGTTCGGGACAGGACACAAATATTTCTCCAACCTGGTACGGCGGCCCACGTCCTTCCAATGGTTGGGAAGGCGAGACCATCCGCGCATTCCTGCAGACTGCTGAAGGCCGCTACCAGGCAACTCACGGTGGCAATTCCTTAATGAAGGACGTTCACGTGCTGGGCCTTAGCCCAAATGTGTACCCAGCGACCTACCCAGAATACGAAGTGCCAAACGTAGCAGCGCCTGAAACCGTGATGGATATGCTGCGCATTGCTTACCGCTACGCGGCACCTGTTGTGAACACTGCGGTATCCGCACTGGGCCAGTTCCGTTATTCCGTAGAAACCGGTCAGGCTGGCGTTATGCAGGCGATTGGCCACTATGAGAACTCCACTGGCTGCAAGCCGGGCTACGTTCTGATTGGTTACTCCCAGGGGGCGATGATCCTCGCGGGCCATGAGAAGCAATTGGCTAACCGTGGTCAGCTTGCTGGCGTTGTCTACATGGGCAACCCAATGACCAACCGCAATGATCCATTCACCGTGGGTGTGCCAAATGCTTCTGGCATCTTGGGCGATATGCCGAACAACACCGTGGCTTCCAGGGGAACCAACAACCGCATTAACTACTGCCTGCCGCTGGACGGCGTGTGCAACGCAACCGTTGGAACGCTGCGCGCTTCTGAAGGTAATGGCGGATACCACGGCCGCTATTTCCTGCGCGGATCCCAATGGGATGCGCAAGTAGCGGATGCCTTTGGACGCTTCGTTGATCAGCGTCGCTACGGTTAGGGTCTATGAGCAAGATTGGAATCATGGGTGGGACGTTTGACCCGATTCACAAC
>JABXHG010000092.1 GCA_013393545.1 Alteromonadaceae bacterium | reverse complement strand
ATCGCCTGTTCATCATCCACCACCAGAATGATCTCCCCCATCCTGCTCCCCCTTCACCCTTTGAAATCCCGTTGCGTCCAAATCAGAAAACTGAGAGCCCAACTGATGATCCCCCAGCCCAGAGCCAGCCCGATAAAATCGGCTTCTGGATGAGATGCCAACTGTTTGAAGATCGAATCCGAACCACCTAATAAAAATTCCATCTCTTCGGAAACATAGATCCCACCGATCAGAAATGCGATCACCCCGACGTAGGTGAAGACCGCATTGGGCATGCAGAGACTGATCAGCTGAGCCACTCCACTCACTGTCACCAGGATCAATAAGCCCAAGGAGTAATATTGCACAATATATCCTATGGCACCTGCAAAACCAAAGGTCTCCGTCTTGTAAAAGGTAGTGGTGTTCACTTCCGGCATCACTCCCATTCCCAGCAGGATTCCCGTCCCCATTGTAATCAGAAGCAAGGACGCCATCACCATTCCCTGCACTGTCCACTTCGCTACCCACATCCGCCACCGGGAAAGGGGGCGAATCAACGCCATCCGCAACGCCCCGGAGCGAACTTCTCCGTTGAAACTGTCGATCGCCAACAGCGGAACCAGGATGAACACCAGGAAAAAGGAAAGCTCGCGAAATAGGAAGGGGGCCGTATTGAGAGAGTTGAGGTGAACATCATGGGCCGGATCATAAAATGAGATCTTGAATACCGATAAAAACCAACAACTCAGCAATAGCAGCCCCAGGTAGCCAAAGAGCAAGACCTTCGTCTTCTTTCTCGCCCACATCCGTTGCCATTCACTTTGCATGATCCTGATCATCATTTCAATCCTCCTCAGTTCCATTGATCCTGTCTGGAAAACCACAGGTAAGCGGGGGATCCAAATAAACAGGTGTACCCCGCCAGCACTCCGATCAACCAACCGGCCCGCTGCGGTTGATCTGCCAGCAAGTTCACAATTCCTTCCCATTGAATCATTGGAAGGGAGGAGTAATAGAGTTGAAAAAACTGCTCCTCACTGAACCAAGGGCGAAAATAGCCTGCCAGTTCAGGATAAAAAAAAGAAAGGAGGAGAAAGGCCATCCCCGCTCCCAGGGTACCGGTCCCCGTCCGGCACAAGCTTGCCGCCAGCAGCAGAAAACTGGCAAAGGCGACCAATGTGAGAAAGGAGAGGCCATAATATTGAAGGCTATATCCAAACCCTTCCCACAAGCTCACCGGCTCCGCTCGGAAAAAGAGCGGATAGGTGTCCGTATGAGTCAAGAGCCAATACCCGGCCAAATAACTGAACCCCAAAAAAATCAGCATGAGCAACGCCACCGTTCCCAACAACACCCCGACTTTCGCCCACCAGAGCTGGGAAAATGTTCGCACTCGCAACAACACCATCCGCAGCTGTCCCGACCGAATCTCTTCTGTCCAGAGGGTAGCCACCAGGGCCATCAGAATCAGGTTGAACAGAGTCAATAACATCTCCGCCATCGCCAATACCGGAAAGTTGCCAACCACCGCGTATTGAGGCTCCGCAGAAGAAACCCCCTGGTTGGCCCCTTCATAATAGGTTGCAGCCGCGAAAGCCGCTACAGGGAGTCCCCCCACAATTCCCCAGAGAAGTTTTCGTTTCCACAGACGTTTCCATTCCGCTTGCAATAGACGGATC
>JABXHG010000091.1 GCA_013393545.1 Alteromonadaceae bacterium | reverse complement strand
ACGGTTGGAATTCAAATCAGAGACCAACAGACAGAGCAGGGCAATAGCAACCGTGGCTGCCGACGCGGTAATCGCGCCGAACGATGCCTTCCATGCTGACTTCAGCGCATCCGCTACAGATTCCTGTCTTTGAAGCTCTTCTCTTTGACGCGCCACCATGAGCAAGGAATAATCCGTCGCTGCACCGATAACCAAAATGGACAAAATGCCCTGGGACTGGCCGTTGAGAACGATGATGTCCGCCTTGGCCATATAGTAAATCACCACAATCGCGGCACAGAGCGCGCCAACGGCGGTCAAAATAACAATGAACGGCAGCAGCACTGCGCGGTAGACCGCAATCAAAATAACCAAAACTGCCGCTAGCGCAACGAGCAACAAAATGCCATCGATTCCAGCAAAAGCATTGGCTAAGTCCGCGCTGAAACCAGCAGGCCCGGTGACATAAAAGCCGTCATCAGCGACTTCATCACTAAGCAGTTGCACGACCTCCGTGGCATCAGCTGATCCTGTATCAATTAGCGCTATGTACTGGCTTGCTTCGCCGTCCTCTGAAGGTGTAGGGCCAATGACCTGCATGACCCCTTCAGTGGATTCAAGTCTCTCTGTGAGATCAGAATCCCCAACCTCACTGGTTTCGCCCGTAATAATCGCCGGAATACCCTGGCTATCAGAAAACTCTGGGGTTAGCTCACTAACCTGGGTGGATTCAGAGCTAGCCGGGAGGAACGTGGTTCTATCATTCGTGCTGACATCGGAGATTTTCCCGAAGGTGGGTCCACCTAACCCAGCGATGATAAACCAAATAATAACGAGGGCTAGGGCACTGGCAATGCGGGCGGGTTTCATTTACCCGACTGTACGGGAGTTGAACCTTACTCCAATACCGATTGAATCGTGTTAACCGCATCTGCGGGTAAGGCCGCTGCATAAAGCTCATCACGGAACTCTTGTTTCATCACGTGGCGGGCTAACTTGGACAACAGCTTTAAGTGCGCCTTGCCGGCTTCTTCCGGCACTGCGATGAGGAAGATGAGGCGTGACGGTTCTTCTCCTTCAGCCCACACCACGCCTGGTTCGCTCAACCGGGCAAATGCGAGCGTCGGCTTAGAAACAGCAGCACTGCGAGCGTGCGGGATGGCCACTTGATGGTCAACGCCGGTGGAGTGTTTTTCCTCTCTGGCAAGTGCTGCGGCAACGACATCACCGGCATTGGTGATTCGTCCTGCCTCGGCAGCGGCGCCTACTAATGCTGCAATTACATCATCGCGAGACGAAAATTCTGCATCCAAGAGCACAATGTCTTCAGCAATCAGGGCAGTTTCAGCGCGAGTCTTCGTTGCTACAGGAGAACCAGAGACATCGTGGTCAGATTCAGTTTTTACTGTATTACCCTCAGGTTTGTCCTTCTTCTTGGAAAGACCCACCAGCACTATGATCAGCAGGGCGTTGACGGCAATGCCTGTGATCATGGCGATGAAGAATCCGAAGACATTATCCACCGCGCCGAGGACAGCGACGATGGGGCCACCGTGCATGACGTTATCGGCAACGCTGAACATGCCGGCCAGTGCACCGGCGACGGCCCCGCCGACCACGTTGGCGGGGATAACCTGCAGCGGACGCGCAGCGGCAAGTGGAATG
>JABXHG010000090.1 GCA_013393545.1 Alteromonadaceae bacterium | reverse complement strand
ACTTCGCCACGAGCAGCTCCAACGCCTGCGCTGGAGTGTATGGCATGCCTATACCAACGTTGCCTTTTATCGTAATGCTTTTGATTCCCGGGGATTAAAACCCAGCGATATCAAAACCCTGGAAGACATTGAAAAAATCCCCTTCACTGTCAAAGACAACCTTCGCGACCACTACCCGTTTGGTATGTTCGCAACCCCCATGAAAAATGTTGTCCGCGTGCATGCCTCCAGCGGCACCACCGGCAAGCCTACCGTAGTGGGGTATACCCAGGCTGATGTTGAAACCTGGGCCGATATCGTCGCTCGCTCTATCCGCGCCGGGGGCGGTCACGCGGGAGATAAAATGCATGTCGCTTACGGTTATGGCCTGTTCACAGGAGGCCTGGGGGCCCACTACGGCGCCGAGCGGCTCGGCTGTACCGTGTTTCCCATGTCGGGCGGGCAAACCGAGAAGCAAGTGCAGCTGATCAAGGACTTTGAGCCTGACATTATCATGGTGACACCCTCGTATATGCTCAACATTGCAGATGAGATGGACCGGCAGGGCATTGATCCCAAGACTCTGCCATTACGACTGGGCATTTTCGGTGCCGAACCCTGGACTAATGAAATGCGCACCGAACTGGAAGAACGGCTGGGCATTCAGGCGCTGGATATCTATGGCTTGTCTGAAGTCATGGGCCCCGGCGTGGGTATGGAGTGCCTGGAAACCAAGGATGGCCCGACTATCTGGGAAGATCACTTCTACCCCGAGATTATCAACCCCACAACCGGCGAAGTACTGCCCGACGGCGAATACGGTGAACTGGTGTTTACCTCACTGACAAAGGTGGCCATGCCGGTGTTGCGCTATCGTACCCGAGACCTAACCCGCCTACTTCCGGGCACAGCGCGACCCATGCGGCGAATTGACAAAATCACCGGGCGTAGCGACGACATGCTGATTATTCGTGGGGTAAACGTCTTTCCCAGCCAAATTGAAGAACAGGTGCTCAAGTGCCACACCCTGTCACCTCACTACGAAATCGAGGTGTATCAGAAAGGCAACATGGACTGCATGGATATCCGGGTCGAACTACAACTCGGCGCAGCAACCCAGGACATCAAAAACAACGCCAGCCAGGAGCTGCGCCACTACATCAAGTCCTACACCGGCATTAGCACCCGCGTGCAAGTCCAGGATAGCGGCACGATCAGTCGCTCCGAAGGCAAGGCAAGGCGGGTATTTGATCGCCGTAATGGCTAATCATCGCATTCGGCTGATTAAGAGCACGAGCCTTTATTTACTTTTTCCTTAACATAAACTGCCTGAAAGGTATCACTATCAATTGATGTCAACGCTTACCTTTCAGCATCCAGAACAAGGACTAAAGTATAACAATGAAAATCATGACACCAAAAATAAAGCATTGATGATTATTTTGTGTCATATACTATGAAGTCATATCCGTGCCCTATCGCGGAACACTGCTGTTTTCCTCCAGCAGACTGACCCGTCAGATTCGGAGAGAGTCATGTACGCATAAATGGTTGATACCGGTGCCAGGCACCTCAAAAGTCCGGAAGAAATGTCTGCCGAAGAGCGGGATTTCCAGGAAAAAATAGACGCAGAAACCAAGATTGAAGCCAAAAACTGGATTCCAGACGTCTAGCGTAAAAAATTGGTCCGC
>JABXHG010000009.1 GCA_013393545.1 Alteromonadaceae bacterium | reverse complement strand
CGGCCATGGCGGCATCCGCTAATTCCTTTGGGAAGTTGCCCTCGCCATGCCAGGTCTCGCCGAAATGAAATTCCAGGTATTGCGCCAGCGTGGTGTTGTTTTCGTAATAGTCCGTGCTCGACACGCCGGCAAACTGGCCGAAGACCACGGTGTCACCCACCTTGACCGCCAGTGCACGAGTTTCGCCATTGTCGAGAATTCGGCCATTGCCTACGGCGATCACTTCACCCTGGGACGGCTTCTCTTTGGCATTACTCGGCTGCACGAGGCCAGCCGCAGTTTTCTCTTCTGCTTCCTTACGGCGTACGACAACACGATCGTGTAGCGGACGAATTTTCATTGCTCGGTTTCTCCAATAGTCAGATTAATGTGGCAATGACAATTGCATGTTAAAACGCCGGGCCGAGGCAGGCCCGACAATGTGCCAGGGCCTCAAGCAGCTGATAGTCAGTGCTTTTCAGCCCATAGCGAACTTGTGGTGGATAAATGGGGGTGGGGGTGGGCATTTCAATACCCGGATCGAAAAATTTTTTACTTTTTTTCGATCCGGTCGCGGTCGGTTTCCGTCTCGTCTTTGTACTCACCTTCAATGATGTCGCCGTTGGCATCCCGGTCAAACGGGCCCTGAGGACCGAAGGGACCTTGTCCATCGAAAGGCCCCTGGCGAAACGATCCGGCCTGAAAATGAAAGCTCTGACTTCCGCCAGCCACCGTCATGCGTTTCAGTGCCTGAGCGGCCAGCCAGTGACGGGAGCCGGGGATCAGGCACAGGAAGCCCACCGTATCGGTGATGAAGCCGGGGGTCAGAAGGAGCGCACCACCCACGGCCAGAACCAGCCCTTCGGCCACTTCCCTGGCGGGCAACTCGCCACTGTTCAGGCGCTGATTGGCCCTTAGCAGGGTGGCCAACCCCTGCTGACGCAGCAGCCAGGCACCCACCACCGCCGTCAATAACACCAGACCAATGGTATTGAATACGCCAATCATGCCGCCAACTTTGATTAAAACCGCCATTTCGGCAATGGGCATGACAATGAATAGAAAGAAGAAAACCGGCATGGGAGTCCTCGGACAACAAATGTATGTGACTATCTTACCTGAGGGCCAGGCGAGGAACTTCAAGACGGGAAGAGAAAGATAAAGAAGGTGTAAGAAAAAAGGCCACCGGACAGCGCCCGGTGGCCTTTGGCAAGGCTAGAACCTCAGATCACACCGCCTTGGCGGCGATGATCTTGTCGTGCCACTCGACCGGGCCGGTCTGGTGCACGGAGCTGCCGCGGGAATCGACGGCCACGGTCACCGGCATGTCCTCTACTTCGAACTCGTAGATGGCTTCCATACCCAGCTCTTCAAAGGCCACAACCTTGGCGTCCTTGATAGCTTTGGAGACAAGGTAGGCGGCGCCGCCCACGGCCATCAGGTATACCGCACCGAATTCCTTGATGGAATCGATAGCCACCTGGCCACGCTCGGCCTTGCCGATCATGCCAGTCAGACCAGTCTTCTCGAGCATGGTGTGGGTGAACTTGTCCATCCGGGTAGCAGTGGTGGGGCCAGCCGGACCAACCACTTCTTCGCGTACCGGGTCGACCGGACCCACGTAGTAGATGAAGCGGCCAGTCAGGTCCACCGGCAGTTCTTCACCGTTCTGGATCATGTCGACCATTTTCTTGTGGGCGGCGTCACGGCCAGTCAGCATCTTGCCGGACAGCAGCACGGTTTCACCCGGCTGCCAGTCTTTCACGTCTTCCGGAGTGACCGTGTCCAGGTTCACGCGGCGCACGTTGTCGCCCACTTCCCAGGTGATTTCCGGCCAGTCTTCGATGCTTGGCGGAGTCTGCAGGGACGGACCCGTGCCATCCAGGGTGAAGTGCGCGTGGCGGGTCGCGGCGCAGTTCGGGATGATGGCCACCGGCTTGTTGGCGGCATGGGTCGGGTAATCTTTTACCTTCACGTCCAGAACGGTGGTCAGGCCACCCAGGCCCTGAGCGCCAATGCCCAGTTCGTTAACCTTCTCGAACAGCTCCAGGCGCAGCTCTTCAGAGCGGTTGGAGGCGCCACGGGCCTGCAGATCATGGATGTCGATCGGGTCCAGCAGGGATTCCTTGGCCAGTTCCATCGCCTTCTCGGCGGTGCCACCAATACCGATACCCAGCATCCCCGGCGGACACCAGCCTGCGCCCATCTGCGGCACCATTTTCAGTACCCACTCCACCACGTCGTCGGACGGGTTCAGCATGGCAAACTTGGACTTGGCTTCAGAACCGCCGCCCTTGGCCGCCACGTGTACTTCCACGGTGTTACCCGGCACCATCTTGTAATGGATGATGGCCGGCGTGTTGTCCTTGGTGTTCTGGCGCTTGCCGTCCGGATCAGCCAGTACCGAGGCACGCAGCACGTTGTCCGGGTGGGTGTAGGCGCGGCGCACGCCTTCGTTGATCACGTCATCCAGCGGCTGATCGCACTCGAATTTCACATCCATGCCGATGTTCACGAACACGGTCACGATGCCGGTGTCCTGGCAGATCGGGCGGTGGCCCTGGGCACACATGCGGGAGTTGATCAGGATCTGGGCCATGGCGTCTTTCGCGGCCTGGGATTCTTCCCGCTGGTAAGCCTCGTGTACGGCGTCGATGAAATCTTTCGGATGATAATAAGAGATGAACTGCAGCGCGTCGGCTACGCTCTCGATCAGGTCGTCCTGGCGGATAACGGTGGTCATAGTCGCCTCATCAGCTTTCTGATTATTGGAAGTCTCGGAGCATCACAAGCACCCCGGCCAAATTGAAGAGGTCAGAGTTTACCAGAATTTTCGGTATCGTCCGCATCGACCTCGGCCTGATCCGTTATTCCTTTTGGTAACTCCTTCTTGACCCGAACCCCCAACTCCACAAAGCGATTGGCCTGGGAAATCAGGTTGCCCCGGCCCCGGGTCAGCGTGTTCATGGCGGAATCGTAGGTGTTCTGCGCCGTGTGCATCTGGGTGCCCAGCTTTTCCATGGCCTCCACAAACACCCGCAATTTGTCGTATACCGCCCCGGCCCGCTCGGCGATCTTCTTCGCGTTCTGGCTCTGGCGCTCGTAACGCCAGATGTTCTCGATGGTGCGCAGGGTGGCCAGCAAGGTGGTGGGTGTGACCACGATGATTTTGCGCTCGAAGGCCTCGGCGAACAGGTTCTCGTCCTGCTGGAAGGCCGCCACGAAGGCCGGCTCGATGGGCATGAATAGCAGCACAAAGTCCGGCGAATGCAGACCATTCAGCTGGCTGTAGTCTTTCTCGCTGAGGGTGCGAATGTGGTTGCGGACCGCTTCCACATGGCGCTTGAGAGCTTCCTCCCGTAAGGTTTCATCCTCGGTGTTAACCCACTCCTGATAGGCCAGCAGGGACACTTTGGAATCAATAATCAGGTTCCGGTGGTCCGGCAGGTGCACCACCACGTCCGGGCGTAGCAGTTGGTTATCACTGTCGCGGTAGCTGCCCTGGGTTTCGTATTCCACACCCTTGCGCAGGCCCGAGCGCTCCAACACCCGTTCGAGAATCAGCTCACCCCAGTTACCCTGAATCTTCTTGTCACCTTTCAGGGCCCTGGTGAGGTTGGAGGCTTCCTCGGTGATCTGGCGGTTCAGCTCCTGCAGGGATTTGATTTCACTGCGCAGGGCCTGACGGTCGTTACTTTCACTGGTGTAAACGTGGTCCACCCGCTTGCGGAAATCCTGCAACTGGTCCCGGAACGGCGCAAGCAATGAGTCCAGGCTGGTCTTGCTCTGCTGGCTGAATTTCTCGCTTTTCTGGTCAAAGATGCGGTTCGCCAGATTTTCGAATTCCTGCTTCAGGGCGTCCCGGTTTTTCTCAAGTAATTCGAGTTTTTCAGCGGCTGAACGCCGCTCCTTGTCCAGCGTGACCTGCTGTTCTTTCAACGCCACCTGCAGTTCGGACAACTCGGCGGCCAGTGACTCCGCCCTTTGCCGGTGCGTTTCCTTCTCCTGCTCCTGCCGGTCAAGTTGCTCCCTGCGGGAGGACAGCTCGGCTTCCACACCGGCCAGACGGTTTTCCAGGGTGGCGGCCCGCTGGCGCCAGTGTTCGATGGCACTTTCATGGTCCCGCACCCGTGCTTTACTGTCCGCCAGTGCCGCTTCCAGATGCGACACTTCCTGGTGATGCAGCGCCTGTTCCTGCTCAGTCCGGCTGATCTGCGCTTTTGCATCGGCCAGCTCGTTCTGCTGGTACCAGCGCTCATGGTTGGCCCGTTTCAGCGACATGGCCAGCCACAGTGCCGCGGCCAACGCACCCGCGCCAACGACCGCCATGACCAGAAACCAGCCGGCCATCCGTTCCGGCGAACCGGCCATTGCCTGCCCCAATACCTCAATCACAAACAAGAACTCCGTTACAACCTTTCAGTTATCGCCTTAACCATCTGTAAACACATAGCCAGGTGGCGGTGTAGTATACTCGCCGCTCTGCTCTACCACACATTTATGGCACGGGTGTGATCAATCACCCGGCCCAGCCTGAGGTTTTTGATGGGTTTGCGACTCTCTCACATCCGTCCTGCCGGTTTACCGACTGTTTTTGTTCTGCTATTCGCGCTAGGCGGCTGCACCGCTGACCGCTACCTGATGGTACCCAAGGATAATGTGGACGACGTACGCACCTCGGTGAAAGCGCAAAGGGCAACCCTGGTCACCATGGAGGAAAACGCCACCGTCCGCCATGAAAAACTGCTGGCCGAAGAGGCACGGAGTACCGAGAGCATTTTGCAGGCCATTGCCACCCAGGTCGAAAAGCCCAGCTGCCCCCCGCCCGAGGTCAAGTCAGAATGCCCCGCCGAAGAGGACAAAGGCCGCGCCGACCGCAGGGACGGCAAGGTCATTGTCGGCCAGGTGGAGCGTTTCTATCTCGCGGGCCCCGGCCTGGTGTACAAGGCCCGGATCGACAGCGGGGCGGAAACTTCCTCCATTTACGGCCGCAATATCGAACAATTCGAGCGGGACGGCAATAACTGGGTCCGGTTCGAAGTACCAGTTCCCGGCACCGAGGACGACTGGGTGACGATGGAAAAGGAAATATCCCGAACCGTGAAAATCATCCAGTCCAGTTCGGACGACAGCGAGAGGCGAGCCGTGGTTAAACTCCAGTTTGCCATCGGCGACCACCAGCAGGTGGCGGAATTCACCCTCGCAGACCGCGAGAATCTGACCTATGACGTACTGGTTGGCCGCAACATCCTGCGTGACGTAATGCTGATTGATGTCGGCCAGGAATACGCCACCGAGCTGCCCTCCTCCTATCTGGACAACGGCAACAGCGGAGACAATAAATGACCACCCGCTCCCGCGCGCCCTTTTATATTTTTGTTTTCTTGCTGATCGCCGCTGGCATTGCAACGGCGGTCTGGCGCCATGTGGAAATGGGTGTGCCCTGGAGTACCGGGGAGCAGCGGCCGGTCTGGATGATCGAAGCGCGCGTGGACTTCGAAGGGCTGGGCGAACCGGCCCGGGTGAACCTGCATATCCCGGAACAGCCGCCGGGCTTCCGGATAATTACCGAACAGGCGGCGTCGCCGGGCTATGGCTTCGCGATTATCGAGGAAAACGGCAATCACCGGGCGGAATGGAACAAACGGAACGTTTCCGGTGAACAAACGCTCTATTTCAAGGCACAGTTTGTCCCGGACGACGATTCCGAGGAACAAAAGCCTGAACAGAAACCCCGGCCCCAACCGGAGTTCTGGGAAGAGCCGGAAGCCACCGCCGTGCGCGAGTTGCTAAGCCAGGCGCGGGAGCGTTCCAGCACCCCGGAAAGCATGACCCGGGAATTGATCCGCCTGCTGCAACCCGGCAGCGAAACCCAGAACACCACGCTGCTGGTGTCTGAAAACAACTACCTGCCACTGATGGTGAGGATGCTCAACCATGCCGGCATTGCGGCGCGCACGGCTGACGGCCTGCGCCTTGAGGATGCCAGGCGCAGGCAGCCTCTGTTGCCCTTTTTGCAAATCCATAACGGTGAGCAGTGGCTGACCTTCAACCCGCGAACCGGTGAACAGGGCGTACCGGAAAACCTTCTGCTATGGCGCCAGGGCTCGGAATCGCTTCTGGATGTGATGGGCGGTGATGACTCCCGCGTCAGCTTTTCAATGCTCCGTCAAACCGTACCGGCCCTGCAACTGGCCACCATGGAGGCCAATGATAACGGCCTGGGAGTGCTGGGTTTCTACCAGCTGCCTATCGAGGAACAGAGCATGTTCCGCATGTTGCTGCTGTTGCCGCTGGGTGCGCTGATTGTCGCTTTCATGCGCATTGTGGTTGGCATTCGCACTTCCGGTACCTTCATGCCGGTGCTGATTGCCATCGCCTTCGTCCAGACCACCCTGGCTCCGGGGCTGATCGCCTTTCTCTCGGTTGTCGCCATCGGCCTGCTGCTGCGGGGCTATCTTTCAAGCCTGAACCTGCTGCTGGTCTCGCGCATATCGGCCCTGATCATTCTGGTGATATTCATCACCGCCGGCCTGTCCATTATCGGTTACCAGATGGGCTTTAATACCGGCATGACAGTGACTTTCTTTCCCATGGTGATTATCGCCTGGACCATTGAGCGCATGTCGATCCTCTGGGAAGAGGAGGGTGCCCACGAAGTGCTGGTGCAGGGCTCCGGCAGCCTGTTCGTGGCCATTTGTGCCTACCTGGCGATGGATGCACCGCTGGCCAGGCACCTGACCTTCAACTTCCCGGAACTGCATCTGGTGGTGCTGGGTCTGATCCTGTTGATGGGCCAGTACACCGGCTACAAGCTTTCCGAACTGCGGCGATTCACCCCCATGAAGGCCTACGACTGACATGCAGTGGATTTCCCCCCGCAAGCTCAAAAGGCTGGGCATGCTCAACATGAACCGGCGCAATGTGGATTACATTGCCCGGTACAATGACCGGTCAGCCTACCCGCTGGTGGACAACAAGCTGAAAACCAAGCTGATCATGGAAGAATACGGGGTGAATACCCCCAAACTGTTCCAGGTGGTCCGCCAGCAGCACGAAATCTCTCACTTCAGGGAGCTGGTACAGGACCTGAGCGGCTTTGCCATCAAACCCGCCAAGGGTTCCGGCGGCAAGGGCATTACCGTGGTCACCGGCAGAGACGGCGACCAATTTGTCAAAGCCTCCGGCGCGGCCATTGGCACCGATGTGCTGGAACGGCACCTGAGTAATATCCTGGCCGGTCTGTATTCACTGGCGGGCTCACCGGATGTCGCCATCGTTGAGGATCTGGTGCAGTGCTCCCCTGCTCTGGCCCGCTACTCGGTTGAGGGCGTACCGGACATTCGCATTGTCGTCTTCCAGGGATATCCGGTGATGGCCATGCTGCGGTTGTCGACCCGCGCCTCCGACGGCAAGGCCAACCTACACCAGGGCGCCGTGGGCGTCGGCCTGGATATCGGTACCGGCAAGAGCCTGAACGCCGTGCAGTTCAACCGGCCGGTAATTCTGCACCCGGACACCGGACTGGCTCTGGAAAACATCGCCATTGACGACTGGCCAACCATGCTGGACATGGCCGCCCGTTGCTACGAAGCCACCGGCCTGGGGTATATGGGCGTTGACCTGGTGCTCGATGCCAATCAAGGGCCATTGCTGCTGGAGCTTAACGCTCGGCCCGGGCTGGCCATACAGATGGCCAATGGTCGCGGGCTTCTGCCACGCCTGCGCCACCTGGAAGCACTCAAGCGCCCTCACTTTTCCCCCGGCGAACGGGTTCACTACGTAATGGAAAAACTCGCTGCGCTCTGATCTGTGCCCTCCAGTACGCTAATGTCCCGCATCCACTTTTCCTGTACTATCGAGTAGGAGGGGGAGTTACCTCCCCCGTCCTCTCACACCACCGGGCATACGGTTCCGTACCACGGCGGTTCACGGTTGGCACTGAAGCCGAACCATCGTATCCAGCAAGCTTACCAGAGAGAGGCCCGTGAACACCCGCTTGGGCAGAGCCGCGTTCATGTGAGACGCGCCGCTATTCCACCAGGGGCCACGGCCATTCGTCGCACTCGTCCAGGCCCTTGGCTCTGTCAGACCGAGTCGCATCAGATTGCGCGCCCGCGTGTAGGGGCGTTTTCATTGCTGCCACAGGATCAGTCGCAGTCGCCGCCGTATCCAGCCATCCAGTGCTTCCACCGAGCGCTTCGAGGCCGTCAGGCGATAGTAATTCGCCCAGCCCCGGAGCACAGGGTTCAGCTTCTGGAGGGTCGTCGTTAACGACTGGCCTCGTGATCGTTTGAGCAACGGTCGCAGTTTGGCCATAAAAGCTTTCAGGCTCTTCGGTGCAACTCTCAACCGCACCTGTCCTTTATGCCAGCTTACACTGTATCCCAGAAAGCTCCGGCGCCATGGTCGATCCACAGCGCTCTTGTCTGTGTTCACTTTCAGGCGCAGGTCTCTTTCCAGAAAGTGGGTGACGCTGGCCATGACCCGTTCACCGGCTCTTTTGCTGCGAACGTAGATATTGCAGTCGTCCGCATAGCGACAGAACCGGTGACCCCGGCGCTCCAACTCTCTGTCCAGTTCGGTCAGAAGCACGTTGGAGAGCAAGGGCGACAGGGGGCCGCCTTGCGGCGTGCCTTCTCGTCTTGGGCTGACCAGACCACCTTCGAGCATACCGGCTTGCAGATAGCGTCGGATCAGGGTGAGTATCCGCCGGTCAGTGATGTGACGAGCCAGCAGGCTCATCAGCACATCGTGATTGACCCGGTCGAAGAACTGGGCCAGATCCAGATCGACCACCCAGCGGTGGCCGTCGTTGATGTGCCGTTGCATCGCCTTGACCGCCTGATGGGCACTTCGGCCAGGACGGAACCCGTAGCTGTGATCCGAGAAGGTCGGCTCCAGCATCGGGCTCAGCGTTTGGTGGAGTGCTTGCTGGATCAGGCGATCCTGCACCGTCGGAATGCCCAGTATCCGTTCCCCGCCTTGCGGCTTGGGGATGCTGACCCGGTGTACTGGTTGAGGATGGTAGTCTCCGGCCAATAGCCGCTCGCGCAGCGTTGGCCAGTGCTGTTGCAGGTGGCCCTTCAGGGCCGTCACCGGCATCTGGTCGACACCGGCAGCACCCTTGTTGGACACCACCCGTTGATACGCACGCATCAGGTTCGGACGTTCAAGCACCCGCTCCATCCGCGTGTTCGGCTCCGCGTTCGTCCACGAGTGAGCCCCCGCGTCTGCCTCGACACGGACTTCAGTACCTGCCGGGTTCCGCCCGGCCCCTTCCTGAATGCCCTGACCCATCCGGGTCGCTTCTGTCTTCATAAGCACATCACGAGAGTTCACCGCCTACTGGCGGCCAACCATGTTCGGTCCTTCAGTACGCGGTAACGCACCTACTATGACCTCGGCTGAGTTCTGGCGCTCCATCCCCACCTCTCACGAGGTGAGTAGCACCATGGCAGAGAACCAGACTTCCCAGGGTAAGACGCGTGACCTTCACACTTATGCCTGCCGCATATACGTCCACACCTTCCGTGCAAGTACTGGGCTTTGACGATAATGGCCGCCTTACCCGGTGTGACCGCCTCATGCGGTTTCTGTTCGTCAGGCCAGTGCTTTGCCTGCAGCTTCCTTCAGATTCCACCTCACGATGGACACCCTTGCCGTCCGGCTAGTGGTTCCCCTTGCCGGGCCCACAGGGGACTTGCACCCCCAAGTCATCCGGCCAGCACCATCTGTACCGGAACAGCGCCCGTCAAGGCGCTACGCGCCATGCCTGGCGCACCATAAAAAAACCGGAGCCTGAGCTCCGGTTTTTAACGTTACTGCGCTTTGCTGGCAATCAGAGCAACTCGCCCCGCTGCAGCAGCAGTTTTCTCTCGTGGGTCAGGCCCTTGAGCAGACCCCAGGTCATGATCAGCAGAACCACCGTAAACGGCAGCCCGGCACTGATGGCCACGGCCTGAATGGCACCCAGCGCATCGTCACCGCCACCGAAAATCAGCGCTGCGGCAATAGCGCTTTCCATTACCACCCAGAATACACGCTGAGCAGTCGGTGCGTCGGTTTTACCGCCAGCAGTGATGCTGTCGACAACCAGCGAACCGGAATCCGACGAGGTCACGAAGAACACCAGCACCAGCACGATGCCCACGAAGGACAGGATGCCGGTCATCGGCAGTTGCTCGAACATCTGGAAGGTCGCCAGCGGTACTTCGGTCAGACCATCCTGAGCCAGTACGCCAATGCCCTGCTGGATCTGCTCCAGAGCGGCGCCACCAAAGCTGCTCATCCAGACAATGGTGATCACGGTCGGGATAATCAGTACGGCTGTCACGAATTCGCGCACGGTACGGCCCTTGGACACACGGGCGATAAACATACCAACGAACGGTGACCAGGAGATCCACCAGGCCCAGTAGAATACTGTCCAGCCATGGAACCAGGTTTCATCTTCGCGGCCAAACGGATTGCTCAGTGGCACGAGATTGGCAACATAAGACGAGGAAGTCACCCAGATCGTTTCGATAATGGTCATGGTAGGGCCAGCAAAAACGATGAAGGCCAGAAGCACACCGGCGGTCATCATGTTGAGGTTACTCAACAGCTTGACGCCACCGTCCAGGCCTCGAAGCACGGAAGCCAGCGCCACTGCGGTTACCCCGACAATGATGCCCATCTGAACATTGATGCCACCACCAATACCGAAGAGATAATCCAGCCCCGAAGCGGCCTGCTGGGCACCGAAACCCAGAGAAGTTGCCAGACCAAAAATGGTCGCTACCACAGCCAGCACATCGATAATGTGACCGGGCCACCCCCAGACTTTGTCTCTCAACAGCGGAAAAAACGCTGAACGGATGGTCAGCGGCATATTCTTGTTAAAGGCGAAGAAGGCCAGTGACAAGGCAACCACTGCGTATATTGCCCAGGGATGCAGCCCCCAATGAAAAAGGGTTGACCCCATGGCAAGGCTGTGAGCCTCGGGTGTATTGGCCTCAACATTGAAGGGTGTACCAAACCAGCCAGTGTAGTAGGCTACCGGTTCGGCCACGGCCCAGAACATCAAGCCAATACCCATCCCCGCAGCGAACAGCATGGCAAACCATGACAGCGTGGAGAACTCTGGCTTCATATCCTGGCCACCCAGGCGTATTTTGCCCACGGGCAAAAAAATCAGCGCCAGACTGACGACCACGAAGATGTTGGCACTGAGTACGAAAAACCAGTCAAAATTGGCAAGAATGGCACTTTTCGCACCGTCCAAGAGTTCTTTGGACCCTGCAGGAAACATCAAGGTGCCGATAACAAACAGCACCACGATGACGGCGGTAACCGGGAAAACCCAGTTATGGAGATCCAGGCCTAAAGGATTAATATTATCCTGGCCTGCGACGTAATCCGTCTGATACTCGTCTTTCACTACCTCGCCCACGTTAGGAGCCTCCTGATAATGGTGTGATTTTGCTGAATACGCGTTCGGATTTTTATCGTTAAAATGGAACCCGGATATTACAGGCGCGCAATGCTATTACTTTGAGGCCGAAACATCAAAAAAGACGCACTTGCATCTAACATTTGAGCATAGTCAAACCCCGCCAAAAGCAAAGGAGTATTCATGGCGAAAACCACCACTGTCCCGCTGCGCTACGGCGTATACGCCATCTGCGTCGCCGGCCTGATCATTTCCTTACCGGTCACCCTGTGGGCAGGCGCCGGCTACGTGATTCCCCTGATCTTCGCGGCGCTTTCCGCACTCGGCACCTACGATCTACTGCAGCGGCGCCATACCATCAGCCGCAACTATCCGATTATGGCCAACTTTCGTTACCTGTTTGAGTCCATTGGCCCGGAAATTCGCCAGTACTTCATCCAGTCCGACACCGAAGAGCGGCCGTTCTCCCGGGAGCAGCGGGCCATTGTGTATCAACGGGCCAAAAACGTGCTGGACAAAAAGCCCTTTGGCTCGCAGCTGCAGATGTACGAAGAGGGTTTCGAGTGGATGAGCCACTCCATGACGCCCAGTAAAATCGACAACAGCGATTTTCGCATTGTTATCGGCAAAAACTGCGAAAAACCCTACAGCGCCAGCGTGTTCAACATTTCCGCCATGAGCTTTGGCTCGCTCTCGGCGAATGCGATTCTTGCTCTAAACACCGGTGCCCGCAAAGGCAACTTCTTCCACGACACCGGCGAAGGTTCCATCTCCCGCTATCACCGCCGTCCGGGCGGCGACCTGGTGTGGGAAATCGGCTCCGGCTACTTCGGCTGCCGCAATACGGATGGCAGCTTTAACGAAGACATGTTCAAGAAAAACGCCGAGCTCGATCAGGTAAAAATGATCGAAGTGAAGCTCTCCCAAGGCGCCAAACCCGGCCACGGCGGCATCCTCCCGGGCGAAAAAGTGACCGAGGAAATAGCCGAAGCCCGGGGCGTGGAAGTGGGCGAAGACTGCGTATCACCAGCCAGCCACTCGGCGTTCTCGACACCGGTGGAATTGATGGAGTTCCTCCACAAGCTGCGAGAGCTGTCCGGCGGCAAACCGGTTGGCTTCAAACTGGCCATTGGCCACCCATGGGAATGGTTTGCCATGGTCAAAGCCATGCTGAAAACCGGCAAAAAGCCGGACTTTATCGTGGTGGATGGCGGCGAAGGCGGCACCGGCGCGGCACCGCTGGAGTTCATCAACCGCCTCGGCACACCGATGAACGAAGCCCTGCTATTGGTACACAACACCCTGGTGGGCACCAACCTGCGAGAAGACATCGCCATCGGCGCGGCGGGCAAAATCACCTCCGCCTTTAACATCGCCCACACCATGGCGCTGGGTGCGGATTGGTGTAACTCCGCCCGAGGCTACATGTTCTCCCTTGGTTGTATTCAGGCATTGAACTGCCACACCGGCCGCTGCCCGAGCGGTGTGGCCACCCAGGATCCGCGCCGTGGCAACAAGCTGGATGTAGCCATAAAAAGCGAGCGGGTATACAACTTCCACCGCAAGACCCTGGATGCCCTGCAAAACCTGCTGGAAGCTTCCGGCCTGAACCACCCTTCCGAACTGGGCCCGGAGAACATCATCCGCCGGGTGTCCAAGACTGAAGTACACAGCTATCTGGACCTGTTCCCGTTCCTGGAACCTGGCTCGCTGCTGGAAGGTCAAACCGGCCTGTCAATTTACGACAAATACTGGACCGACGCTGACCCATACAGTTTTGAGCCGCCGGTTTCCATTCAGAGATTGCGGGAAACCAAGCTGCGTTAACGGCAAAGAATTTTAACCCGGCCCTGTTTATTTTTAGCGGGGGCTGGTGTAGACTTCGCTCCCGCTAAGCTACTGAAACAACCTCGTTTCTCGTAGCTGGCTGTTAACGGGGCGTAGCGCAGCTTGGTAGCGCATCTGCATGGGGTGCAGAGGGTCGCAGGTTCAAATCCTGCCGTCCCGACCAGAATTCCCCAAAAAATCCAATCACTTAGCGGTGGTTGGATTTTTTTATGCTTGAAAGAATTTCCGGCCGAAACTTTTTGCCCACCGAATCAGGCACCTACTGGATTCTCTTTAAGCCTTGAACCTCAGGACCATCTATGATGTCAAGGCGCTTGGAAAGGCGTCTCCCGGAGCTCACCTTTGACCACGCAAGTGCAGATTTATCCCTCGTATTCAAAGCCACAGATCGTCATCTGGTCACGAATGAATTCTTCAACCTCCCGGTAAACTGGAAGGTTTGCCTGGTCCAGTTCGTAGTTGACGGCCACGCCATTGACAGGGAGGTGCGTCATACAGTCAAAGCTGCCTTGGAAGTTATCAGAGCAGGAGCCCCATAGCACAAGGCCATCTTCCGTTTGCTTTGCGAGATCCCAGTGATACTGGCTATCCCCGGATACCCTAAAGAGCCCTCCGCTTTCTTCGATAGGCTCGGCCTGAACGCTTTCAAAGCGAATGGTTTTGTAGGGCTCTGAGAAGGTCAGGTATAGAAACTGTGGTTGCTTACTTGAGCCTACCGTTACCTCAGCTTTATAACCCGATATCTGATTGGCTACGGTGGTCGCCGGTATCTCTACCCTCATCCCGTAAAGATTGTCCTCAGTGTCAAAGTTTCCGTCCTGTTCTACCGGATGGCTTAACTCTGATAGCTGGTATCGATTGAGCAAGCAATCTGTATGTTCAGTGCTTCTGCTGTTGTCCATGGCAGGTGCGCAGCCAGCACACAGAGCCAGTACGGGCGAGAGAGTACGAAGTGCCATCATCGGAGTTGCCCTGCCTGATAGCCTTCTGCGGTATCGCAGTCGTGGCAGTACAGCGCGCCATAGGCCTTCATTTCCACACTGTCAGGGACCGACCCAAGCCAGGTGCCACCGTAGAAATCCGTGCTGATGCCAAATTTTTTGAAAGCAATATGATGGTAGTGAGCCATTTGTTCAAGACTCAGTTTACCAGGTGTGTTGCCAATACCATGACGAATGTCGTGGCGAACATACTGGACGTGGCGACGCGCAACCTCTATGCCTACTTCTTTTATCTTTGACCGCATTTCAGAAAAAGTGAGGTGGTGCCCAGCCCGTTCCAAGCCAGTTGCAAGATTTACCACCGTAGATCTGGCCAAGAGCTCCCAGTACGCGAAACCCTTGCGATTCCAGAAAGCGGGATCGCCCGAGCGGATTGCAGCTTTGAGCTTGTCAGTATCCGATACCCAAAGCGCGTAACCTATTCTTGCTACGGGATCGCGTTTTTTTAATCTGCTAAACCAGAAGGCTTCGAGATTCCCGTTGGCGAGGAAACCGTCCTCATCCGCGGTAACAGCGAGGGATTGGGGCATGAGCGAAAGTCCTTTATCGTTGATTGCATCCTGCAGTGGGCACAAGTAGGACAAAAAATAAGTGCGTCGTCAATATTTGCATGGCGGAAATGACCCGCAAACAAAAACAACAAGCCGCCAAATTTAACTCATGTACCATCGCAAGCACGGTTCACCCTACGCTCTGGGCAGAGCCGACCGAGCTAGAGACAATCCACCGGGCCTCAGAAACTCTCCTTCAACGCCCAAAAGCCTGCAAAGGCTCTCGTCATGACTGAACACAAGCAGCCCGCAACCGGTCTCTCGCCGAACCGAGAGCAACAGACGAGCAATATCATCGCGCAAATCAGGATTCAAAGCCGATGTGGGCTCATCGGCAATCAACAAATCAGGGCGGGCAATCATGGCCCGGGCAATCAGTAACCGCTGCAGTTCGCCCCCACTCAGTCCATCGCTCCGGCGTTGTAAAAAAGCGTCATCATCGGGTAACTGCACTTTTTGCAACCAACCACGCAAAACCCGGACATCCACCGGTTGGCCTTGTAAAGCCAAAGGTTCACTCAAAATACGACGCAAGGTGAAATGCCTTGGGCAGGCCGAATAAGCATGCTGGGACAATAGCAAACAGCGGCCTCGACGATTCAGCCTAGCACCGGCTGGCAAAGCATCCCATCCTGCCAGCAGCCTCGCCAATGTCGTTTTTCCGGAACCACTGGCACCATGAACCAGTCGCAGGCTGCCAAAATCAATGCCGACCTCGAATTTCCGGAACACTCGTTTTTGACCAAAGTTCAGGGTCATGTTTTTAAGCTCAACCACTCGCGACCTAACTGCCCGTCTGCTCGCCGATCGGGTCCTAATATGCTTGGTCTGTTGAGTTTGTGAAGAGCCTGTTAACAATACCTCATCGGGTCTGCCATTCTGAATAATGCGCCCATTGCGGATTTCGCAAACCCGGTCGGCCAATTGGCGGGCCAACTCCATGTCGTGGGTTGCCAGTACCAGCGAGCGCTCATGCTTTTGCTGTTTCAGCTGTTGCAGTATGCACTCGCGCGTTCCGGGATCCAGGGCAGCTGTCGGCTCATCCAATAACAACAAGCCGGGATTACTTGCCAATGCCAAAGCCAGTAAAACCCGCTGCACTTCCCCGCCACTAAGATGTCGTGGATACCGGTTCAAAAGGGTTTGAGGTAGCGAAGCTTGGCTCATCAACTGTTGGGCCCGCTCCCGAACTTGTCTGCGTGACAGTCTTGCGTGAACAGACAGCCCATCCTTTAAATGCTGAAATACCGTCATATGCGGATTTAAATTATCAGCCAAGCCCTGTGGCAGAAGAGCCACAGAATTCCCTGGATAATCGATACAACGACCGCCCAAATACCTCACCTCCCCGGTGCTACACCCCGGGAAGGCCCCGGCCAGCATCGAAAGCAAGGAACTCTTACCGGCTCCGGAGGGCCCAATCAGCGCCAGGCATTCCCCTGGCTCCAATCGCAAATTGAGTGCTTTTAATATGGTCTGGCCGTTGAGGTGTAACGAAACCTGCTTAAGCAACAGCGGAGGTTCATGACAAACACACCGTTCAGGCCCAGTGATCGGACCATTCATAGGGCGGATTTCTCCGGTCCGGCGTGCGTGCTATTGAGCAGCAGAATCAATACAGTCATAGCGAAAAGTGGGCCCGGCAACATCCACCAGAAAGCATCCAAATGCATATGCTCCTGAGCTTCAAACAGCATTGTGCCCCAGTTCGACATACGGGGGTCAGTCAGCCCCAGAAAGGCCAGTCCGGCACTTAGCATAACCGCTCTCCTCGCGTTTTGAATAAACAACACTTCCATCAAAGGCACCAACGCCGGCCATACATGATGCCTCAGCAAATACCCCCGGCCAGCACCAAAACTGCGTGCCGAAAAAATCGCATCGCCCAATTGTTGACGTCGAATAGCGGCCCGCAGAACCCGAAAATCATCCGGCCAGCTCACGGCACTAATCAACACCACAACAGCCGGAAGCCCTGGCTCCAATATCGCAGAGAGAATCATTAGAGGCAGCAATGAAGGAATAATCAAAAAGATGTCGGTCATCTTTAAAAGCGCCCTATCCAACCAAACACCACCAATGGTGCTCACCGACGCCAACAACAGTCCCATGCAAAGCGGCAACAAACCACACAGAAAGGCAATCAGCAACGTCGCTGGAAACGCCTGGACTAAACGCTGCAGCCAATCCCTGCCCAAGTCGTCGGTGCCCAACCAGTGTTCGGCCGATGGCGGTTGCAAGACAGCACTGCTCATCGATATCGGGCTACCCCACCACCACAAAGCAAGTCCAATGACACAAAACCCAAGCAACCATTTTCGTGACCCCATCCGTCATCCCCGTTGAGTGAGAGTGGTAGTCAAAAAATCCAGCAGGGTGTTACCTGCCAACAGCACGACTCCGGTCAGCAATAGTGTTCCCTGCAACAGCGGGTAATCTCGGTTGTTGATGGCATCAAGCATGAGCGTGCCGGCACCCGGATAAGAGAAAACGATTTCAACCAACAACGTCGATCCAATAAGTCCCGGCAAACTGCTGGTCAAGCGCGACAACAACTCCGGCCCAGCATTAGGCAGGTACCAGCGAGACAACAGCCGCCATCCGCGAATTCCGCGCAACCTGGCATAGCGGATAAAAGGTCTGCGGCCAATTTGTTGCGCCAATCCATAAGACAGGTAAAAGTAACGAACGCTACCGTGTATGCTGAGCGCTAGCAGCGGCAAAATGGCATGGTACGCCAGGTCGGCAAAACTAGCGTGACCGCCGAGTCTTGCGGCCATACTGCTCCCACCGGCAGAGGGAAACCAATCCAGACCAACCGCAAAAACACCCAGCAGAAGCAAAGCCACCACAAAACCCGGCACACTGTTCAACAGTGTCATGACCACTAGCAAAAACCGCGATAACAACCGTTTGGGGTGCATACCGGCAGCCAGCCCAAGCAGCGAACCACTGAACAAGGACACCGGCAAAGAAATAAGAGCCAGCGTCAATGTCCAGGGCAAAGCACCACCCAGCACGCTGGATACCGATGCACTGTAAGTCATCGAATACCCCAAATCACCTTGCCCCACAGCCTGCAGCCATTGCCAGAACTGCAGCGGCAAGGGCTGATCCAGCCCGAGTTGTTGCTCCGTTTCGGCGTAGTCGCTGGCACTGGCACCTGGGATCAAATCGCTGGCCAAAAGCACATCGGCCTGACTCCCGGGTAAACTGTGTAACAGCAGAAAACTAAACACCAAAAGCAATACCAGCGCCACCAGATTATCCAGCAGAGAGGACACTACACATCACCTATCCCGCCGATCTACTGGTAAAAATAGCGCCAGCTTGTTCAGAGGCAAGGGAATGCCCATCGCTATACCATTTGGGGTAAATTCAGCTCCGAGCCCCGGTCGCTCAGCGCTGTAGTTGAGCGGATTGAGCAACGGCAAAGAGGGCAGATCACGGTTGTAAAGCCTTTCAGCCTCCAAAAGCGTCGCCGCTCTTTGATCAGCGGCGCGCAATTCCCGCAACTGCTCCAACAAGCCAAGCAACCGCCGGTTTGCGAAGTATTGATCGCCGCGCGCATGACGCCCAGTCAACAGCATACGAAAGCGATCCGGATCGCCCTGATGGCTCTGACTTAACAGCGCAAGGTCGAAATCCTGCGCCTGTACGGCTTTGGTCAGCGGCATATCTGATAAAAGGCTAATCTTAATATCAAAACCAAACTCGGTTAGCTGGCGCGCCAACACCGTTGCCAACTGCCCTCCGTTTTGTGGGGCAATCATCCGCAACGCGATTGGTTGCCCCTCCGCATTCTGCCATTGGCCATTGCCGTCCCGGGACCAGCCAGCTCTTTGAAGTTGTTCAGAAGCTTCATCTGTGTTGAAGGGATACAAATCCAATCCCGCATCATCAAGGTCCTGGCGATAGGCTGGTCGGGCCTTCAAAGCATGCCCGTGGTAAGCCAGCTCTATAAGCTGCTGCCGGTCAATAGCCTGCGCCATGCCATGGCGCAGCAACGGTTTAGCAAAACGCTGCTGATGGTTAAACAACAAACGAAACGGATGGTTTGACGGTGTTTCCCGGATATGGGCACCAGCCTCACGAAACGAGGGCACAAAGTCATGGGTAATATTCATAAAACCGATATCACCTCGCGCCATGGCTTTTACCGCAGCTTGCGGCGACATTTTCGAAATAACCACGTCAGGATAGCGCGGCAATCCGAGGTGCCACTGATCATTGCGAACCAGATGATAAAACCCTTGAGCCCTGTCGTGTGTGGCCACTTTATAGGGCCCTGAACCAATCATCGCTTCGATACTCTGAAAACGCTGCGGGTCTTCAACGCCTTCGTAGATATGCTTCGGCAATATCGGCAAGCTACCAGCAACCCGTTCGAGAAAAAGTGGGGCCGGCTTGCTCAAGCACACCTCCACGTCTAACCCCGACACCGACACTCGCTCAATACCACTGGTATCGACAAAACGGTAGAAATGGCGAGACACGTAATCAAACGTGAACGCGACGTCGGCGGCGGTGACAGGCTTACCATCATGCCAACGGGCCTGATCAGAAATCGTAAATTGATAACAACGTCTGCGCTCATCCGCCGTCCAATCTTCCGCTAACAAAGGAACCAACTGCCCGGCCGTGTTTTTCCAAAGCAGGGTGTCGAAAACAAAACTGGTATAGACATAGCCCGGGCCGCGAGCAACGTGTAAATACGGCGCTAGAGGCCCCCAATCGCCACGCTCATCAGCAATCACCAACGCATAATCAAGATCCATTGCCTGGAGTCGGATCGGCAGCAACGCAGCCAGCACTACCACCCCAGACAACAACCATACTGCCCACTTAGCGCGCATGAATCTCCCCCACAAAAATCAAACAAGCCCAAGGAATATCCAGCGTTTGAGCCGTTGCCGCAAAATCATCCAGCGCACAATGTGTCACCTGTTCCTTTTGGCTAAAACCCGCTTCGAAAACCAGGGAAAGTGCGGTATCGGGTGGATACAGACGCTTTAAATGTTGGTCGAGCGCCGATATGTCGAGGCCCATCGTAAACAACACCAAAACATCCGGCGCAGGCCCTCTCAGGTGCTCCACCTCAGATGCGTGGGTCATTAATAGCGTCGACCCGGAATCACCCAGTAACGATTGCCCAAGCCGCGCACTGGCAGCACTGAAACTGGAAATGCCCGGTAAAACCATAGGATTGAGATCGTTGAACTCCGCCAGATACCCGGCCTGGGGACTAAACAACGTAGGGTCACCCAGGTCCGCAACAACGACACACTGTTTTTTATCAACAACAGCTTGACGAATTAGATGACGAACCAGTTCCTCTTGCCGCCTTATCACACTGGCATGGGCAGATTTCAAAGCCAAAGGCCGAAACAACCCATGTCCTGAATCAACAATCTCAATTCCTCTTTGAATGAATGCTCGTAACCGCTCGTGCATAAAAGGCATAGCCAGCACAAGATCTGCACGCTGAAGCACGTTCAACGCTTTCAGCGTCAAATTATCCGGATCGCCAACACCGACACCGATGATATACAGCTCACCACGATCATTTCCGGACTCAAAACAAGCCATAATCCAAGCCCTTGCCGATTTAAAAAGTTAAAGCTAGATTCAACCGCACATCACGCCCTGGTTCCTCCACGATGCCGGTACGGCTGCTGTACAGGCTTGTGTGATCGGCGTACTCACGGTCAAACAGGTTCTCCACCGCAAAGCCCAGCTCCACACCTCCCGCTGGCTCCCAACTAGCGCGGACTCCATGGGTGTGATAGCCCTCCCGATTGGGCTGGTTGTCAGGCACATCCGTTAAATCAGCCACCACAACCATGGTGTACCCCAAAGACAACTCCGGAGAAACGTGCCACTGGTTTTCCCAGGTGAAGGTATCGCCAGTAGGGGCCGTCAAACGACGCACAGCCCCGGGAGCTTCGTTACCGTATTCCACATCGTTTGCGCTGAACGCAAACCGACTCGTGAAGGTTTCGAGCCTCCAATTGGCCACGGCCCGCCAACCATGAACTTCCAGCTGCTCACTATTGTAAATGTCACCATCGTCAAGCGGCCTGAACCCGCGCCCTACAGTTTGAATCGCATCGTCAATACGAGTCTCAAAGGCATTTAACTCCAGTGATAAAGGCCATTGGTAGGACGAATACTGAAAGCCAACCTCCGTTTGCCGTGATTTTTCCGGACCCAAGCTACCTCCTCGCGGGCGGCTCTTTTGGTTCAGCCGGCCCAGAAAGCCGACTGGGACGATGCCGCTGGCTCGCACTGCTTCGCTGTAACCGGCAAACACTGACCATGCGTCATTTAAGGCGTAATCCAGATGCACCGCTGGAGACACTTCATCACCATCGAGCTGAATAGAACCGTAATCACTTTCAAACTGATCGAAGCGCACACCCAGGGTTGTCGTCAGATCTCCTAAAGCTGTGGTGCTTTCAATAGATACACCAAGGTTGTCGTTGTCGAACGACACTCTCTGGCCCGTTAAATCCGGCCAATTAGCAGGATCGTCCATATTCAGGGCATGGGTATAAGCAGTCTCAGACAACCAATCGGCACCCACGGTAAAAGTGAAGGGGAGCCCAGCTAACTCAAAGGCACTGTCATTTCGAACACCCGCGCCGTTACGCCGGGTATAGGTGTCTTCAATAGCTGAGCCCGGATAACGAAGAATGTTCTTCGTGTGGTAGATGTTTGAACGAAGATCCAGCCACTGACTTGCCGGATTCCATCGGTGCTCCAGCGTCGCTCTGTCTTCCTCAGTTTCCTGGCGCACTCGGGTAGATGGACCGGTAGGGTTCTCCGGCAAATACCCCGCATCGCTGCCACTACTTCCTCGAGCATAAAGACCCGCGTTGTGACTCCGGCTAACCCCAAGTTTCAGATCCTGATCACGAAACTCCAACAAGCTGAGTTTTACCAAGTAATCCCTGTCCTGGCCGCCAGAGCCTGTTACTGTCCGACTTCCGCCTGTCTCGTAATCACCCCGGTTACTGGCGGAGACATGTGCCAAAATGCCAAGCTTATCGGTTAGCAAGCCATACGCACTGAAATCACCATGTTTACCACTATCAACCGAGCTAGAGCCGGCTTTTAGCCGAACCCCGGCGTCAGCATGCGGGTTATATCGATCCAACAAATCCTGAGCGTCAACTGTCGTCATCTGAATGCTGCCACCCAACGCGCCAGGCCCGGCACTAACCCCCGAAGTGCCTTGTATATCGATTTGCTTAAGCAAATCAGGATCAAAACCGGTAAACCCTCCCCTATGCTGATGCAGGTTTTTCCCACTGGGAGCACCGTCAACACGGATATTCAGATTGCTGCCCTCAATACCGTTTAGATAAATCCTTTGGGCATTTTTTCTGCCACCACCCACCGTCACCTCTGGGGTCACTCTGAACACATCCGCTAAGTTGTTGCCAAGCCTGTTCTGAATAGCTGGAGCATCCAGCGCCGTAGTTCCTGGAACCGCAAAGGCTTTTCCTTCCACGTACAAGGTCTCAAGCGAAACGGGCGATTTACCGGTAGTGTCGCCATGAATCTCAGTTGCGCTTACTGAGGCCACCTGTAATAACGCCATCGCAACCATCAAGCGTTGTTTGTGACACACATCCATTGATACCTCCCTCCTCTAATGCGAATCTTTCTCGGTTGCATTAGTATATGCATGTCAGGACTAAGATGTAGCCTTAAACGTGAAACCGAATGTTCAGGAAAACAGAACCGTTATGAGTGATTTGAATGCGCTGAAAACCCTGGTTGCGCTGAAAGAATGCGGAAACCTGACGAACACTGCTCGTAAACTGGATGTCCCCAAATCGACACTCAGTCGGCGACTCGCTATTCTGGAGGCACAAGTGGGGCAGCAACTGACCTGCCAGAGTGGTCGGAACCTAACGTTAAACCCAGCAGGGCGCTGTTACATGACCTATGCTGCTCAAGCACTGCAAATTATGAATGAGGGGCAGGAAGCTCTACAAAGATTAGTCAAAGCCCCGTGTGGCCATTTGCGCGTGGGGCTTTGTCCGGAAATGTCCAGAGGGTGGTCTACCGAAACATTGAATCGTTTTAACCAAGTCTACCCAGAGATAGACCTCGACATTCAGGTATCAAACTCCATCTCTTCACCAGACCATCAGCGATGTGATTTCTATATAAGCTGTAACAACACCCCAGAATTTCCAGGGTTTCAATCACAATGCTTTGGTCGCTGGGAACAAGGACTCTACGCCTCAGCCTCACTAGATCCAAACGCCGTCACCCGGACACTGGAACAACAACGATGGATCTGCAGCCCGAAATCAGCAAACAGCATCTGGTTAGAAGCCCAAGGCAAGCCAGAAAAGGTACAAATCCGCCCTTTGGAAAGAGTGAATATCAGCTGCCTGCATATGCGTTCAGATGCTATTGCCCAAGGGCATGGCGTGGGCTTACTGCCCCGCTGGCTGGTTGAATGCGTACGGTATGGCCAGCCCGGTACCCAACGGATCATGCCAGAGCACCAAGGCGACGACATTACTTTGTGGATGCACTACCACCATGAACACGATACAGCAGCGGTAAAAGCAATTCGGGAATGGCTGATCAACCATGTGCCATCTCGCTGGCGCCTAAAGACGGATGCCTGACTTTATATTAGTCATAAGCCGAAACATTGTTTCCACACTGCTTCCATCGAATATTTGAAAGTCTTATTCAATGCAGTACCGAATACTGTACCGGCAAGCCGGAGAAGCGTTCGCTGATAGCGCCCCTCCTCTGAACCCGGAAAAGGCGGCCAATTGTTAAAGAGCTGATGACTTAAACATGACATCTACCTTGACGGACTCCGCGGCAAACGAGAGGCGTTTTTCAATCATCGACTATCCATCAGGATAAACATCGGATTTTGGTCAGGCGTACTTTCTTGTTCGGGTCGATGATGAACACACTAAGCACGGCGCAATGTCCAGCGCTTCGCCAAAAGCCTCAACACCTGAATCGGCGGATTCACCCGAGGCAATGGCGACGTAATCCGGTCGAGCCGGCCACGATTACATGCCCGGAGGCCGGGAACTACAATGGGAAAGTACCGTGGGTGAGCAAAAGCAGACCAACAAGCACCTGGCCGGCACCACGGAAGATCAGTACGTGGAGTTGCGCAACACCCGCGACAGCGAGTTGCCCATGCCCAAGCTGATCCTGCACGCCCTGCAGGTGAACACCCGTGGCGGGCGCTTGCCGGAGCCGGAGGCTAACGGCAAGCGGTATCTGAAGATTCCATTGGACGCCCTGGAAGGGGCGGCCTGGGAATAACACCCAGGCAGGCCTTGCCGTAGCCGGGCAACTTCAGCCCGGCTACGGCAAACATCCCTAGGAGTCTGCGCGGCAGAAGCCACTGTCTGGCATAATAAACCGAAATTCTTCAGCAGCAGGAAGTCTAATGGGAACCACTTTCCGCCCGTATTCCCCCGACCAGGAATTGCTCCTTCCCCCAAGCCTGAACGAGTGGCTGCCTGAGGGGCATCTGGCCTATTTTGTCAGTGATGTCGTCGAGGAGTTGGATTTAAGTGCGTTTTATGCCCGCTACGAAGGCAACGGCCGACGCAACTCGCCCTTCGATCCACGAATGATGCTGAAGGTTCTGATCTACGCCTACGCCACCGGTGTTTTCTCCTCACGCAAGATCGCCCGGAAGCTGGAAGAAGACGTGGCCTTCCGGGTTCTGGCAGCGGGCAACTTCCCCAGGCATCGCACGATCTGTGATTTCCGCAAACACCATTTGGTTGCCTTCAAGGCCGTGTTTGTTCAGGTGGTCCGGATTGCCCGGGAAGCGGAGCTGATCACGCTGGGAACACTGGCGATTGATGGCACCAAGGTTCGGGCCAATGCCAGTAAGCACAAAGCCATGAGCTATGGCCGCATGGGTGAGGAAAAAGATCGTTTATCGAAAGAGATCGATGCACTTTGTCGTCAGGCACGTCAGACAGACCAGTCGGAAGACCGACAGTTCGGCCCGGATAACCGGGGTGATGAACTGCCTGAAGAGCTTCAGTACCGGCAGGCGCGGCTGGACAAAATTCGTGCTGCCAAAGAGAAATTGGAAGCAGACCAGAAAGAACGGGACAAGGCCCGGGGCCGGTCTCCGGACGATGATCGGCGCTCACCTCGCGGGGGGCCAAACTTCAAGCGGGATTACGGGGTGCCGGATGACAAGGATCAGAGCAATTTTACCGATCCGCAAAGCCGGATTATGAAAACGGCGGATGGGTTCCAGCAATGCTACAACGGCCAGTTGGCCGTGGATGGTGAATTCCAGCTGATTGTCGCCAACCACCTGGGCAATAATCCCAGTGACAATGGCTGTCTGATACCACTGCTGGATCAGGCAAAAGACACTCTGGAAACCTATCCGGATCAGTGCCTGGCTGACGCGGGTTACCGTAAAGAAGAAGATCTACAGGCCCTGGAAGACAAAAGCATCGACGGCTATGTCTCGCTGCGTCGGGAGGGCAAGAAGAGTTCAGAGATAGACGCGAGCCGTTATCCGGCCACCGCCCGGATGGCCGGGAAGCTGGCCACGGCAACCGGGCGATCGGTTTACGCTCAGCGCAAGCATCTGGTTGAGGCGGTCAACGGCTGGATCAAGCATGTTCTGGGCTTCCGACAGTTCAGTCTGCGGGGCCTTCACGCCGTGCAGGGTGAATGGGATCTGGTCTGTCTGTCGCTTAATCTCAGGCGGATGAGTTCACTGATGAGGCTGAAATAGAGGGTCCGAGGGATCCTTGGGCGTACTGAGTGATCGGACTACGATAACGCATTCGCTGATAACCGTCTTGACTGACTGAATAGAGAGAATCGAGACTCTATTCGGCTGGATATTGTGGATACGTTCTCGGGCCGAACTGTGATTCGACGCGGCGGGGTCACTTGCTCAAAATACTTCTGCCGCGCAGACTCCTAGCCCGGATTTCTCATGAGAAGGTAGCGTAAGGAAGGAAGAAGCGGCTGAAAGTGTTATGATTTCAAGCTCCTACACAAAAAACCAACACTAACCGCCGCTATCCAAAATGGTACCTGAAAAGCTGACCTTCTCGCCACTCTCTCGCCGCCAAATTGAAGCCGATTTTTCCGGTGGTCATATCACCTCCGATGCTGGACTGCTCTTGCTTCGGGAAGTCGACAAACAGCACCGTCTGACTCAGCGTCTGGCCTCGGTGCTTAACGATTCACGAAACCCGGCGCTGGTTCGCCACAAGCTGGAAACCATGACTCGCCAACGAGTCTTCGGTGTAGCCGCTGGGTATGAAGACCTGAACGATCATGAAGCGCTGCGTTTTGATCAGGCTCTGCAAACCGCAGTCGGCAAAGAGAGCGATTTAGCCGGCAAGTCCACGCTGTGCCGAATGGAGCAGCAGGTGGACAGGCAATCGGTCGTTAAAGCCCACGTACTACTTTGGCATCACTTTATCGAACAGCATGAGACACCGCCGAAGGAAATCGTGCTGGATTTTGATGGCACCGATATTCCGGTTCATGGCGACCAGCCCGGCAAGTTCTTTAACGCCTATTACGATCACCATTGTTACTTTCCATTGTACGTATTCTGCGGCCGCCACCTGCTGGTGAGCTACCTGCGCACCAGTAACCGCAGTGACAGCCGCCACAGCTGGGCCATTCTGGCCCTGCTGGTGAAGTTCATTCGGCAGTACTGGCCTGATACCCGCATCGTGTTCCGGGGTGACAGCGGCTTCTACCGTCCCCGATTGCTGAGCTGGTGCGACCGAAATAACGTGGATTACCTGGTCGGCATCAGCAAAAACAGCCGGTTGCTCAAGGACGTGGAAGCGCCGTCACAACTGGTCCGGGACACGCACCAGAAAGTCGGTGAAAAAGTCTCCGCCACTTATCGGTTCCGGTATCAGGCGCATTCCTGGA
>JABXHG010000089.1 GCA_013393545.1 Alteromonadaceae bacterium | reverse complement strand
TGCTAATCCGCGACGCACCCACACTGGCCTCATCCCGGCGGAGCTCATTTCTCCCGTTGTAGTTACTGAGCATCAGCGGCGTACCGTCGCCATGGCAGTGTCGCTGTTGCTGCACTACCCAGATGAACTTTTCCATGACAAACTTGCCGCAGTACATGCACAGGTAGATGGCCTCCCGGAAGAAATTGCTGCTGATTTCACCGCATTCCTCGACTGGGCGCAGGTTGCCAGCCTGCGGGAGCTGGAAGAGCACTACGTGGAAACCTTTGATCAACGCCGCCGTTGCTCGTTGTTTTTGACCTATTACGCGGTCGGCGATACTCGCCAGCGCGGCATGGCAATCTTGGCTTTCGGCCAGCAGCTGCGGGACTTGGGCTTTGACTTTGATGAAAATGATGAGCTGCCCGATCACCTCTGCGTGGTGCTAGAAGCCCTTGGACTGTCTGAGGGTTCCGCGCATGAACAAGCCGTGGAGTTTGTGGCCAGCTACCGCGACGGCCTGGAGGTTCTTCGCGCCGCACTGCAACAGACGGGCTCCCCTTATGTCTCACTCATTGTTGCTGTGTGTAGGTCTTTGCCCAGTGTTGATGCAGAGACCGCTCAAAAATATGTCGACCTTATCCGTACCGGTCCGCCCGCTGAGGTTGTGGGTATTGCCGATCTTCCATTCCCGACCGTCCAACCTGACGATCTTTAAAGGATTATCATCATGGAATACTTTGAAAACTTCCTGTGGGGTGCGTTC
Source organism: Alteromonadaceae bacterium (assembly GCA_013393545.1). The sequence goes on along the minus strand of JABXHG010000089.1, from coordinate 936 downwards.
CCGTGGCTGGCGATTGTCGCCTTCTTCGTCGGCATCTTTTGGCGCTGGCGTACGGACCAGTTCGGTTGGACCACGCACTCCACCCAAATCTACGAATCCAAATTGCTGCGTTTGTCATCCCCACTGTTTCACTGGGGCATGGTCTTCGTCATTGTCGGTCACCTCATGGGCCTGGCCATTCCGAAGTCCTGGACACAGTCAGTGGGCATCTCCGATGAGTTCTACCACCTGATTGCTACATATCCCGGCGCGCTGGCCGCGATTGCGACGTGCTTGGGTTTGGCGGGGCTTATTTACCGCCGAGTGGTGAACCGCTCGGTATTTTTGGCAACGTCGCGCTCTGACAAAGTCATGTACGTGCTTTTGGGCGGCGCGATTTTAACCGGAACTATAGCGACGTTGACCCTGCAGCTTTTTGATATCCAGGGAACGCACGGTTATGACTACCGTGAGAGCATTTCCCCGTGGTTGCGTAATCTGCTGATTTTCAATATTCAGCCGGAGTTGATGTCGGAGGTGCCGTGGCCGTTTAAGCTGCACGTGATTGCTGGCTTTACGTTGGTTGCGGTGTGGCCGTTTACCCGCCTGGTGCACGCTTTTTCCGCGCCGGTTGGATATGTAAACCGTCCATATGTGGTCTACCGCTCGCGCGATATCCGCACCACCGATATGCGTTCCCACGTTGCTTGGGAGCCAGTGCGTTCACCGCGTTCGCAGCTTGACCGCGATGCTGACCACGACAAGCGGGCCGATAAGTCCCGCCCGCCGCGCTCTTCCTAGCCTCACGCTTGGTCTCTCATGTTTCACATGTCCCGCCCTGGCCTTTCTCAGCGCGGGTCATTTGTGTGTTTAATGTTGTTGTTTGGGCCCTGTTCGTATACAGTCGTGTTGCCTTTTCTTTGCGGTTTTGGAGAACCAAACTAGGGTCGACACCTT
>JABXHG010000088.1 GCA_013393545.1 Alteromonadaceae bacterium | reverse complement strand
CAGCCGCCTCCTTTAGCCTCGTCCACCGGGCGCCCGAGCTCCAGCTTCTTCCTAGCTTGGGATCACGGTCTGGTCCACTGCTTTAATAGACCAATCCGTACCCGGCTTCGGATTCCCGCCGTTCAAATCTTCAAACAGCCATGTGGTCTCCGCCAGCAGAGACCACATGGCTTGGCAAGGAGGAAGTATGACACAACCCGGGCAACTTTTGCCGTCAGATGGCTGCCTACACCTTGTTGGCGACTGGACGCTGGCACATTTTTCCCGACTGAGGCGCGAGGTTGAGCAACAGACGAAAATTACTCCGTCGCTGGACCTTTCGCAGCTTGGGGCTCTTGACACGGCCGGCGCCGCTTTGCTGGCAAAACTCATTAGCCCCGAGCGGCTCGCGGCCATTGATGACTGGGCCCCCGCGCTGCCAGCTGAACGCCGGGCTCTACTGCATACCGTGGCCGATGCCATGGCACAAAGCCCCCCTCCTCAGCCCCGCCCTACCCGGCCCGTGAAAGACTTCCTGGCCGAAACCGGCCGACGTGTCGAAAAATTTTGGCACCAGCAATGCCAGCTTATGGGCTTCATGGGCCAGGCTCTGGCAACGCTTGCTACCGGTATCTGGCGGCCGCGCCGTTGGCGCCTGACGTCTTTAGTGGCACAGATCCATCAAACGGGTCTCAATGCCCTGCCCATTGTCGCCCTGCTGACTTTCCTGGTAGGCGCCGTCATGGCTTTTTTGGGCGCCACTGTGCTGCGCGACTTCGGCGCCACAATCTATACAGTGAACCTGGTCGCCTTTGCTTTTCTGCGCGAATTTGGTGTGTTACTGGCCGCCATACTGGTTGCTGGCCGCACCGCCAGCGCCTTCACCGCCCAGCTCGGCGCCATGAAAGCTCACGAAGAACTCGATGCTATCCGCGTCCAAGGGCTTAACCCGATGGAATTGCTGGTGCTCCCCCGGGTGTTGGCAACAATGGTCACTATGCCAATACTCACCTTTGTCGGCATGCTATGCGGGCTGATCGGTGGTGCCTTGGTCTGCCTCCTGGCCCTGGATATCTCACTGACCCAGTTTCTCGCTATTTTGCAACGTGACATCCCGCTTAAACACTTTGTGATTGGCTTAAGCAAAGCCCCATTATTCGCCTTTGTGGTCGCCTTAATCGGCTGCCAAGAAGGCTTTAAAGTCAGCGGCAGCGCTCAGTCGGTAGGCGAGCACACCACATCCAGCGTGGTACAGTCGATCTTCATGGTTATTCTGCTTGATGCCGCCGCCGCGCTTTTCTTTATGGAGATGGGCTGGTGAATCAGGCCACAGAAGCTCAGATAAAATCACCGCTGATTCGGGTACGCGGATTGGAAAACCGCTTTGGTAGCCACGTCGTCCACGAAGACCTTGACCTAGACTTGCGGCAAGGCGAAATACTCGGAGTAGTAGGCGGCTCGGGCAGCGGCAAATCGGTGTTAATGCGTAGTATCATTGGCCTATTGCGCCCTAACGCTGGTGCCATCACGGTGTTTGGCAAGGACCTACAACAGCTTACTTCACAGGACCGCTCGCGAGTGGAGAGGCGTTTCGGGGTGCTCTTTCAGCGAGGCGCACTTTTTACCTCTCTAACACTCGCAGAGAACGTGGCTCTGCCGCTGATCGAACATGCCGGCCTTGCCCGGGACGCTGCAG
>JABXHG010000087.1 GCA_013393545.1 Alteromonadaceae bacterium | reverse complement strand
ATTTCCATCATCGTCCTCCAGAACCAGATCCTCTCCCTCAAGCGGGTCAGGATTCGTTACCTTCTCCAAAATCTCCTTTGGTAAATCGCTGCTTCTTATCTTCATGATCATCTCCTTGTCATGATGTAGTAAAGCGTCTTGCCTCCGCGCTTTCAATGAAGCCCAATGCCGGCGAACATCTTTGGGCGCATCTGGTCACAAAACAAGTATTCTACAATATTAGACCTATCACTCCAGCGCCCAGTACGATTTTAACGAGGCTGTAGAAAAACCCATTCCTGAGCCCGGTTCACCGCCCTTTTGTTCGTCTATTCGTCCTGGCCAGCAATCCGCTTGGCCGTCGTCATTTGCCCATTCCATCACCGACTTTATCGGCCCAACAATGACCGGGAGCAGATTTTGCCGATTATTGGCCTGATTAGAGCCCTTCTTACCTCATTCACGCCGCCAACTGCCCATAATTCGCCAGTTTCTCGATGTTGTGCACCAGGCAATACAGCTGCCACTGGCCCTGCACTTTTTTCTTACCGCGCAGACTGAAGCGACTCAGGCGCTTGGTCTTTCCGATGTTGCCGAAGACCGGTTCCACCACCGACATGCGGTGACTGTAGATCTCTTTGCCTCTTGGGCTGTCTACCCGGTGTTTCATCCAGTCGGTGTAGTTCGGCAATCGCTTGTTTTCGATGGTGAACGACACCTGTCGACCTGAGCCCTTGCGGTGGTTGGCTGAGGCCGGGTTTTGCATGCATTGGTGTTTCTTCGGGCAATGCCGGCACTGGAGAAGGCGGCCTTCGAAGTGCACCCGGATTTTGCCGTTCTCCGCTTCCCGGGTGCCCTGGTAGCTTATGGCATTTCCGGCTGGACAGGTGCAGGTGAGGTTCACCGGATCGAACTGGAACTCATTGGCTGGGATAGTGTTTTTCCAACCGGATTTGGGCAGATTCTGGTGGCGTTTGCCGTACTTGTCCTTTTGATTCTGGAACTTCGGGTCGCGGCTCCGGAATTGGTTGTCGGGCACGTAGCCATTGATCTGGCGCTCATGCAGGTATTTCATATTCACTTCGTTGGCGAAGCCGGTGTCGGCGGTGACGATGGCGCCTTGCTGATAGATGTCCTCGGCAATGCTCAGCTTCTGGAAGCGGGCTTCCACGGTTTCCAGTACCGGTTGCAAGGTGTGGTGTTCCTGCCCTTCCCCGAAGGCCTGGGCATCGATGATGATCTGGTGTTTCTTGTCCACCGTGGCCACGCCGTTGTAGCCCTGGATCGTGCCCTTGCTGGTGGTGATCTTACCACCTACGTTGGTGTCCGGAATCATTGAACCACTACAACCTGTAGAGCCAATTCCAAAAGAGGCCCACATACTGGCTCCACCCTGAACCGAGATAGTTGACTTGCAATGAGGGCACTTAATGGCCTTCTGCTCGGATGGCGTGAGCCTCTGACGAATCAGATTGAAAAACGGCAGGGTTTCGGTGCAATAAGGGCAGGTTTTAATTGTGCTACCTCGATGTTCTAACGAATGAGCTTAGCGGCGACCTTGTAATGGAGGCGTAGCCGCAATGAAAAGGGCGTCGGACGGCCATCGGCCGCGTAGTAGAGCGAATTGGTAAATGCTTTCGCATGCTGCCCGAGTCCATGAGAGCAACGAACTATACCACCCTGCTACCGA
>JABXHG010000086.1 GCA_013393545.1 Alteromonadaceae bacterium | reverse complement strand
CGCTGACCGTGCCTGAAGTTTTGTTATGACGTATAGTTAGGCCACTTTATGTGACACGAGTTGCCGACGGCCTGTCCCGGCGGTTTTCGCCCATTGGGCTTGTGGCTGCCGCCATCGCCACCTTTGGTGCGGGCATTATTCGTTATGATGGCCTGAGCGAAGATTTTATTACCGGCTTCCTGTTACTGCAGGTGGCCAACCTTGCGTTTGCTGGCGGCCAGGTGGGTTATAAGCACGTTATGGGTCGTTACCCGGTGGATATACCCGCGCACCGTACCTTCGGGTATTTCTTTATGGGGGGACTGTTGATTGCCCTGCCTTCCTTCATGATTTTTGGCAGCGCAGAGCGCTTGCCAACAACCGCTTTGCAATGGGGCATACTGACGTGGCTGGGCGTAGCCGCCTCCGGGCTTGGTTTGTTTATGTGGAACCGGGGAGGTTGTAAAGTCGATGCCGGCACACTGGCCATTATGAATAATGTCCTGGTCCCGGCGGGGTTGTTAGTGAATCTTCTGATCTGGAATCAGGATGCAGACCTGCAGCGACTGGCTACAGGTGGTGCGGTTATCGCCTTTTCACTCTGGATCAATGCCCGCCTTCACCCCCGGGCCCGGCTGGTGGGAGCAGCCTGATCCACAGGTGCGCTCCGGTCGGATGGTACAGGAGACTGCCCTTACGGCTGGCATCCCGGCGCCAGTACTGGCAAAATCCTCACCCAGTTGCCCGGAAAATGTCTGTGGCATCCTCAACTTGTGATTCCTCAGCCAAAAGCACAGGAACAATAAAATGACTCAGTATAACCCTGCCCCGGACCAAGACCCTGGGAGAGCGCGAGGCCTCTGGTCTTCCCGTTTTGCGTTTATTCTAGCGGCCACAGGTTCAGCTGTTGGCCTCGGCAACATCTGGAAATTCCCTTATGTAACCGGTGAAAACGGGGGCGGAGCCTTCGTTCTGGTGTATCTCCTGTGTATCGCTATTATTGGCGTGCCGATCATGATGGCGGAAATATTCATCGGCCGCAGTGGCCGGCATAACCCCATCGGCAGTATGAAGCTGGTAGCTGAGCGCAACCTCAGGTCGCCAGCGTGGCGGATTTCCGCTGTGATCGGTATGCTCGCTGCCTTTGCAATTTTGTCCTTTTACTCCGTTATCGGCGGCTGGGCGGCATCCTATGTAAGCCATGCCGCCATGGGAGACTTTACCGGCGGTACAGCCGAGTCTGTCGGCAACCTGTTCAGTGGCCTGCTGGCAAGCCCTATGCAGCTGCTGGCCTGGCACACATTGTTTATGGCCCTGGTGGTACTGGTGGTATCCCGAGGTCTCAAACATGGCCTGGAGCGGGCTGTGACCATTCTTATGCCGGCACTGTTTGTGCTGTTGTTAATCACCGTGGGTTACGCTACCACCACCGGCCATTTTGGTGAGGCGGTGAGCTTCCTGTTTACCCCCGATTTCAGCGCGCTGACAATTAATGGTGTCCTGGTTGCGCTCGGCCACGCGTTTTTCACGCTGAGCCTGGGTATGGCTATTATGATGGCGTACGGCTCGTATCTGGGGCGTGATATTGCCGTCGGGCGCACGGCTGTCAGCATTGGCCTGATGGATACCGTTGTTGCCCTGCTTGCCGGTCTCGCCATTTTTCCGGTGGTATTTGCCAACGGGCTCGAGGCCGGAGCCCGCCCAGGGGTGAGTTTCCAGGCCGTGCCCTCGGCACTCGGCAATCTGCGC
>JABXHG010000085.1 GCA_013393545.1 Alteromonadaceae bacterium | reverse complement strand
GAGGAAGGGGGACCGGGGGAGGGAGAAGGTGCAGTAAGAGAGGGAGGTATGGCACTATAGCAGGAGGATAAGCAGGAGTTGGGGGTAATTGTGCTGCAAGGCGTCGAGCACAAAAGCGTCCAGCTCAGGCATGTTCATATCAGTCTGGCCGGCCGGGTGCGGGTTCAGCTCGTCGCGGATTTCCTTGGCAACCGCCTGGATTTCCTTCTTGTCCGCGCCCTCGCGGTGCATCTTCGCCATGCGCTCGTAATGTTCATCCTTGAGCATGCCTTTTTGAGGGAAGACAAGTTGGTAGATCGGATCATTGGGTACCTTGTCCCAATGGATCAGCTCGTTAATCACATACTCGTTCACACGGAAGGGCAGCACGCTGGCCACAACCTTCATTTCGAACAGAGTTTCTTCCGGGAGGTTCTGGATTGCTTCGATTTTGTCTAGCTGGCGGTCAGTAAAAACCTTGAACCGGCGTTCCTCGAATTCCTGAACCGGGATCTGGTTCGGAAAGGTGACGATGGAGTTCATAGATCGCCCTCTGTTATGAGCCAAAATGAAAGGAGGTGGCGGGCCGCCTCCACTGGTTAAAAAACGGGCAGGCAAGTATACAGAAATGGAAATTTATTTTCAGGTCTAAAGATTAAACTCTTCAGGCTGATCGTCTGAGCGGCTTTTTACGTAGGAAATCGAAATAAACGAGCGTGTTTTTTGATTGAAACGCTTGTTTGGTTGTTTTGTGGAGTGGTTTTGTAGTAAAAATACGAAAGTTTTATAAACAAAGACAACACAGAAAGTTTGCAAAGACTGTTCTATGATTGAGACAGTCCAAGCAACTGCCGAGAAATCCCGAGGGGAGGTTTGATGTACCAGGACGATGATCCCATTGAAACCAGTGAATGGCTCGATGCGCTGGAGTCCATGATTGAGCACGAGGGCGTCGAGCGGGCCAAATACATTCTTGAGCGCCTGTCCGAGCGCGCCAGCCGTGACGGCACCGAGCTGCCTTATTCCATTAATACGCCGTTCCGGAACACCATTCCGGTGAAACAGCAGGCGCAAATGCCGGGCGATCTGTTCATGGAGCGCCGCATTCGCTCGCTAATCCGCTGGAACGCCATGGCCATGGTGGTGCGGGCCAACAAGCGCCCGGGTGACCTGGGTGGCCACATTTCCACCTTCTCCTCCGCCGCCACTCTTTATGATGTTGGTTTTAACTACTTCTTCCACGGTGGCGACGAAAAGCGTGATTCGGACCTGGTGTATTTCCAGGGCCACGCTGCGCCGGGTATTTATGCCCGTTCTTATCTGGAAGGCCGTTTCGACGAGCCGCAGCTGGACAAATTCCGCGAGGAGGTAGACGGCGAAGGCCTGCCTTCCTATCCGCACCCCTGGCTGCTGCCGGATTACTGGCAATTCCCCACCGTTTCCATGGGTCTTGGGCCAATTCAGGCCATCTATCAGGCCCACGTGATGAAGTACCTGGACAACCGCGAGCTGATCGATTCCGACAAGCGCAAGGTCTGGGCCTTCGTGGGCGATGGTGAGTGTGACGAGCCGGAAACCCTTCCCTCCCTTTCCCATTCCTCCCTTTAAGTTCTCTTCCTCCTCATCTTCCTCCTTTACTTCCACCTTCATCCCCTTTTCCCCCCCCTTCCTCCCCCCTCCTCTTTTTTCCCTCTACTTCTACCTCTTTTCCTTTTCCCCTCCTTTCACCTCCTCCCTCTTCTCTTTCTCCTCTTTTTTCTCCCTCTCTTCCACCCCTATTCTTCCCTCCTCCTCCC
>JABXHG010000846.1 GCA_013393545.1 Alteromonadaceae bacterium | reverse complement strand
AGTCGGCCTGAATACACCACCCAGAAGCCTGGTTTGGCAGGTTATGTTGGCGTCGAAGCGTTATTGCTCATCCGGCCCGTAGATCAGATCGATAAACGCCGCGCGGTCCACGTCGCCAAAATAAGAGTAAAGTTCAATGCCTTCCAGAGCATCTTCGATAACGCGCTTGTCGTAGCGCACGCCCACCAGCATATCCTCTATTTCGCTAACCGGACGCTGGCCGAAGAAGTCACCGTAAATTTTGACGTTTTCGATATCGCCACCGCGCTTTACCTTGATTCGAAGATCAATAATCCCTGCAGAGAAGTGCCGGGTGCGCTGGATATCAAAGTCTGGTGAGTAACCGTAGTTCCAGTCCCATTGGCGATACTTTTTCTTGACCAGCGCGTTGATGTTGTCCCAGTCCTCGGTGCTCAGGCGGTAGGTTTTGCGCTCGATACCATCCGGGAAAAGACTTGCCAGTATTTTCTCTTTGAACGCGTCGGTAGATAGCGGCTCGTCCAGAAACTCGGCAATGTTGGCAACCCGCGATCGAGCGGACTTGTGGCCTTTGGACTGGATTTTGGTCATTTTTACATCAAGTGCTTTGGTGACCTGACCAAGATCACAGTCCAGCAGCAACGTGCCGTGGTTGAACATGCGTTTGGTGGATGAAAACTGGGCGTTGCCGGAGATCTTTTTATCGCCTACCACAATGTCGTTTCGCCCCTTCATCTCGGCCTGTACGCCCATGGTGTTGAGCACTTCAATGATGGGGGTGGCAAACTCTCTGAAGTTGTTCAGTTTGTCTTTGGAAAAGTCGGTCAGAAAACTGAAATTGAGGTTGCCATGATCGTGATACACCGCGCCACCACCCGAGATGCGCCGCACCACATGAATGCCGTGCTCATCGATATACGCCTGGTGAATCTCTTCCAGAGTGTTCTGGTTGCGGCCAATGATGATTGATGGCGCATTAATGTAGAACAGCAGGTAATCCTCGCCAGCCGGCAGGTTGCGTATGCAGTGCTCCTCGATTGCGAGGTTGATGGTTGGTTCGGTCATGCCTTCATTATCTATGTATATCATTGCTCTCCTTCTGTTGTGGTCTGAAGTAGTTAATAACGATATCGTTAAGTATTACCTACCGCGTTTGACCCCCTCTCTCCCATCATCACCGCTCCCCTTCTCTTTCTCCATCCCGCCCTCC
>JABXHG010000845.1 GCA_013393545.1 Alteromonadaceae bacterium | reverse complement strand
CAATATAAGGAACGCCACATAAAGCACCGAGTAATTGCCATTTCGGCACATCTGCTAGCGTTATCGCATAGCTGGGCTCAAAATAGAAAATAAGCAACCCGGTAATAATGGCGCCGAGTAAGAAAGTCAAAAAGGCACTTTTGAAAACACCAACTTTACTGCCAAGCTCACCGTTTACGGCAGCCTGAATACTCAGTGCGGCGCCACCCACAATGGCGATAATAATCATTAATAATGTCATAATACTTCCTTAATCAAGCGCCATGAGAACGAGTGCGACAACAATAAAAAAAAGTGCAATGAAGCGCCTGCCGTCAACTTTACGAGGTGGCGTGCCAAACAAACCATAGTGGTCAATAATAAAGCTCTTGGTAATTTGCCCGACCAGGATTCCGATCATAGTCATGGCAATGCCAATTACCGGAACAGTCAGAGTCAGTGCAACCACATACACCGGACCTAACAAGCCCCCTGTAAGTGTCCACGCGGGTTGTGATGAGAACGAAGGACTATTGCGAGGACTGAAAAACAGCATGAGAAGGAAGGTCAGCGCCGCGCCGACTCCAAAAATGCTTAACGTTGCCCAGAGCTTTCCAACCTGTGAGCCAAGCGGTCCAAGCAGCCCAGCCTCAACTGAAAGGCCCATGCCGGCAAGTACCGTTAATAAAACCATAATAATTTGCATAAGCTACCTCTTACTTTTCAAGAACAGCAGCCTACCCTAGACTCAGCAACCGAAAAATGGGAAAGTTCACTAAACTCCTTTGCGAATCCTGCACAAATGAACTCAGTTAACGCAATAAACCTCAGAGCACTGCAGTTTTTTATCGAAATACCCGGGCGATTATGCCAACCGAATCAGCTCGCATATTCATTGAGTTTGCTCGCGAAACCAGAGAACAATTTCTTGATGTGAGCAATAGACTGCAAGATAGAAAGGATGAGCCGGAAGGCGTAGTCAGAATAAATGCGCCGGTTTATTTCGGGCAACGACATATTGCACCCTGGTTACCAGAACTGTTTCTGCGCCATCCTAAACTTCGTGTTGAACTCACTCTAACCGACGACTACGTTGACCCGCACTTGGAACCTGCGGATGTTATTTTTCGAATTGACACTCTGAATGATTCGTCACTGCATGCGCGAGTTTTAGGGAACCAGACTTATCATCTGGCAGCCAGTCCCGAATATGTGAAAACACACGGCGAACCTCACACTCCAGAAGATTTAACTCAGCATAATTGTTTGGTCTATAGCGGAACATCAGGACCAAACCGCTGGCTTTTCAAAGAACCGGATGGCAACTGGCACCAACAGGCAATC
>JABXHG010000844.1 GCA_013393545.1 Alteromonadaceae bacterium | reverse complement strand
GGCGCGTCAACCAGTGTGGGGCCGACTTGGGGGACAGCCTGAACTCTGTGATTGCAGGGTACGAGTTGTATATCGCCCGGAACGGGTGAGTGCTTTACCCGTGCAGGCGAACCCCCGCCACTTCAGCGGCGCCAACGTCAGAACTGAAACCGTGGAAAGAGAATTTCCCGCTCCAGATAGATCTGTTCCGACAGACTGAAATCCAGGCTTTTCAATTCATCGTACAACCTGCGCCAAGAGCGGCAGGCGGCTTCCGGCGCTTGGTAGTTGTGGGTCAGCTCTCTGATGCCACGGAGTTGCTTCTGCAAGGCCTCATGCTCGTCGTTCATCTGGGCAATGGGCGTTTCCGGCATTGGCGGTTGATCCTGTTCCATGCGTGCCAGCACATACGTTTCTTCCCGTTTGATATGGTCTGTCAATGTTTGGTCCAGTTGTTTTACCGCACGGGTAATGCCCTGGGGCAGGTCCGGGCTGGCGCGATGCACCGTCTCGATTTTTCGTGCCAGGCGGCGCAGAGCAGGGAGTTGCTCCTGGTGGACAGCGTCGTACTCCGTGTGCAGCAGCTCAAGTAACGTGTCTGTTTCCAGGTCTTCCAGGGGCTTGTGGTCCATGCATACGTCAAAGAGTTGCCGGCACAGAGTTCTGCCTGCTATGCCTGCCTGGGCTGCTGCCTGCTGAACGGTTTTGCTTCGATCCTCACTGACATCAAGGTTGTAGCTCTGAAACACCTCGGAGGTTTCCGGGCACTGGCTGATCATGCCACCCACGGTTGTTTCGTCGCAGTTTCCAAGAATGCTTTGGTATCTCATGGTTCACCTCCCATTGGTCTATAACCTGTATAATAGATGAATGTTTATAGATTGCAATGAGAATGATACCTGTTTACGGGTTTTTTTAAGGGAATGAGTTCAGGGCAACTGCTCCCGCCAGCGCTTGACCCTCACCTGGCCTTTAATTGCTTCAATGATTTCGATAATCAGCGCGATCAGGGCTTCATTCCGGGTCTCCGTCCCCCCATGCTCGTTGCGCCCTCTTCTGACTCCTTTTCCTTTTTCT
>JABXHG010000843.1 GCA_013393545.1 Alteromonadaceae bacterium | reverse complement strand
GTTTGCCATCATCCCACTCACTATTCGCCTCGCATGGGTTTTCGATCACCCGAACCACACCCCGAACAATGTCATCAAGATAGGTGAAATCGCGCTTCATTTCCCCGTTATTAAAGACCTTAATGGTCTCGCCGTCAAAAGCCGCTTTAGTAAAAAGAAAAGGCGCCATATCGGGTCTGCCCCAGGGGCCATACACGGTAAAAAAGCGCAAGCCGGTACAATGTATGCCGTACAAATGCGCATAAGTATGCGCCATTAACTCATTCGATTTTTTCGTGGCGGCGTACAAACTCACCGGATGGCTCACGTTATGCGAGGTAGAAAATGGCATTTGCTCATTTAAGCCGTAAACCGATGAACTGGATGCATAACTTAAATTCTTCACGCCATTATGTCGGCAGGCTTCCAGCACATTCATAAAACCGACAATGTTAGAATCGATATAAGCGTGTGGGTTTTCCAGTGAATAACGGACCCCCGCCTGCGCGGCTAGGTGACAAACAGCGTCGAATTGTTCTTGTTCAAACAGCTCATCCAATTCCGCTTTGTCTTCCAGTTTTAACTGAATAAAAAAATAGTCAGGGTATAACTCAGACTGAACCTTTACGCCGTAATCAACCGAATTTTCTGGTATACCGCTTTCTTCTAGCCGGCCGAATTTTAGGTTTACATCGTAATAGTCGTTAATGCTATCCAGTCCGACTACTTGGTGGCCTTGTTCCAGCAGTTTTAAGGCGGTATGAAACCCAATAAACCCGGCGGTGCCTGTTACCAGTATTTTCACAACATTTACCCTTGCTCAATGTTTTTAATAGCTGTTGGGCGTTATTGTACAGGTTACGTTCAAAAATTCTTGGTTTCTGGGTAACCTAACCAACCGCTTAAAATATCACCAGAACCAGCCAATAAAGCCTTTGTAGCACAAGGGCTCTATGCGCTATTATACGCGCTTGATCTAAATTCAGTAACAAACAAATTACAAAAATAACAGAGCCATCGGTCTATGGGAGACGCAAACCATGAGCGGTAGCGTGCCTTAAGACCTAAAAATGACAAAAGAC
>JABXHG010000842.1 GCA_013393545.1 Alteromonadaceae bacterium | reverse complement strand
CTGATCAACATAGTCTCAATCAACCTCACGAACATGCTGAAATGAGTCTCTATCGTCTGCAAAGCGAGGAGCGGAGGTGACAGTTTCATGCCCAACAATGGTGGATTGGCCGTTCTTGGCGTAAACGATGTCACCGACTTCCATTTCATTTTGAAAATCCCACACTGCCTTCGATGAATTTGTTGGTTGTGAATTAGAATCTCCATTGGCGAGCCGAATTCGAATCTCTTTTTGGCTCTTATACTGCGCAAAATCTCCTAGTTCATCCCAACCGATTGCCATAATTCCGCCATCGGAGAACTCTTCCCATTTGGAGGCCTTTTCGCCAGGGGCGTATACCCAGTAATGACGCTGACGAGGTTCAGCAACATCAGCTGCCGCAGCGGGTTCGGTTGGTGTTGTGCTTGGTTTCGAGCTTTTAGGCTGTTCAGGTTGCCAGCGCTCGATCACACCTGGAGACCAAAAACTGAATGGACCTTCAATTTCTTCCGCGAACAAGGCGCGGATTCGAAGAAGGTCTTTGTCAACGTCTTGAGGTTCTGGTCCAGATACATCCCCAATTTGTGGCGCTAGTGCTTCTCGAATTCGGGCTTTGGTATTGACCGATGAAATGTCTTCAAAGTAGTCCGGGCGCATGAGGAATTGCAGCGCATTGCGAATATCTGGTGTATCCGTCCCGGAAGAGAGCATTGCATTTTGAAGTGCCTACGGATCATTTTGCAGGGTTTGGCGTTCACCGTCGGCCATTGCAGCGATGTGCTCGATGAATTTGGTGCACCAAATGAGATGCTTCCACATTTGACCTTTGTAGCCCTGACCACTTCTAAAACCCCCTTGGCCAGAAGGTCGAGAAAGGCAGTCCTGCATAAACTGCGGCAATTCAACCGTCATTGCTAGCAAATTAAGGACGAGTTGAATATGTTCTTTGCGGGTTTCGGGCCGTGAGTTTCGGATGGGTTGTTCACGAAGGAACACCAGTTCCGCTGCCAAGAGTAAGACTTCATCGGGAGCGTCAGCAAGTTTGGAGGCTTAGTTTTTCCCACTGATTAAGCTCGGTGCCAACTATTGGATTTTGTTCAACTCTGGCACCAAGATCTTCCGCGACTGAGGCAGTCCAAATCTTTATGTCCGGATTGATGACGGATTTTCCATCTCCCAGCATCTGCTCGAAGATGGACTTTACGTCGGTAGCTAGTTTCACGTCGACAGGCGTTCGGGACGACACGACCTTGGCGATATCTATTTCATCAAGGGAAATATTCTTCATGCAGATAGTTTTCCAGAAAGTTGCCAGATTTGCTGGGTGAATTTCTAGATATCCATCACACGCTTCCCGACCATCAAA
>JABXHG010000841.1 GCA_013393545.1 Alteromonadaceae bacterium | reverse complement strand
CTGTAGTAGTTCCTTAGTCGAACGTTCGTAATTGCAATACAGAATCAGCGGATGTCCTCATCCGCTGATTCTTTTCGCAGGTCCCCCTTTCAAGCCCCTGCTCACCTGATCAACGAACCCTTCCAACATCCTGTCTTTGTCACAGAACCATAACAGTCCCTAGTTAGTATCATGTCGATGATGCTTCATAACCTAAGGATACAAATATGAATAAGTTGATGTCTCTTACATGTGCAGCCCTGATGACACCTATGCTCGCGCAGGGCGCGTTCAAACTGGATTCCCGATACAGCGATAATGATGGCGACCTGATTGCGGACATACCTGCCAAGTCTGAGCAGGTTGACCCTTCTACCTTGATTTTTGCTTACACTCCTGTGGAAGACCCCTCAGTATATGCCGAGGCTTGGTCCGACTTTCTCGATCATTTATCTGCGGAAACCGGCAAAAAAATCCATTTTTTCCCGGTTCAATCCAACGCGGCGCAAATTGAAGCCATGCGTGCAGGTCGCCTGCATATTGCCGGTTTCAATACCGGTTCCAACCCCATAGCCGTTGCGTGCGCTGGCTTCCGCCCTTTCACCATTATGGCTTCCGCTGACGGCTCGTTCGGCTACGAGATGGAGATCATTACCCACCCCGATTCCGGCATTACCGAGGTTGAAGAACTGAAAGGTGGCGAACTGGCTTTCACTTCCGAAACCTCGAACTCAGGCTTCAAAGCGCCCTCTGCAATATTGAAGGCAGATTATGATCTTGTGCCAAATAGAGACTTCATGCCGGTGTTTTCCGGCAAGCACGACAACTCAATTCTTGGTTTAGCCAACAAGGACTATGACGCCGCCGCGGTTGCTAACTCCGTTATGGCGCGGATGCTGGACCGGGACGTCGTCAACGAAGACCAGATTGTATCCCTGTACAAGTCTCAGACCTTCCCCACTACCGGGTACGGGGTCGCGCACAACCTGACGCCAGAACTGCAGGACAAAATACAACAGGCGTTTTTCTCCTTCGACTGGGCAGGTACTTCTCTAGAAGAGGAGTTCTCTAAGTCAGGTGAGGCCCAGTTCATCCCGATTACTTTTAAGGAGCACTGGGAAGTCATTCGTAAGATAGATGATGCCAACGGTGTCGTTTATAACTGCCGCTAAAGACTCAAACGACAAATCGTCTTCAGTCTGTTGAGCATGTCGTCCGATATAGTCAACCTCGCTGATTCTTCTATTATTAGTAACGGCAGAATATAATGCTTGAACTGAAAGGTTTATCGAAAACCTACAAAACCGGTGACCGAGCACTGAGCGACATCAGCTTCTCGGTGCCT
>JABXHG010000840.1 GCA_013393545.1 Alteromonadaceae bacterium | reverse complement strand
CGTCAGAACTCTTAGCACTATCCAACATCGGTGGTTCCTGCTCCTCGGACATCCCCAGTACCTTCTGCTCCCCTTGTCCTGATTGTTCGGAAGGTGCCGGCCCGCCACAAGCAGACAAGACCAGAGTCATAGCCATCAAGATCCATCCGACTTTTTTCATTCTCTCAATCACCTAGTTTCCCTGTTTATTTAGTTGGTTATAACCCATCCTACTACCAACTGAACAAAAAAAATAGCGCTGAGATAGTTTCCGGAAAAGTAAATTTAACGGAACTAGAACCCATCGTGTGTTGATCCGACTTATGGATAATATCCGCAAATCGGGAACAATTATTGTATCGGGCGTCATTACCAAAAATCCTTTTTAAGGGAACCCAGGGAAAGGTGGACATGTGTGTTGATTAGCCACATATTGGGCATGAGAAGATCCTGTTCACCTATGCGACCGTTGCCATCCGGCAAGAAAGTGGAGACTAAGAATCCTCCGATCAGATAGGGTGGAAAAGCCAAGCGAAAAACACAAGAAAGAATGTTGCCCCTAGGGCTTCCGGTCAATTCAAGTGTTAAGAAAAGACGGTCCCCTCGGGTTTGACCAGCAAGTTCTATCCCGAAAGCGGGGCAAGACATCGGAGGGAGGATGGGGTTTCACATAGAATCAGGGCTGTTGATTAACCAGTAAATGGGTGAAGGAAACTAAATCGACCTTTCGCTCTTCCCACTGCCCCCATCACATATTGCTTGAGGGGACGGGGAGGGTGGGACGGCTACGATCTCTTGCAAAGAACGCATAGCGAGACCCGGGAGCGGAAAGCGACCCTGGCGAGACTTGTGCCCTATGGGTGCAAAGGCTCTTCACCGTCCCACCATCCCGACCTGATTTCCTGCCTAAAATATGGCTAATCAACACGCCTAACATCACAAGGCTTCCAATCATCCTTACGGGAATCCACGTATAGCTTCCCCTTGTCATCGATACTGACAAAGAAAACCTTGTTCAGGTCTTTATGACCATAGCGCTGCAATTAATCCCGTAGCCATTCCTCCTCCAGCCCGAGTCGTTTCAGTGAATCCTGTTGAATTTTACTGTCGATCACTAGGGAGACAGGAAGTCTGGAGATAC
>JABXHG010000839.1 GCA_013393545.1 Alteromonadaceae bacterium | reverse complement strand
CCGGATTTTGCCATCCGCCATCTCCTGTACCGCATCCGCTCCCAGACGATCCTGTAAATAATCGATCACCCATTCCGTCGGTACATGGGTTTTAAACTCCTGCACCAACCGGGCCACTTCGTCCCTCGTCTCTGACATATAGAGCGTATGTTCCACTCGTTCATACAGCGGACGGGGACGATACAGATAGGCAGGATGACCCATGAAAGCGGTTCGATCATGATTCACCATCCACAGCTCTTGTATCGCAGGAAGACTGGCTACTTCCGTGAATACTTCCAACAGCGATTGGGTTCTTCGTTCGTTCACAGCGGGATCGTCCGTTTGAAAATATTTCAGATCGTCATATTCTTCGACTCTCAGCATTCCATCATTAACATACAACCGGTTCCCATAAATTTCTTCTGTCACGGTAGGATTGAAGAATGTAACATCATATAATTCATAACGATCCCGATCACTCAAAACCTCATCTCTGACCTTGTCGATGGAATCGATATCTTCCATTCCCTCATCATAGTTAAATGCAACTCCTTCCAAAAGCCGTGCCATCCCCCAGTGCTTCATCAGTACTTCTGTCACATCCAACCCTACCTGTATATAATCTTCCTTCAGATAGGAACCCCAGTAGGAAAACATCAGCCACCTTTGGATCTCTTCCATGATATCCTTACCCTCCCCAGTCGATCCGGCGATATTTCACCGTAATATGGAGCTGCTCTTCAAAACTTTCTTCATATCTTCGGAAACCCATTTCGGCACTTTCAGCATATACTCCACCTTCGTATCGGAATGAGTGATTCCCAGCTTCTTGGTCAGGGAAACTTATCGAGGTTGCTAAGAAAATAAACGGCCGCCATGCCTGAGTCCTGCAAAAAAGGACGAACAGGAACCAACTGATTCCCCATTCGTCCCAAACTGTTATGACGCCTCACCCTTATACAACGTCACCCCTTTTTCCTGACAAAACCGATCCACATCTTTCTCAAAGGTGCACAGAAATTCCCGAGTGTTCACTTTGCTTCGAGTCAGTTCCCGGTCATAGAAGCGAACCCGGACCTTGCCATCCGCCATCTCCTGTACCGCATCCGCTCCTAGGCGATCCTGCAAATAATCGATCACCCATTCCGTCGGTACATGGGCTTCAAACTCCTCCACCAACCGGGCCACTTCGTCTTTGGTCTTCAGTGTATAAAGCGAATCCTCCACCCGTTCAT
>JABXHG010000084.1 GCA_013393545.1 Alteromonadaceae bacterium | reverse complement strand
GGCGATGACCAAGAGAACTGTCGGGGTCGCCCCGATCCACTTGCCTGCAGTGACCAAGCCCCAAATCTCCACAGCAGGCACGATAATCATGAACAAAATCAACATACGAAACACAGGTCATTCCTCCGTTTGCCCGGAAATACGTTCGGACAATAACCGGAACAGCTGGGGCTCCTTCCTCTCCAGATTCAACCGCTTCAAGTTCCGATCCGTCCAAAAATGGATAGTCTCTCCCCGGGCCAGCAAGAGCTCATCATCCATCCGGTACACTTCGTAACAAAATGTGATCTTCGGTCCCCGCATCTCCCCGACCCACGTCCGTATAGACAAAGTGTCATCATACTGTGCAGGGGAGATATACCGGCAGTGGAGATCGACAACCGGCAACAGCAATCCCCGCTTTTCTAATTCGCCGTATGAGAGACCCACTTTCCGAATCCAATCGGTACGGCCCACCTCAAACCAAGTCGCGTAATTGCTGTGGTGAGCCACTCCCATCTGATCCGTCTCCTGATAGCGTACACGAAATTGACTTTGATCCCGACGGGGTTTCATTACGTTTTCGTTACACCTCCGATTTCATGGGCATTACATAAATTCGCACCTGAAAACACATAATGTGAATAACCAAACCCGTTGGTTCTATATAGAATAATCATAGACAAACCGATGAGGAAGTATGGCCGACATGGGGAAAGGGGGGATCTGAAGTGAAACTGCGACGGCGCAAGAAGCGGCGCAAAAAGCTTCGTTGGTGGATTTATCCCCGTCTGCGTACAAGTTGAAACCGTCCTCCTTCATTCAAAGGGATACCGGTGGTGAGGCAAAAAGCGCTGGAAAGCCAGCGCTTTTTGCGGTTAGAGGACATTGGCCCGACCCGAATAAATATGCCCTCGCTCTGCATCCACCGTGATTTCCATTCCGTCTTCAAATAATCCGGTAGCACCTGAGACTCCCACCACCACCGGAATGCCCAGACTGAGACCCACCACCGCCGCATGAGAGGTAAGGCCTCCCTGTTCCACAATGACGGCCGCCGCCCGCTTAAAGGAGTCCATCATATCCTTATCTGTGTTCCGGGTGACTAAAATGGCATCGTCCTTCATCTTGGAACGCAACTCTTGGGCAGTCACACCGGAAACCACTTCACCGGTGAGCACCTTTTTTCCGATTCCTTGCCCTTTGGCCAGGATATCACCGACCACATGGACTTTCATCAGATTGGTAGTACCTGATTTTGCCACAGGAACCCCCGCCGTAATGACTACAAGTTCCCCATGGTGAACATAGCCGGACTGAATCGTGGATTGAATCGCTGTCCCCAACATCTCATCTGTGGTTTCCACCTTCTCCCCTTCGACGGAGACAATCCCCCAGACCAAAGCAAGGTGTCGCATCACCTGCTGATTCCGGGTAACAGCTACGATCGGAGCCCGGGGACGATACTTAGAGACCATGCGGGCGGTTTTTCCACTTTCAGTGGATGTGATAATCGCCGATGCTTTCAGAGTGTCAGCTGTATGTACCACAGCTTGGCTGATCGAATCGGGTATGCTCATGTCCAGTGCCCGAATCCGCTCTTGGAACAAATCCGCGTATTGAAGAGACTCCTCCGCCCGGGAAGAGATGATCGCCATGGTCTCCACCGCTTCTACCGGATATTTCCCAGCGGCGGTTACTCCAGAAACCATAATGTGATAGGGCCCAGCACGTATGGCGTAGGCTACATCTGTCACTTCGGCACGCGTAGGTCTAGGATTTCTACTCATGGAATCGAACAATGGGGTGGCCGTAAAACCAGGAT
>JABXHG010000838.1 GCA_013393545.1 Alteromonadaceae bacterium | reverse complement strand
GAACCTCGAAATGGCATCGGCACCTGAATAACGATGATGGGTACCGACTGTGGGAGGTGGCGGTCCTGTGCCATCTGCGCGATGCCTTCCGTTCCGGTGATATCTGGCTCGCACATTCCCGCAGGTATGGCGATCTAAAGGACGCGCTGGTCCCAGCCGAAGTCGCCCGGGCCACGCCAAAACTGGCCATGCCGTTCGAACCGGATGCCTGGCTGGCGGATCGGAAGTCTCGCCTGGCCGCGGGCCTACAGCGATTGGCCCGCGCCGCCAGGGCCGGTGCCATTCCGGGCGGGTCCATCGAAGACGGCGCCCTCAAAATAGACCGGCTGACTGCCGCTGTCCCCGAAGAGGCCGATGCCATGGTGCTTGATCTTTATAGCCGCCTGCCGGAAATCAGGATCACCGACCTCCTGCTCGAAGTGGACGACGAGATCGGCTTTACGGAAGCATTCACCCATCTGCGCACCGGCGTCCCGTGCAAGGACAGGGTCGGCATGCTGAATGTGCTGCTGGCCGAAGGACTGAACCTTGGCCTCAGCAAAATGGCCGGGGCCACCAACACCCATGATTATTTCCAGCTTTCGCGCCTGTCGCGGTGGCATGTCGAAAGCGAGGCGATGGCACGCGCCCTGGCCACAGTTATCGAAGGCCAATCTGCCTTGCCGATGGCCCGGTTCTGGGGCAGCGGTGTCACCGCGTCCAGTGACGGGCAGTTCTTCCCCACCACGCGCCAAGGCGAGGCGATGAATCTGATCAACGCCAAGTATGGCCATGAACCCGGATTGAAAGCCTACACCCATGTCTCCGACCAGTTCGGCCCCTTCGCCACCCAGACTATCCCGGCCACGGTGAACGAAGCGCCCTACATTCTGGATGGCCTGTTGATGACCGACGCCGGGCGAAAGGTCAGAGAGCAGTACGCCGATACTGGCGGGTTCACCGACCACGTCTTCGCCGTCACCGCTCTGCTGGGCTTCCAGTTCATACCCCGCATCCGGGATCTGCCATCCAAGCGCCTTTACCTCTTCGATCCAACATCCTGCCCAAAAGAGCTGAAAGGCTTGATCGGTGGCAAGATCAGGGAACCCGTCATCAGTTCGAACTGGCCCGACATTCTGCGCAGCGCGGCCACCATGGTGGCGGGCGCAATGCCTCCAAGCCAACTGTTGCGAAAATTCGCCGCCTATCCCCGGCAGCATGAGCTTGCGGTGGCATTACGGGAAATCGGACGGGTTGAACGGACGCTGTTCATCATCGACTGGCTGCTTGACGCCGACATGCAACGCCGGGCTCAGATCGGCCTGAACA
>JABXHG010000837.1 GCA_013393545.1 Alteromonadaceae bacterium | reverse complement strand
CGCGGGAATTGTGGAATGTGGGGCTCAATCTGGTGGTGGTTGCCCTCGGTATTTGGTATATGGCAGCTACTGGTTTTCGGAGAGAGATTCGAAGTGGCCGGGAACCAGTCCCCCCAGGGAGAAAAATGTTGTTTCTCACAGGATTGGCTCTCTTTTACCTAGCATTGGGCAGTCCGATGGAGGCGATTGGACATGAGTTGTTCAGTGTCCATATGTTACAGCAGTCGATTCTCTATTTGATCGTGCCTCCCCTACTGATTCGGGGAATTCCGGACTGGATGTGGCGTCACTGGTTGCAAAGGACTCCTCTGAGAAAAAGGGCGGTATGGGGTCGTCGCCCCCTCGTGACCTTGCTTCTTTTCAACGGATTGTTTTCCGTCTACCATCTCCCGCGGGTGTTCGATTTTTTGATGGGGGATGAGCTGTATCAGTTGCTATCACACATTGTTCTGATCTTGACGGCAGGCTTGATGTGGTGGCCTGTGCTCACCCCGTTGGCAGAGGAACGGGTGTTGCAACCCCTGAAGAAGTTGGCTTATCTCGCCGCTGCAGGGATGCTCTTAACCCCAGCCTGTGCTTTGATTATCTTTTCCGATGGGTTGCTGTTTGCTTCCTATGAGGGAACCCGGCTTTTTCCCATCCTTTCCCCCCACAATGATCAACAGTTAGGCGGAGTGGTGATGAAAATCATCCAGGAGATCGCTTATGGGACTGGCATGGGACATGTCTTTTTGCAGTGGGTTCGTCAGGAGGGAAAGAAGAATATGTACGGGGTACCCGATGAACCGGTGCCCATGCCATCGGTGGAATTCAATGGTGGAAACCTGGAGCGGGAAGATCTGAAGTGAGATGGCATCGGAATATGGGTAAACGCAATCTCCGCGCCGGGTCTGATCTAGGACATGGGCGGGGTTTGTTATATCTGATGGCGAAACAGGATTAAGGAAATCATAAGAATGGATCCCCTGTTTCCTTCAGCATTTCCCCCTATGATGTCTTCTGAAGGGAGCTGATTGGATGAATTCTTTTGCCGACC
>JABXHG010000836.1 GCA_013393545.1 Alteromonadaceae bacterium | reverse complement strand
ACAGACCCTGAGAATCAGTTCGATACCATCATGAAAGTAAAACAAAAAATGTTTAGCTCACCTCCCTACCCAAATTGGACAGCAGTAGGCGTGAATTGGTTAGCCGGTTTTGACTTCGAAATAAAAGTTATCGCTCGCATTCCTTAAACCTTATCGTTTTCCGTTACGAAGAAAAACGTGATTAAGTCTTTTGTATTCCTTTTACAAAAGACTTTTTTGTGTCTGCTGCTCGCGCAGCTTGATGTATCTTAACTTAGAATAAAACTCTCCTTGATATTCTTAATTAAAGAATTTATTTTAAATTAAATTCTTATTTTGAGAATTAATATGGATATCGAGTCACTTAAAATTTTTTGCAGTGTTGCTAACGAATTGAGCATCACTCGTGCCGCCACCCGCTTAGGTAGAGTTCCTTCGAATGTCACGACCCGAATCCAACAGCTTGAAGCGGAAATTGGAACCGACTTGTTTGTACGCATTAATAAACGTTTATCACTATCCAGTGCAGGCGAGCGCTTTTTGGATTACGCAAAACGTCTGATTGCGCTGGAAGAAGAGGCAAAGCAAGTGGCTTCGGGAACCTCAAACGGTGGAAGTTTACATATTGGTAGCATGGAAAGTACTGCCGCTAGCCGGTTACCACTCTTGCTAGCTGATTTTAGTAAGCGTTTCTCAAGTACTCAACTGACACTAAAAACAGCGCCTTCACGCCCGCTCATTGATGAGGTACAAAAAGGGTTGCTCGATTGCGCTTTTATTTCTCTGAACACCAATCAAATTGACAGTAATGAACTAGATGACAGGGGTATCAATTCGTTTCCTGTGTGGCAAGAGGAGTTGGTTCTATTGTTACCGCCCACCGATTCCGATATTCGTCATGTGAACGAATTAGAAACACGTACGCTAGCCGCTTTTGCACAGGGTTGCACCTATCGTTCGCTGGCAGAAGAGTTCCTGGGTATTCACGGGAACTCCGAATGGCGCGTGCAGGAGTTTAATTCGTACCACACTATGATTGCCTGTGTCGCTGCGGGTCACTGCGTTACTTTATTACCTAAAAGCGTATTGGCATTAAGTCCGGCTGCAAACACGCTAGAGTCGTTGTTTTGCGAAAGCCTCAATACCTACCTGATATGGCGGCAGGGCTATCATACACCGGCATTTTTAAACTTAATGGACGTTATTAAGGAAGATTGCTGATGGAACCGAATCTTGAAGTTAAACAGGACACAGGAATTCGCAGCGCTTTAGAGGCAGCA
>JABXHG010000835.1 GCA_013393545.1 Alteromonadaceae bacterium | reverse complement strand
GCTTTTTATGGGTCCGGGGGCGAGCCGGAAGGTAAGAGTCCCCATACTTTCCCTGGATGTATTCCCGGGCTTCCTGGCGAGCGGTTTCTGAGATCCGGGTGGAATCTGTCCGCATATAGGTGATCAGACCGACGGAGCCCTCCTTTTTTCCTAGATTCACCCCTTCATAGAGCTGCTGGGCAATCGTCATCGTTTTCGCTGCACGAAAGTTGAGCTTGCGGGCCGCTTCCTGTTGCAACGAGCTCGTGATGAAAGGCGGGGCGGGGTTGCGCCGCCGCTCACTCTGTTTCACTTCCTCCACAGTAAACCGTTTACCCTTGATCGCTTCCAGCAGCTCTTGAACCTCTGCCTCATTTTTCAGTTCTTTCTTCTTCTTTCCGTATCCGTGAAACTTCGCTTCCAAAGTCTCCCCCTTCGCGTCCAGAACCGCTGTCACCGTCCAGTATTCTTCCGGTTGGAAATTACGGATCTCCTTTTCCCGGTCGATGATGAACTTGACGGCTACCGATTGGACCCGTCCCGCGGAGAGTCCCTTTCTCACTTTCTTCCACAGTACTGGGCTGATCCCGTATCCCACCAGACGATCCAAAATTCTGCGCGCTTGTTGCGCCTGAACTAAGTCCAGGTCAATCTTGCGCGGATGCTTGAAGGCATCTTTGACCGCCTGTTTGGTGATCTCGTTAAACACCACCCGGCACTCTTCATCCACCTCCATATTGAGGCTGTGAGCCAGATGGTAGGCGATGGCTTCCCCTTCCCGATCCGGGTCAGCCGCCAGATAGACACGCTTCACCTTTTTTTTGGCGTCTCTCAGTTCCTTGAGGACATCCCCTTTCCCCCGGATCGTGATATATTTTGGTTGGAATCCGTTTTCAGTGTCCACGCCCAGTTGACTTTTGGGCAAATCCCGCACGTGACCCATCGAGGCTTTGACGATATATTTTCTCCCCAAATACTCACTGATGGTTTTCGCTTTGGCGGGCGATTCGACAATGACCAAAGAATCGGCCATGCCTCGACCCCCTCTCTAAAAAATAAACC
>JABXHG010000834.1 GCA_013393545.1 Alteromonadaceae bacterium | reverse complement strand
GACTTCAATATCGCGCTCGGCGATACATTGGCCGATCCAAAACACTGGGACGATGAACCGTTTGAAGCGGTCGTTTCCAACCCACCCTATTCCATTAAATGGGAAGGGGATGCCAACCCAGTATTGATTAATGACCCACGCTTTTCCTCGGCGGGAGTATTAGCGCCAAAGTCTAAGGCGGACTTGGCCTTTACGATGCACATCTTGTCTTGGCTCGCAGTTAATGGAACTGCGGCAATCGTTTCGTTCCCTGGCGTTTTATATCGCGGCGGCGCGGAAAAGAAGATCCGCAAGTACCTGATTGACAATAACTATCTTGATGCGATCATCCAGCTACCAGTGGACCTCTTCTTTGGTACCACGATTGGTACCTGCATCATGGTGCTAAAGAAGTCGAAGAAGGATAACTCAGTTCTTTTCATCGATGCATCACAGCAATTTGTTCGCAGTGGCAATAAGAACAAACTTTCTGAGGAAAACCAAGAATCAATCCTGACTTCATTTACCAAGAGGACTGACGTCGACTACTTTTCTAAGCGTGTTTCGAATGAAGAGATCGCGGACAATGACTACAACATTGCGGTTTCTTCCTACGTTGAAAAAGAAGATACTCGCCAAGAAATCAACATCACTGAACTCAATGCTGAGATTCAGAAAATTGTTGCTCGCCAGGCTGAACTACGCACAGCTATCGATGGCATTGTTGCTGACTTGGAGGCTTCGAAGTGAGCAAGATTGACAACCTCATTGCTCAGTTTTGTCCTACCGGTGTCATTTTTACCGAGTTGGCGAATGTTTGCCAGATTAAAAATGGAAGAGACTGGAAAACTCAGGAACCTGGGGAAATCCCAGTTTATGGCAGTGGTGGGCTTATGGATGTAAGCGTCCTAAATGCTGCTTATGAAAGACCTACAGTTTTGTTACCGCGAAAAGGCTCGCTGAACGTTCAGTACGTTGAAGAGCCATTCTGGAATGTCGACACAGTCTTTTACACGGTTTGTGACGAAGAACTAATTGGGGCAAAGTTTCTCTTCTAT
>JABXHG010000833.1 GCA_013393545.1 Alteromonadaceae bacterium | reverse complement strand
ACCATCCCGGCAGTCAAGCGCCGTGAGCTCATCGCCGCCTTAATTGAAAACGCGAAGCAGCTGTTGACCACCGTGAACCAAGATTCTTGGATGCGTCCAGTGCTCAAGACCATCATTGAGCTCAACCAGCTCTACCCAGGTGATGTGGGCGTTCTGGGTGCGATTCTGCTCAACCATGTGCAGCTAAGTCCCGGTGAAGCCATCTACCTCGATGCCGGTCAACTGCATGCCTATGTGCGCGGGCTGGGCGTGGAAATCATGGCGAATTCCGACAATGTGCGGCGGGGTGGCCTCACCCCAAAGCACGTGGATGTTCCCGAGCTAGTCAAAGTTCTGTCTTTCAACACCGTTGCTGACCAACGCGTCAAGCAAATTGGCCGTTCGGATTCTGCACCCGTTAACGGTGCGCAGGCAATGAACTATCCCGTCCCCGTCGATGAGTACGCGCTGACCCGCTGCGAGCTCAACGCGGGAGATGAGGTTACATCGGAAAGCGCAGGCCCAGGCGTTATCTTGTGTACCTCCGGCACCCTAGTCTTAACCGCCGAAGACGGCGCGGCCTTGGAGCTGAAACCTTCTCAGGCAGCGTGGGTTCCAGCCTCTGACGGCAAGATCACCATGACTACCCCAGATAACGCTCAAGCGTTTATCGCCCGGGTTTAGTTCTGGTCTGAGCTATTTGGAGCTTGCGCCTCATCAGTAGGCGTAGGCTCCTCGCTGTCTTCTGGCTCACTTGGCTCAGAAGGCTCCGCCGGTTCTGAAGGCTCTGATGGTTCTGATGGTTCAGCAGGCTCAGACGGCTCGCCCGGCTCTGATGGTTCCGACGGCTCTTCAGAAGGCTGCGAAGGGCTTGGGATGCCCGTTGTTGGGTCATCGTCATCACGGTCCGAGTTATTCGGACGCGTACGCGTTGGCGAATTATCCGAAGTCCCGTTATTCGGAGTCTGCGAATTAGACGTACCAGGCTGAGGGGAAGGGCTCTGGCCCTGACCCTGGGTAGCGGAGGTCTGGGTTGGTGTTTCCGTATCCGTTGCTACCGTGCCCTGATCTGGCGCCTGTGCATAGTTATCAGGCTGCTGGCCAAAGATTGGCTCTGGACGGTACACATTCGTTGGGCTGGTGGTTGCACGGCGAGGATTGACCACGGACTTAGGAGCCAAGAACGGGTCGTCTGAGAAATCAGGAGTGTTGTCTTTGCTGCGTGCAGAATTATTC
>JABXHG010000832.1 GCA_013393545.1 Alteromonadaceae bacterium | reverse complement strand
GTCAGTGCTGATGGTACCTATTTATGTTCCAGTGAAGGCTGCACTTGTAGGGTTGCTGACGACGAGAACCATGTAAAGTCGGCAGAGGGTATTTTCTGCAGTGAAGACTGTGCGGAAGGTAAAGGCTGCCAACATCCAGGTTGTAACTGCGCATCGAAAGACAGTTAACTCAATATAAGTGTAAATTTTGTTGATACAAACACTTAGAGTTAATTGCTGCATCGGCCTGCTCCTGAATTCGAACAGGAGCAGGCTTGTAAATCTACAATGATAATTTAATCAGTATGCGTAATTGTCATTGGCGGTCACAGATCATATTACGCTATTCATTGAGCGACTTTGTCTTTCTTTTCAGATTATAGGCGAGCATCGGCGAGGCTGGTCACTGACTCTATTCTCGGGAAATTATTATGAAAGCAAAGAGCAGCGAGTACGAAAATAAACGCAACACAGAGAAAACCAGTGAGCCACCGTCGGATGGGGCTCAGCAAGAAACGTTAAAATACGGCTGGTTTGTTATCCAGCAGCACGACGCAAGCCAGCTCCACTTTGACTTTCGTCTCGCAATAAACGGCAGCCTTAAATCCTGGGCGGTTCCGAAGGGGCCTTCACTTGACCCAAGTGAGAAACGATTGGCTATTCAAGTGGAAGACCACCCGCTGGATTACGGGGATTTTGAAGGTATTATTCCCGAGGGGAACTATGGTGCTGGCACTGTTATGGTTTGGGACCGTGGCCGGTTTTGTAACCTGCAGCAAGAGGAGAGAAACTCCACCTCTATGTCTGAGGCGTATCGCAACGGCCTGATTGAAATTTGGCTGGAGGGCCGTAAGCTTTGTGGCGGTTACGCGTTAAAGCGCTTCCGGGAAGGAAAGAAACCCCAATGGCTATTAATTAAAATGAATGATGAGCATGCGGATGCTCGTCGTAATCCGGTTTCTACCCAGAATAAATCCGTCAAAACGGGGCGCACTATGACTGCGATCAGCAATAAAGGGGAATACGATGGCTGATTCGTATTG
>JABXHG010000831.1 GCA_013393545.1 Alteromonadaceae bacterium | reverse complement strand
GGGAGCCATACGCAACGGATTGTTGTAGAGATTCAGCCAAGCTCTTGCCAGCCGCCTGGGCCAACAAGAATCCAGCAAGTGAGCTATCGCCCGCGCCAACAGTGGAGACCACTTCGATGGGTGGCGGACTAGCCAACCACGCACCCGACTCAGTAACCAACAATGCACCCGCAGCGCCGAGCGTCACCAGAACATAGGCAACACCCTGAGCGTTGACCTTGCGCGCTGCAGCAATCACACCAGAAAAGTCACCTTGTTCGGCAGCTTCTTCCAGTGCAAGACCGTCCTCACCGACTAGCTGACCCAACTCCAAGCCATTTGGCTTGATCAAATCAGGTGCCGCGGTAGAGAGATTCTTTGCAATCTCTTCCATCGGCTTGTCGGAAGTGTCCAAAGCAATTCGGATATTCGGTGCTGATTCACGCAGAGCCTTGATGGCGGTGACGTAGAAATCAGACGGCACGCCATTCGGCAAGGAACCGGCCATAACCACCCACGAGGCATCGGCAGCCGCGGCGGAGGTGGCGTCAATCAGCAGTTGCTGTGCCTTCTTATCCACCAATGGACCTTTGCCATTGAGTTTGGTTGTGCGCCCGGATTGTTCCGTAACGGTAGTGTTGGTGCGGATGGGTTCATCAATCGCGACAGTGTTGATCTCAACGTTGATGTCGCGAACCAAAGGAACAAAAGGATCATTGTCTGCAGCTGGAAAAACTGCGATGTTGGGCTGGTTTGCCAGCGTCACTGCGTGGGCCACATTGATGCCTTTGCCGCCGGCAACATGCGTCATACTATGGGCCCGGTGCACAGTGCCGGGTTCAAGGGCAGAATCCAACGCGATAGTGGCATCGATACTTGGATTCGGAGTTAGAGTCACAATCATTTGGTGCGGGGTTCTCCAAAAATTAGCTATATTGGGACAAAGCCCAAGTAAATGGCGATTACTTGGGAAATTGCATGGATAAATACTCGACAATGTTGATTGTTGCCCGAATATGTCCGATTGTCAATGATATTCTGTGGCTAATCTGTGGAATATTGTTTCCCAAACCCATTCACAACTTCACACCTCTAATCCGAATCACTGTTTCGCATCGCGCAGG
>JABXHG010000830.1 GCA_013393545.1 Alteromonadaceae bacterium | reverse complement strand
ATATACTCCCTAACATGGGTTTTTATAAATGTGGGGCGAGAAAAAATGGGACCTTGGGACACGGGTGTATTTTTACACAAAAGGAGATAGCAAAATGAGAGAGAGTAAAATTGAAAAATATCTAAAAGATGAGGTGGAAAAATTAGGCGGTTTATGTCTGAAATTTTCATCATCAATTCGAGGGGTGCCTGATAGAATTGTTTTACTTCCTGAAAATAGAATTTATTTTGTCGAGCTGAAAAATGAGCAAGGCAAATTGTCAGTACCTCAAAAATATTTGCACAAGAAATTTAAAAGGTTAGGTATACATGTTTATGTGCCGAACTCAAAAGCGCAAGTCGATGAATTTATAAATGGGGTGGTCAATAATGGCTGTTGAATTTATACCGCACAGCTATCAGGAATATTCAATAGACAAGATAATCAACAATAAGAAATATGGTTTATTTTTAGAAATGGGAACAGGCAAGACAGTTTCAACGCTTACAGCCATTGAAAAACTCAAATATGACTATCTTGAAGTAGATAAGATATTAGTGATTGCCCCTAAACGCGTTGCGGAGGGCACATGGGCGCAAGAAATAGCAAAATGGTACCATTTATCCAATTTAACTATTTCGCTTGTTCTAGGTACCTCTAAACAGCGCACAGAGGCATTGGCTAAAGATGCTGACATTTATGTAACAAATAAAGAAAATACAAAATGGATATGTGAGAAATTTAAAAAAGACTGGCCGTTCGACATGTTAGTGATTGATGAGCTATCGACTTTCAAGAACTCAGACAGTCAGAGATTTAAGGTACTTAAAAAGAAAATGCCTTTAGTTGATAGGTTTGTAGGGTTAACAGGAACGCCAGCACCTAATAACTTAATTGATATATGGTCGCAGATGTATTTGATTGACGGCGGTGAACGTTTAGGCAAGTACAAAACACATTTTAGACAAAAATATTTCTATCCGACACATGCAGTATCAGATAATGTGTTCAATTGGGAATTGCGCGACGGTGCAGAAGATGAAATATATGACAAGATAAGTGATGTCACAGTCAGCATTAAAAGTGAGGACTTTCTCGAGATGCCTGAGCGTATAGACAACGCACAAGAGGTGAAACTCAGTAAAAAAGAGCGTGCCGTATACGACCAACTGA
>JABXHG010000829.1 GCA_013393545.1 Alteromonadaceae bacterium | reverse complement strand
GTAAGCCGCTTATTGTCTGGACCATACTGGCTGCACAAAACGCCGCGTCGGTTGACGCCGTTTACGTGTCGACAGAAAATTCGGCCATTGCTGAGGTCAGCAAGCAGGCCGGAGCCCAGGTTATTCCGCGCCCGGTAGAGCTGGCACAGGACGACACCAGCAGCGAGCCGGTTATTGCACACGCCATTAATTACTTAAAAAAGCAGTCGCTTAAGGTAAACAGCGTAACATTGCTGCAACCCACGTCGCCGTTAAGATCGGCACAGCATATTGACGAAGCCTACGGTATTTATGCGGACAGCGACGCCAACTGTGTTTTAAGCGTTATTGAACCGGCGCACTCCGCTGCAAAAGCTTACCAATTGAATTCAGACGGATCTTTATCCGGTCTTTTGAGCCTGGACGCGCCTTACATGCGCCGTCAGGATCTTCCCCGTACCGTTCATCCCAACGGTGCCATTTATATATTTAGTACAGCAGCCTTTGAAGCCGGCGGCGGTATTCCGCGCCAAAATGTCTACCCTTACATTATGAGCGAAGAGGCGTCTGTCGACATTGACAGAGCAAGTGACCTGCAACTTGCCGAACAGATTATGGAGAAAACACAACATGGCTAACACCCCGGAAAAACACCCAGTAATGAAAATTGGCTCGCGCGAAATTGGTTACGACCACGACCCGGTTGTGGTCGCTGAAATAGGCATTAACCACGAAGGCAGCCTGGAAACCGCCTATGAAATGGTCGACGCGGCAGTCTCTGCGGGCGCTGAAATTATTAAGCATCAGACTCATGTGGTTGAAGATGAAATGAGCGCCGACGCGAAGAAAGTCATTCCGGGTAACGCCGATGTGTCTATCTACGAAATTATGGAGCGTTGCGCGCTGAACGAAGAAGACGAAACCAAGCTGAAAGAATACGTTGAAAGCAAAGGCGCT
>JABXHG010000083.1 GCA_013393545.1 Alteromonadaceae bacterium | reverse complement strand
GGCGGCAAACCGGTGTTTATCGCGCTGCAGCACAATGATGCCGAGGAACAAGCGGAGATCTTGCAAGACCTGCTGGAGCAAGCATTGCCGGAGGGTTCGAGCTTTATTCTGACAGAACTCAATGACGTAGTGGCTGTGCATGTGGGCGCGGGCGCGATTGGTGTGTCTGCGGTGTACTCGGCTTAAAGGAGCTTAGGCGTGGATATCCGGTGGCTAGAAGGATTTGTGGTTGTTGCTGAAGAGCTTCACTTCAGCAACGCTGCGAACCGTCTGGGTATCGCGCAATCGCCTTTGAGCCAGCTGATTCGCAAGCTGGAAAATGATCTCGGGCAAAAACTTTTTGATAGAAGTACACGTTCGGTTGAGCTAACCGCCGCGGGCAAAGCGTTGCTGCCAGAAGCTCGGCGTATCCTCGCCACGATGTCGGAGGCGCGGGAGCTGGTCAGCGCGGCAGAGGGCGACATCGTCGGCACAGTTCGTCTGGGCTTTTCGGGCGTCCTGAACTATTCCACGTTGCCGGTGCTCACCAGTGAGGTACGCAATAGGCTGCCTCTGCCGGATTTGGAGCTGGTGGGCCAAAAGCTCACCCAAGAAGCGCTGAGTATGCTGCGCCAGGGCACGCTGGACATCACGATGATGGGTTTGCCGGTTAATGATCCGGACATTGAAATCTATTCCGTTCACACCGAGCCATTTTGCGTGGTGCTGCCGGCGGACCATCCACTGGCACGCAACGAGATTGTGGACCTAGCGGAGCTTTCGGGGGAAGGCTTTGTGACCACGCCGGAGTTCTCCGGCTCGGTTTTCCGCAACACCACCTTCCAGCTGTGCGCAGAGGCGGGCTTTGTGCCACAGATTTCACAGCAGGTTCCGGACCCATTTTTAGCACTGCTGTTGGTTGCGCGGGGAGTCGGCGTGGCCATTACTACGCAGGGCACAGGGACCCTTGCGCCGCCGAATACGGTGGCTATTCCAATCAAGCAATCTTCGGTGATGTTGCGTCATGGCATCGCGTGGATGAAGGGGATTGATCGCGTTGCGCGCGACGCTGTAATTGAGATTATTAAGGATATTTTCAACTAATTTTCACCTACCTAATGTCTGATATTTTGCGCACGGCTCGGGGATGTTAGAGGCATATATCGCCATGCTGTGGATACTATTCGCACTCCGCACCAGCAATTTAGCTCAATTCCTACTTAAACTTAGTCGATTTTTGTATTTCTCTTACAATGTGATCGAGGTTAAAGTCTGTCCTGCCTGGTTAGCCAGTTCATAACCTCCCTTCCCACAGAGAGTTACTAACATGACAATTTCTCCAACGGCCCCGCAGGCATCTGCAGGGCATACAGAAAAGCACCCGACTATTCCTACGTCGCAGGCCAAGCGCGCGGCACTGTCGGCTTTCTTGGGCTCGACCCTGGAATACTATGACTTCTTCATCTACGGCTCGGCCGCAGCTCTGGTTTTCTCTCACGTATTCTTCCCAGAAGGCTCCGCCAACGGCGTGCTGCTTTCCATCTCCACGTTGGGCGTTGCCTACATTGCGCGTCCAGCGGGTGCGATTTTGTTCGGCCACCTCGGCGATACCTTGGGACGCCGCAAGACCCTGATGATCATTTTGTTCACCATGGGTTTCGCGACCTTCGCCATCGGCTTGCTGCCAACCTACGGACAGATTGGCATCTTCGCGCCAATCCTGCTTGTTATCCTGCGCCTGCTGCAGGGCCTGTCCGCAGGCGGTGAGTCTCCTGGTGCGGCGTCGCTGGCCATGGAACACGCGCCTTCACGTCGCCGTGGATTCCTGTC
>JABXHG010000828.1 GCA_013393545.1 Alteromonadaceae bacterium | reverse complement strand
ATCACCTTCCGGCAGGTTTACCCGCACTAGTTGTTTAATCATGGGTGAATGATTCGGCTAAAAATAGAACTACGTGGAAAGGGCGATTTCCTGCAAGGCCTTTCGCACACGCTTCGCGAACTCGGGACAGCCAGCGTTCATTAGTGCGACATCTATCGGAAGGCTATTGCGTTTGGAGCCCCAGAATCCAAATTGCTGCCTTGTTACTAGCACCAGGCAGTGAGGATTGGAATCTGTAACCAGCATGAAAAATTCATCTGCGCTTATGATCTCATATGGTTCATTGTCAGGGGATTGAGTAATGTCCGAGGGAGCATTATTAGTGAGAATGAGATCTGCTTTGGATGAGACTGCAGCAGAATGTACGTGGTAGTCGTCTTCATCAGCGCCGGAAAACTCTCGAACTCTGAGAATTCTGTAAGGACTTCATCCATGCATTTCCGAATCTTATTGTTGTAATCGGTGATAACTCCTCCGCTAAGTCTCGGGTGCCTGCGTCGGAGCACCCGAATTGTCTAGCTGAAAACGTCTTCGGTGGCATGGAGTTGGAACATGCCGTCATTCTCACGGCGAAGGAAAAACAGCCAATCGAGGCAAGTCCTACTAGCCAATACATTTGAATCTACAAGCACCCGCTGCGTCATGACTAGATTATATGTTCGATTTCGATCGTTTTCAGGCGCTAGAGGATCGGGGCAATCTAGTCTTCGAAGAGCTCTTGGTTTTCTGCGATAGTAGAGCGGAATTCAGAAAAAGCGGCTTTGCGCTCTGCTGTTCGTTGGGCTTTTACGCGGAAGACTTCCTCTCGAGCAAATCGAGTGTGTGACCGAACCTTGAAGGAATCAATTTCGCCGTTGCGGGCTAGCTTCATGAGAGTGGGGCGGGAAATACCAAGGATGTCTGCTGCAGCTGTGCTGGTCAACTCTTCAGGTATGCGCCCGATGGAAACTTCTCCACTTGCAGCAACTGATGACAGGGTCTGGAGAAGCATCTGCTGAATATCTTCGGATCGTGGAATCTTCTTGCCGTCGGAAGTTGTGATGAAAACAGACGCACCTTGAGGAACCTGCGTTCGTTGCGCTTCGCGCACGGTGTTGTCGGAAATAAATACCTGTTCCATTGGCGTTAGCGTTGCGTTCATGACGTCTGCCTCCTGTGTTCGAGGAAGCCCCTGCTGCTGATTTTCAGTTATAAGTGTAACGCTCGTTCGCGAGTGAGGGGAGGG
>JABXHG010000827.1 GCA_013393545.1 Alteromonadaceae bacterium | reverse complement strand
CAAATCCCCCGATTCCGGAGAGGCAGCACAGCCGGAAACACCACGCCACTCAAGAGATTCGGCGTACTCGGAAACATCCGGCCAGGAGAAAACACCGGGATCAACTGAAAATCCCCGGAACCAGGCAGTGCCGCCATATCCTGCAGCGGACGCACCGCAGTACGGACCGGAAGATGACACGCCGAAAAGTGCCATCTTCGGCGGCACGGCAGCCGCGGCCGCTTCAGGCAGAGCTGCGAAAGGTGCGAGCGCCAGCAATAACGGCAGCAACCAAGGCAGCAGCAACAACCAAAACGGCAGCGACCCGCAAGCGGCTCAGCAAAATACTGAATCCATGAAACGGATCCAGCGGGATAAAAAAGGGCGCGTCATCAAAGGCGACCCGAAATCATCCGACAACAACAATAGTTTTTACGGTACCGTGCCGCCAATCGGTGCCGGTGCAGGAAACGACAATAATAATAACGGCAATAATAACAACAACGGCAACAATAATAACAACCGCGGCAAAAAAGGCGGCGGGGGCGGCGGATTTTTCCGCTCGTTCCTGATTCCGCTCATCGCCGGTATTCTCGGCGCACTGCTCGTATTAATACTGTTCAACGTTTTCGACAACAATGATACTGAAGAAACCGCAACGAACGAGCAGGAAGCGGGTACCGCAGAAGAAGCGGATCAGTCAGCTGACGGTGAAGCGACAGATACCGAAGCGACACAGGCAATCGAAGCCTCCCGTGATTCCGTCGTTTCCGTCATCAACCTGCAAAGAGTCGATTCACTCCTGCCGGGAATTTTCGGCGAAGATGCCGAGACGCAGCAGACTGAGCCTGAAGAAGCGGGCATCGGTTCCGGCGTCATCTACAAAACGGAAGGCGACACTGCGTATATCGTGACGAACTTCCACGTCGTCGAAGGTGCGGAAGAACTGCAGGTCAATATGCAGAACGGCGAAACAGCAACGGCGAATGTCGTCGGTACGGACGTCTGGACCGACCTCGCAGTACTATCCATACCGAGCGAGCAGGTCGAAGGCACACTCGATTTCGCAAACAGCGACGAACTGACAGTCGGACAGACGGCCATCGCCATCGGTTCACCGCTCGGCGAAGCATTCTCAGGATCGGTGGCCCAGGGCATCGTCTCCGGCCTCGACCGTTCGGTGCCGGTCGATCTTGACGGCGACGGCGGCTACGACTGGGAGGCGAACGTCATCCAGACCGATGCCGCCATCAACCCG
>JABXHG010000826.1 GCA_013393545.1 Alteromonadaceae bacterium | reverse complement strand
CCTAACTATCCACGTCTTGACCCCAATTCCGTTCAGCAACTTGAACCGAGATGACACCGGCACTCCCAAGCGCATCAACCAAGGTGGCGTAATGCGTGCGCTGCATTCATCACAGTCCATCAAGCGGGGGATCCGCACCCGCTACGAAGATGCCTCTCTTGATATTTCGGTTCGTTCGGGAGAGCTTCACGACGCAATCGTCGAGCGTTCACAAGAAATCAATCCTGAGATTGATTTAAAGAATGCCCTGAAGGAAGCAAAGAAGATCGTCGGAAAGCTCACGAAAGCCGAAGCAAAAGAAGGCGAATCAAACCGTTCGATCTGGCTTTCCCAAGAGGAAATAAACACTGCCGCGCAGACTGTCGTCAACATTCTCTCGGAGTCCGCTGATACTGAAAAGGCTGAGATTGATGACTTCATCAGCGGCAACCAGACGGGAAGCCTCGCAATCGCCGCATTCGGAAGAATGTTTGCGAATGCGCCGCAAAGCAATACAGAAGCAGCACTCAGTGTTTCCCCGGCCGTTACCACCCACGCGGCAAGCATTGATACCGACTACTTCTCTACGGTTGATGACCGCTACGCAGCTCAGAATAAGACCGGCGCAACATTCTTGAGCGTTGCACAATACACAAATGGCGTGTTCTACCGCACCGTCAGCATTGACAAAGCACAGCTCAAAAAGAGCTGGACTGCATTTGATGATGAGAAGTCTCGCGAAAATCTCCAAGAGCTCATTCGCGCTGTAGTTTATGGTCAGCCACGTGGTAAAGAAAACGGAACAGCACCATACACTCTTCCTGCGTTGGTTCTTGCCGAAGAACAACGCTACCGCACTGCCTATGACTTCGAGACCCCCGTTATTGCTACCGGTGATGGCGGATTCCTCGGCGCCAGCATCGATAGCTTGGCGTTGCAATATCAGACTGCTCGAAATTTTGATGGCGCAAACTTCGGCCCAACAGAGGCAATTGCTGGTACGGCTACAGACCTCAATGGAAAATTCGGTGCTTTGGAGACAGTGCAGTTGGACAAGCTGATCAATTCAGTCGTGGAATGGATTTACAATGACTAGTTCCGTATATATTCGCCTAGCTGGACCTTTACAGAGCTGGGCTAAACCGGCTGTATCCGGTAACTATGTGAATACAGCGGAGATTCCTACTGTTACTGCTCTTCAAGGGCTAATAGCAGGCGGTTTGGGCTATACACGTGGGAATTGGCCGGAGTGGATCTCGGAGATTGATTTCATCATCCGCGAAGAACGTCGCCCAATATTTGTTGATGATTTTCAAACCATTGGTTCCCGCGAAGATGAGAAGGTCTTTCGTCATCGTCTAGCGCTAATGCAG
>JABXHG010000825.1 GCA_013393545.1 Alteromonadaceae bacterium | reverse complement strand
GAAGAAATCAACCGGTTTGCCAGCCAGACTTCCTTTAACGGATTGAAAGTGCTGGATGGGACGTTTGGTACGCAGACATTTCAGGTGGGGGCGAATTCTGGTGAGACTATCGGGATTAGTGGGCTGGACTCCAGGGGAAGCCAGCTGGGTAGTGTTATAGCTCAGACAACGGATTTATTTGACCAAACTACACCTGTCAGCAGTGAAACAGGCCGCATACCAATCAATGGCAGCACCCTGGTAGTTGGTGAAGTAACCATTGGCGAGAAATCCTACAACATCAACAACACTGTCAGCGATGTTGAGGGCTTAGCAAGTCTGATTAATGACAATAACACCAATTCGGATTTACTCATTAAGGGCGATAACGAAACCGGCCGCATTACCGTTATCAACTCTTCCGGGGCAGACGTTCCCGTTAACTTTAATCTTGCAGATAACGCTACACCTCCCAACAAAGTTTACGAAGACAACCTGAACGCGCTGGGTGGCGGCTTGGACAAGTTTTTTGAAGCCGGCAATACCGGATCATTTGAGTTTGAAGTGAATGGCATCAGCTTCACTGCCAACGATGTAGGATCACTCCAGGATGTTGTAGGCCAGGTAAACGCCAAGGCAAACGATACAGGCGTGAAAGCAAACCTTGACAAATCAAACACCAATATTATTTTTTCAGCTCAGCATGGCGAAGACTTTGAAGTAAACATGGATGCGGACCTCAACGGTGACGGCACCCCGGATAATTTTACACTCAGTACGAGCGCTACTGCGAAAGCCAACACACGATCAATGAACAATCTGGATATATCGACACCTGAAGGCGCTGACGAAGCAATGGTTACCGTCGACTACGCCATCGACCAGATCAACGGCTACCGCGCCGAACTCGGCGCCGTGCAAAACCGCTTCGAGTCAACAACAGCCACCCTGAGCACTACCTAAGAAAAACTCTCGGCCCCAAACAGCCGCATTCGCGATGCGGACTTTGCGGGGGAATCTGCCGAAATGGCCCGCACTCA
>JABXHG010000824.1 GCA_013393545.1 Alteromonadaceae bacterium | reverse complement strand
AAAAAGATCTAGCCCGAGCCCGGTGTCGTAATTAACGATGAAGATTCTCGACGCACTTTAGGGATCTTGTGCTTACGCCCGGATCACGTCGATAGCAACGTCAGGAAATTCACGTTTGAGCATTTCAATGCGTGCCTTCAAGAACGCACTCGTATATCCACGGCCTCGTACATCCAACACGATCATTTGAGACATTCCCTTTGGAAGTTCTAGTTTCCTATACGCGATCTGATTGCGAAGGGTTACGCGCAGCGAATTGAAATTCTTTTCCAAATCATAGTTCTTCACTTCGACTGCGACTTCACGATTACCTTTCTTAAAAACTACGTCTGGTCTTGCGGAACCTGCGACTCCACGAAGCGCTTCTTTTCCTTTCAAGTAAGACTTTTGTTCGGATCCACCATATTTCCACAGCGCGTATAGCTCGGATTCTCTTGGACCCGGCACTTTCGGATTCGAGCGGCTTGGAAGTGGAAGAGTTTTTGCCTTTCCGATTCCTCCTCCGACGACTCCGGCAATTGCGCCCCACTTCAGACCTTCGCTGGCGACTACTGCGGCGTCCTTCAAGGCAGCATTTAAATCACCAGTTTCAATAGCCGTAACAGCTCCGCTAACGACGCCACCTACAGCTGCGCTAGAAATAGCACTGGCGGCACCAGTTTTAGCTGAAACCGCAAACACGACTGCCGCCGTGCTTGCTCCGGCAGGCGCTGCCAAGAGAGAAATTGTGACGCTAACTAGAATGACTCCTGCGCCAATAGCAACATTTCGCGTAATTCGGTCAAAGGAATCATCGTAGGCTTCCCTCGGTCGCACCTCGGTCTGGCCATCGCTGCCTAGAGAGAATACATAGCTCGTATCTTGAAACTGGGTTTCAATCTCCGACAGGGTATATCCAAAGTAGATGTTTTCCTGGGAGTTAAAAGCCAGTTCATCAATGTACTCTTGCGAGACATAGCTGGCGGTTACATCCTGGATCGCGTAGTCATCACTGGCAAGCTCGCTTTCGGCGGTGGCAAGAACCTGGTCCTCGACGTACTGGAGATGGTCAGCATCCCCAAACGAAGCAAAGCTAGGTTCTACGCTGGGTTCTGCGTTGTATTCAGGTACTTCACTGAGGGTTGGAAGTTCAGACGTAGTTGTTGCAACCACAGTTACATTATTTTCTGGAACTGAACAACCAG
>JABXHG010000823.1 GCA_013393545.1 Alteromonadaceae bacterium | reverse complement strand
AAAACTGTTCTTTTGGGGTGTACCCTTGCAAACGGAATCTTGCACAGGCGGTCTGGCCAGAGGCCAACGAACTAATTTAGGAGTCCGCATCATGGCGACGGATATTCACACCAGATAGCGATATCCCCAAAGGCAGTAGCCATACCAAACATTAACTATCGTTTTGGTAGGACCCCATTGGAGAGAGGATGTCCCTTTTGTTGCGGCCCCGCCCGCAGCGCCGAACATTCATCACAGGTGCAGTTCTAGAACTAATAACGAAAGTTGGTTAGTTCTTCGGCAATTCGCCCTTTCAGCTTTTGTATAGCTGCTCGATCTTGATCCTCGGTTTTTTCCAGGATCTCAAGCTGATTATAAAGTTGAGTCATTGTGTTTTTTCTATGCTGTTGGGCTTGATCAATTTCAGCTAGGAGCTTGTCGTATTTGCGTTGATAATGAGAACAATGATCCAAATGATCTTGGTAAAATTCGCTTCTTTGATCGTGGCCTAATTCTGTAGAATCTAGTTGGCCTTCATAGACAGATTCTTCTTTTTCCAAAACTCTGCGACGGCGACGCTCAATATCCTGTTTCCTGGATGCATCGTCTCGTTCTCGGAGACTTTCTCGATGAGCCCACTCTGGACGAGAGAGATATTTCAACCGGTTCATTCTACGCTCCTAAAAGTTTCCGCTTAGAATTGTCACCTAGAGATCCTTCTATGATTATCTCAATCCACTTAAACTTAGACTAAGTTTTATTCAGGGAACCTAACCCTAGTCCGGCTGTTATGGTTTTGCGTGCTCGATGGCGTTGTTCTGAGAACAACGTTCGGGGCAGAGTTCCAGCGTCGAGCAGCTGTGCGTCGACGACTGAGGCGGCGGTAGGGAACAAGTGACGCTTAGCCTTACAAGCGTGGCTAGTGTCGCACCAGGCCCTTAACCTGGACTGAAGGAACATGCCCCAACTGTGGGCGCTCGATAAATAGGCTCATACCTACGTCTACCAGACCGCTTCGGGGTAGAG
>JABXHG010000822.1 GCA_013393545.1 Alteromonadaceae bacterium | reverse complement strand
GGAGCTCAGGGCGAGTATTTATTTGCACAAGGTGCAGACTTCTCTGGATCAGATATGACAGGAGCGAATTTCAACTTCTCGAAACTCTCTGGCGCCACACTGAAAAACGTCGACCTGTCCTTTGCCAGCCTTGAAATCGCCTGGCTGCCCAAGGCGGATTTGGAGGGTGCAACGTTGTTCGGAGCCAACCTGCAAGAAGTAAAACTGGATTACGGCAACCTGAACAAGGCCGATATGCGCAACACTCGTATTCACTACGGCACATTTGTTGATACGTATATGGACGATTGTAAAAACTGCCCGGTGGATTGGTGACCCGCCCGGCCCGGCTCAGTTCGCAAGGGCAGTGTAATCACTGCCTGAACTACCATAATGAACCAGCCCGGAATCGACAGCAAAATGCAAAAGCTCAAGCGCAGAGGAAACTTCCAGCTTGCTTTTCAGAATGGCAAGGTGATTAGCCACCGTCTTTTCACTAATACTCAACCGCTGCGCCACGCTTCGGTTTGGCTCACCGCGGGCAAACAAGACTAGCACTTCCAACTCTCTCTGGGTCATTTCCGACAATCGACTTCTCGCTGCCCCTGATTGCCCCATGGCCAGATCAGTGGCAAGACGATGCTCCAGGTATGCTTCACCAGCGGCGGTTTTCCTTATCGCCGCTACTAATTCAGCCGGTCGGCAGTTTTTTGATACAAACCCCATCGCTCCGACCTCTAAAGCTTGCTTAACCATTCCCGTGTCGTCTATCGAGGACAGAAACAGCACAGGGGCCTTGCGCCACCGTTGTCGCACCCTCTTGCAAAGCTCAAGCCCTGAATAATCGGGCAGTAACATGTCAGTGATGAGAATATCCGGGCCATGGATGGCGTAATGCTCAAGAGCCTCCGCCCCTGTACCAGCGCCTTCAATAATAATACCTGGCACCAGACTCCGGAGCAGGCATGCAGCGCCCTCTCTCACCAGTTGATGCCCATCTGCGATTACGAGCTTCATAAGGACCCTCAGTACGCGCAATGTTTTTACAGGGCTCAGACATATTTGCTTTTATCTTAACCTCAACGAAAGCGCACTGAATGATTCTTTAGTACTGGCTACTTACTACTTTCCGAACATTCCGGACCGAAAGGAGTCTCGCACCCCAGGCGTACAAATACAGCTCAAGTGATCCTGCAATC
>JABXHG010000821.1 GCA_013393545.1 Alteromonadaceae bacterium | reverse complement strand
GTCCTTTCTGATTCCTTAAGAGAAAAGTCAACTAAGGCCAATAGCGCTGCCCTTCAATTCGAGGAGGTACAAGGCCAATTGTAACAGGCCCGAAAGGCAATGTAGGATTCGAGTTCTTTATAACGCTTAATCAGGCGGTTGACCAGCTTATCGGTCAGCTTGTCGTCTGACAAGATCATATCCAGCATCTCCTGGTGAGCGTCATCGTTGCGCTCGGATGACTCCTCCACTTGGTCAGTGTTGGTGTCCTCGTCATAATGCTCATACGCTTCACCGGAAAAATCCATACCCATGTCAGAGAAGAATCCTGAGTGTGGCTCCTTCTCTCCTTCTGAACCTGAAACATCGTGCGGCTCGTCCGTTGTAGCCTGCACGCGGTCTGCCAAACCTGGTGATGGCTCAGGAGCTTTTCGTGCCGATTCCTGAAGCATCGGCACCGGCTTACTTGAACGCCCAGCCTCCGAAGTATCAGAGGATTCATTCTCCATGCCCTCGAGCTCGGAGGTGAACGTCTCGTAGAATTCTTCAGCCGCCGATTCGGCCGCTGAGCGCCGCTTGCCTCGCTTGACTTCCAGCTCGATACGGCGCTGCAAGGCCTTTTCCATTTGGCGGTGCCGCCAGGAACGAATGCGGGTTGGCTCATATTTGCGGCCGACCGCGCGACTTTTGTCTTCCGCTTTCTTGGCCAATTCAGCGACTTGCGCCGCGGACTCATTAACTGGCGCCCACTCGGGGTTTGAGCCCAATCGCCAGCCACCCCAGTATCCCCATAGGGACAGCGCGATGCTCACCAGCGGCCCCATCACCATGCCGACGGCGAGGTAACCAAAGGAATCCGAGATCAACACGATGGCCGAAGCCGCAATCGCCGGAATAACAGTCGGCTGGTTATCGCCAAAGACCCCGGGTACACGGCCGGTGACCACATCACGGATCATCGAACCGCCAGTCGCGGTGAACACACCCATCATGATGCAGGGCACCACCGGCAAACCATAGGACAAGGCTTTCACCGTGCCGGTGCCCGCCCACAGCCCGGAAACAATCGCGTCGCCGTGAGCTTGCAGAATCTCCCACGTGCGGCCTTTGAAGTACACAAAGCGTGCAATCAGCGCTCCAGTAAATGCCAGAATCAGGTATTCAGGCTGCGACATTGCAGCGACGGTGCCCTGGTTAATAAGCACGTCGCGGATCATGCCACCGCCTAGCGATGAAAA
>JABXHG010000820.1 GCA_013393545.1 Alteromonadaceae bacterium | reverse complement strand
GGGAAGTACCGAGGAGAGCGCGACCGGGGCTAGGCCGGAAAGACGAAGGTGTGGACATGCGTGGGGGAGGGGGAGTGGGGCGAGGCGGAAACCGTGGAAGCCGTTTCCAAGGCCGGGCGTGAAAGTCTCGACAGCCTGATCTTCGTGTTGAACTGCAACCTGCAGCGCCTGGACGGCCCGGTACGGGGCAACGGCAAGATTATCCAGGAACTGGAAGGTGTGTTCCGTGGCGCCGGCTGGAACGTGATCAAGGTGGTCTGGGGCCGCATGTGGGACCCGCTGTTCGAGAAAGATGAAGACGGCCTCATGCAACGTGCTATGGACGAGGTGTGCGACGGCGACCTGCAGAACTTCAAGTTCAAGGGCCCGGCCTACACCCGTAAAGAATTCTTCGGTCGCCATCCGAATCTCGCCAAGATGGTCGAGAACATGTCGGATGAAGAAATCGACAAGCTCAACCGTGGCGGCCACGACCCGTACAAGGTCTACGCGGCCTACCATAAGGCTGTGAACCACGCCAACGGCAAACCGACCGTGATCCTGGCCCACACCATCAAGGGCTACGGCTTTGGTGCGGCGGGCGAAGCGCAGAACACCGCGCACTCCCTTAAAAAGCTGGACATGGACACCCTGAAAGCCTTCCGAGACCGCTTCGGTGTGCCGCTGAAAGACGAAGAGCTGGAAGAAGTGCCGTATTACCGCCCGGCGCCGGACAGCCCCGAGCTGGTGTACATGAAAAAACGTCGCCAGGAGCTGGGTGGCTTCTATCCCAAGCGCATCAAGGATTGCCAGCCGCTGAAAATCCCGAGCCTGGACATCTTCAAGCAAGTACTGGAAGGCTCCAACGGCCGCGAAATCTCCACCACCATGGCGTTCGTGCGCATTCTCACCGCGCTGGTGAAAGACAAGCGCATCGGCAAGCGGGTAGTGCCGATTGTGCCGGACGAGGCCCGGACCTTTGGTATGGAAGGCATCGTCCGTCAGCCCGGCACCCACACCTCGGAAGTCCAGACGTACGTGCCGCCGGGTCCTGACCCGTCCAGACACTC
>JABXHG010000819.1 GCA_013393545.1 Alteromonadaceae bacterium | reverse complement strand
GATTATAGCAGAGCAAATAAATGTGGAGGAAATAAATGAGGGGATGGAGAATCATGCGTCAGGTGAGGCGCTTCGGAAAATAATAAACAATGAATAGGCAGGAATGAGTTTTCTTTTCAGGGCATGGGATATCCCTAAGAGACCGCAGTGAGGTGGGCGTGTTGTGCTTGTGCCCAGTGCCAATTGCAATAGTGCAGTCCTTGACCAATTTGATGTGAGTCACGGGGTGCGTACTTTCTAAAAACGGAGAACGAAGTGAATCAAAAGAACAATGATGTTTACGATTCGGACGAAGGAATCGGCGTAGAGTCACCGCACTGGAAGGCTGGGCCCTTCCAGATCCGCTTGCCTTTCGTCCACTACCGGTTTGAATGGCCAGACTATGCTCAGGGCCTATTCATGTGCGTGGTTGATCTTGGTGCAATCCCGCTGATGACCGAAGCCTTGGGAATGCCATTTGAGGTAGCGCTTGCCGTGGTCATCCTGAACGGCCTTCTATACTTAATTCACCATATGCTGGGTGATCCAGTGGTTCCTGGTTGGATCACTCCTGCGATTCCGCTGCTCATGGTGTATGTTCAGGGATTTGACGAGGGGTCAGAAAGAGTTTGGGCTCTCATTAGTTTCCAGCTCATGCTGGGAATATTCTCTATATTCTTGGGTGTGACAGGGCTTGCCACCAAGGTCGTAAGGATTGTGCCTTCTGGTCTGCGTGCTGGCATCGTGCTCGGTGCCGGTCTAGCGGCAATTATTTCTGTATTTCAAGCAGGTGGCCGATTCCATGAATTCCCTGTCACAATCACGGTAGCGGTATTGGTTGCATTCTTCCTGATGTACTCCAAGCAATTCGCACAACTGCGGCAGAAAGCGGTGGGCTGGCGAATACTCGCATCCCTGGGAATTCTCCCGGCCATATTGGTAGCAGTTTTTGTGGCGCCAATCGTTGGCGAAACTTCATGGCCGAAAATCGAGTGGGGATTTTCATCACCAGACTTCGTTACCCTCTGGAATGAATACACAGTATTCGGCTTAGGCTTTCCGCCACTGATGATGTTTATCACCGCTATCCCGACAGTGCTTGCGGCCTACATCGTTGTGTTTGGCGATATTCTCCAATCTGATGCAGTGCTCAAAGAAGCGGACCATATTCGTACAGACGAGGCTGTCGTATACAAC
>JABXHG010000082.1 GCA_013393545.1 Alteromonadaceae bacterium | reverse complement strand
GTACGGGTCCGCCCGCGGGCCGCTTTCGTGGCCGTGGGGGTGCGGGGCGCGCAGCACGTGACGGTGCGTGGTACCGGAGTCGAACCAGACGTCGAGGGTATCGGTGACCGTGTCGTAGTCGTCGGCATCAACGCCCAAAGGCGCCGCCGGCTAAATGGCAAACCAGGCGTCGATGCCGCCCTGCTCTACGCGCTTGGCCGCTTCTTCGATCAGCCCCACGGTGCGCGGGTGCAGCTCGCCGGTTTGCTTGTGCAAAAACAGCGGGATCGGCA
Source organism: Alteromonadaceae bacterium (assembly GCA_013393545.1). The sequence goes on along the minus strand of JABXHG010000082.1, from coordinate 1,572 downwards.
CGCCCCAGTTACGCTGGCGGGAGATGCACCAGTCCTGGATGTCGCGATTCCAGGCGAAGTACATGTTGTCGTATTGCTTGGGCACGAACTGGATACGGCCGTCTTCCACGGCCTCGATGGCCGGTTTGGCCAGGGTCTTGGCGTCGGCGAACCATTGATCGGTGAGCATGGGCTCGATGATCAGCCCGGAGCGGTCGCCGCGCGGCACGGACAGCACGTGGTCTTCGATCTGTTCCACCAGGCCTTCGGATTCCATGTCGGCGACAATCTGCTTACGCGCTTCCTCGCGGGTGAGGCCGGCGTAGGCGCCGGGCATGGTGCCGTCAATCTCGGTGTTTTCAGTGCCGTCGGAGTTGAACACTTCGGCCTGGTACCGGATGTTGGCATCCTGGGTCATGACGTTGATCATCGGCAGTTCGTTGCGTTTGCCGACGGCGTAGTCGTTAAAGTCGTGGGCCGGTGTGATTTTCACACAGCCGGAGCCTTTTTCCGGGTCGGCGTGGTGGTCGGCGATCACCGGAATGCGGCGGTTTACCAGCGGCAGCAGCACGTGCTTGCCGATCAGGTGCTGGTAGCGTTCGTCGTCCGGGTGTACGGCCACGGCGGTATCGCCGAGCATGGTTTCCGGGCGGGTGGTCGCAATCTCAATCGTTTCGTCACTGCCTTTGATCGGATAACGCATATGATAAAATTTACCCGGGATTTCTTCATAAATCACCTCTATATCCGATAGTGCTGTTTGCGTGGAAGGATCCCAGTTAATAATATATTCTCCGCGATAAATCAATCCTTTTTCATAGAGACGGACAAATACTTCACGAACTGCATCGGACAAACCATCGTCTAACGTAAAACGTTCACGGGAATAATCCAAGCCAAGTCCAAGCTTCTCCCACTGCGAGCGAATAAAATCGGCATATTCTTCTTTCCACTCCCATGCAGTTTCCAGGAATTTTTCCCGTCCAAGCTCATAACGGCTGGTTCCTTTTTCTTTTAATTTTGCTTCTACTTTTGCCTGTGTAGCAATCCCTGCATGATCCATTCCAGGTAACCAAAGTACATCATACCCTTGCATACGCTTCATGCGCGTAATTGTATCCTGCATCGTTGTATCCCAAGCATGCCCTAAATGCAGACGCCCTGTTACGTTTGGCGGCGGGATGACAATCGAATACGGTTCCTTTTCGGGATCATCCTTCGCTTCAAAAAAATGACCATCTAACCAAAATTGATATCTTCCTGCTTCCACTTCTTGCGGGTTATATTTAGGAGGAAGCTGATTTTGTTCATCTGACATGTTAAAAACCTCCTTGGTTCATGTAACAAAACTTTTCCGGAAAACTAAAAAAACCTTTTCATCCTTATAATAAAGGACGAAAAGGTATATTTCCGTGGTACCACCTTTGTTTGCTTATAAATAAAAGCTGTTATAGCTTGAAGTAAGCACACTCAAGGTCATGGATATCGGCTGACAACCTGAATCTCCTACTGCTTTTTTCAGAGATCCTACATCCGAGACGACTTCAAGAACAACCTTCCCGGGAAATTTTCACCACATGCTTTCACTCTCTT
>JABXHG010000818.1 GCA_013393545.1 Alteromonadaceae bacterium | reverse complement strand
GTAAGGGGATTTGACCATGTTAGGAAATATGATGAAACGGCCGCTGCAAATTATTGATTTGCTGAAATTTGCAGCAAACCGCCACCCACAACAGGAAATTGTCACCCGACGGCTGGAAGGTGACATTCATCGCTACGGTTATGCCGATTGCTGGCAACGAAGCGGGCAATTAGCCCATGCGCTGAAAAAATTGGGGGTGCAGCCTGGCGAACGCGTTGCCAGCCTCGCCTGGAATACCTATCGCCACATGGAGCTGTATTATGCGGTGAGTGGCAGTGGTGCTGTTATGCACACGGTAAACCCTCGCTTATTCGGCGAGCAAATTGCGTGGATACTGAACCATGCGGACAGTGGTTGGGTGTTTGTCGACTTAAGCTTCGTCGAGCTTTTAGCATCAAGAGAAGCTGAATTACCTAAAGTGAAAGGTTATGTGGTAATGACAGACAAAGCCCATATGCCGGAGACTCAGCTGAAAAACGTGCGTTGCTACGAAGATCTTTTATCAGAGGAGTCCACTGACTTTGACTGGCCGGACGTTGATGAAGATAGCGCAGCTCTGCTTTGTTATACCTCGGGTACCACGGGCAACCCCAAAGGCGTACTCGCTTCCCACCGTGCTATGGTATTACACGCGCAGGCAACCGTCAGTGCCGACATGCTGGATTTACGCAGCGATACCGTATTGATGCCAATGGTCACTATGTATCATGTCGCGGCCTGGGGAGCGCCCTATGCGGGTCCTTTATCCGGCAGTAAGTTAGTGTTTACTGGCGACGGAACATCAGGCGAGGCAATGGCTGACATGATTCGCAACGAACAAGTTACTGTTGGCTTGGGCGTACCCACCATTTGGCTAACCTTGCACAACTATTTAACCGAACAGGAGCTGGATGTCCCTTCGCTGCAACGCGTTTGTGTTGGCGGCGCGGCGTCTCCAATAGGATTAGTCAAAACTTACGATCAGCAATACGATGTTTACTGGCAGCCAATATGGGGCATGACGGAAACCGGCCCCTTGGTTCATTCGGTGCCGCCGCAGGCCGACATTATTCGCCGCTCTAAAGAAGAGCAATACAAATTACAAACAACGGCAGGACGTCCGGTTTTCGGTATCGAACACCGCATTGTCGATGCCGAAGACAACCCTTTGCCAAACGACGGTGAAACCCGCGGGGAACTGCAAGTTCGTGGACAC
>JABXHG010000817.1 GCA_013393545.1 Alteromonadaceae bacterium | reverse complement strand
GTTCTTTTTGAAATCACGAGCAGCGGACCCATTAGTGACATACCGCCCAGTAACCGCACTACGACGTACGGCACCGGAGACGCGGTAAACGTTCTCACCAATCTTTTGGTAATAACGGACTTGCTTTTTCTCAGTCATGATTTTGCCTCCTTTAATTACGTCTAATCTTACGCTTCTTCCCCCGGATAAACACGCTCAAAAATTCGGCTGCTCCATTGATCTGCAATTTTTCCAAGCCCGTCACCCCATTTTACTGCTTCCTCTTCGAATGACTTCGCGCTCTCAGGAATACCCACAGTCAGAACAGCACAAGTCACAAAAGGAAGAAAAGGGTGCTCTACGGAGATTGGTGCTGCAATGACTGAATTCCACCGTCGAGTGGGATGATCCGATAGATCCGAAATAATAACTGACTCCTGTGCCAACGCTTGACCAGCAATCCAGGGACTATCATGTCCGGCCTCTACCTCCCTCAATGCGTCTAGGCTCCGATAAACTCGATCTTGAGCTGCCCACCTGATCAGCTTCCCATCTCCGTTAGATAGCCACAAAGTTACGTCCAATGTCGAAACTTCGAATAGACTTTTCAAGTTTGTGGCGTTCTTTCCGAGTTCGTCAACATACATACTCTGTAGCTCGCCGAAATTCCTAACATGGACTCCCCAAATAGTTTTGCACCGATCTTGGGGTGAGATGTATTCTTCGCGATTTACGTAGTCGAGCTCACGAATAATCTGTGCTGCGTCAGTATGATCCTGCATAAGAACAGGATGCAACCCCACCGCTTTCCATTGGCTACTCAAAGCGCTTTCCAGCATCTCGAATTCGTCCTTCGAAATTCCAAAACTTTCCCGAGCTAGCAGCACAAAGGCTTTATGATTGTCCGGTTTGCTCTTGAGGGCAGCATGTAACCATTGCCTGAGGTCAGGATCACGGTAAGAAGTACCCGCAATTACGAGCGCTCCCTTGTAAACAGCAGATTTAAGGTACTTAAATTGCCATGAATTGCGATTCTCAAGCAGCGCCGTGAAGTCATTCAAAGTAAGCACGACGTCTTC
>JABXHG010000816.1 GCA_013393545.1 Alteromonadaceae bacterium | reverse complement strand
GGAAGGTATGAAACGCGGGCGGCAGAACTTGGGGCGCGTGGAAATACCTCCGCGTGTGCGGAGAAGAGGAGAGCTGTAGGCCAAATGGTGCGGAGGCGGGGGAAATACCTCCGCGTGTGCGGAGAAGAGTAAGAAGAACGGCTTAAGCATTTCCACAAGCTGGAAATACCTCCGCGTGTGCGGAGAAGAGGGTTCATCCTGGGAGGATAGGTTGCTGGTGGCGGAAATACCTCCGCGTGTGCGGAGAAGAGCGCTGCGATTCCGTAGCGCGTTTAAGCACAGGGGAAATACCTCCGCGTGTGCGGAGAAGAGTTGCCCATAAAGCACGGGCGCATCTCGAACCCGGAAATACCTCCGCGTGTGCGGAGAAGAGCCGGGAATATCGGCTAACGGCACCCCCTCATGGGAAATACCTCCGCGTGTGCGGAGAAGAGTGTACGCGCCATTTAGTGCCCCGGGCGGTGGTGGAAATACCTCCGCGTGTGCGGAGAAGAGTGTGGCGCGCTATTTGGGCGATATGGTGCCCGGGAAATACCTCCGCGTGTGCGGAGAAGAGAGCATGGGGCAACTCTTGAACTTTATGCAAGAGGAAATACCTCCGCGTGTGCGGAGAAGAGTCACCATCGACGACATCGAGAGAAAGCCACTCGGAAATACCTCCGCGTGTGCGGAGAAGAGGAGCTTCATACCAAGCCTTGATTGCTTCAATAGGAAATACCTCCGCGTGTGCGGAGAAGAGACTTGGTCGAGGTCTTTGGCCGGTATCTCACCGGAAATACCTCCGCGTGTGCGGAGAAGAGACCCCGGAGATTGACACCACCACCTGGGACAAGGAAATACCTCCGCGTGTGCGGAGAAGAGGGCCTTTCTGCCTTTTTGCGGCCTTTGGGGCTGGAAATACCTCCGCGTGTGCGGAGAAGAGCGGGCATGATGCCGAAAACGCGCTAGTGAAAAGGAAATACCTCCGCGTGTGCGGAGAAGAGTAGCAGGCGTGGCATAATCCTCGATGCGCGAGGGAAATACCTCCGCGTGTGCG
>JABXHG010000815.1 GCA_013393545.1 Alteromonadaceae bacterium | reverse complement strand
ACTTATTGCTCCTCAAGCGAGTTGACCTTTGCAGTATAAAAACGCTTAGCACACCTAATGAATAGTCTTTCACGTTAGCTGCTAATTCTGCATTGTTCCAGAAACAAGAATCGTATCTTTCTCAAACTAACCGAATAGTGGCCGGCAGTTTTGATGCTCACTTACCTCCGCAATATTGCTTACTTTATTATTGTGTTGTGTATTTAACTCGTTTAAGGTCAATTACATAATAAAAACGAAAAGTTAGATATTGTGCACTCGTTAGACTAGAAATGAGCAGGCTCAAATTGGTTTGCCTGTTTTTGGCCTGCTTTTTTGAAAAATAAATTGAGTTATTAAAGAGTTGCGAAGAAGATGTCAGCAATCTAACGAATGACAAAGTACGCGTGCACAGTATACAAAGGTTATGTGATCAACCCAAAAAAGGAATACTGCTTTGCGGAAAGAACTTAGAGAAAAGATTGTCGAAGTATGTGATCTAAAAATAGAGAAAAAGGGCGCGACGGTGGGATTGTCGTTTTACGCGTTCTTCAGGAATAAAAACGATCAGCCAGAGGTTCTCATGGAAGCGGCTCGGTGGTGGATAGAAACTCACAAATTGGATCACTTCGAAAAAGCGGTAAAGATCAAAGATATGGTTCTAGCCGGTGCCTAGTCTTGCCTTCAAATCACATAACAAACGGCTGTTGTCGCCCCTTCGGGGCTGGGACGGCCTTTCCCGCCGCTTCGCGGCTCCAAGCCCGCCCCAAAGCCGGGCGTTATCCAACTTCCGCATTAAAGCAGTCCTATCAAGCCCTCGCCCGATTCCTCTGATCTGGCCTGCTTCAAGAATCTGTCGGAAATTCTTGACATGTCGGAAATGTCCGACGTATAATGCTGGTCATGAATCAGGATATAGCATTTACAGCACTAGCTAATTCAACGCGACGTCAGCTACTCACGCTTTTACTGAAAGGGCCGTGTACAGCAGGTGACTTAGCAACTGAATTTAAACTCAGTCGTTCCGCTGTCTCAGAACATTTGGGTGTTC
>JABXHG010000814.1 GCA_013393545.1 Alteromonadaceae bacterium | reverse complement strand
CGGAGCATTGTTTACCGGCAGCTTCGGCGCTTGCAGAAACTGCCACGGTTATTGAAGTCGTTTTTTGGTCATCCGGACTTGGCTTATATATCTGGATGATGTTCGCTTACTTTATTTCGGATTAGTAAGCATTTGGCCCCTGAAAAACGGCAAGAACCCGGGCCTCACCGCGCAGACGCTGCCAAGCGGGATTGCTTCGAGCCAGATGGCAATGAAGTTGGCCAAGAGAACCGTCCTCTTCAAGGCTCAAATGAAAGGGGACATGGTTCGCTTCAATCCCATCATCATCCGCGACTACCAGCAGACCAAACCCATACTCTCGGATATATTGCTGAAGCTTTCCAATATCCGCTTCCTCGAAGTGGCTCGGGACATACATTCTGTGGAACTCCTTGCGTGAGGGCTCGTCCAGCTAACGCCAACAGCACGCGCGGCTGCGAAATGGAGGCGAAGCCGCAATGTAGTAGACGTCGCCGTGACTGTGATTGTTAGGCTCAATTACCGGTTTTGCGCCGATGATTAATCGACAAAACCGAAATAGTGGCCAACACCCAGAACGGTTTCCACAAATTTCTTGGCTGTAGCACGATCCATAATCACAGATTTGCCATCGACATTCAGATAAATACTATCCTCGTCATAGAATGAAGAGCGGCCAAACTCAATATCCATTTTTTCTTTCCCGCCCTGACATTTTACCGTTTCTTCAAAAACATGGTTGTCGCTATAACTCAAACCCTTCTTGTAAAGTGACGACTTTTGATCGTCAGATATGAACGTTGGGCTTCTTGCCTAACGCCAGCATCAGCCGGCGCGCTATTCGCGCGCGCGGCTGAATGCCATCGTTAGGCGATTGATCGTGTGTTGATTCTTTGCCTGGAAAAATAATTTCAACCAGCCCCCTTTAAGTCTTTAATTGCAGGGTGCGAAACGCCGCTTCGATGAATAACGCCTGGTTGAGAAACGGATTTTTACTGAATAGGTCGCCGGATGTCACTCGATCAATCAGTGACTGGCGCGGATTGCTAGTGTCTGTATTGGGTAAGTTAGCTGATGATTGGGGAATAAACTTGCCTGCATTCTCACTTGGCTCATGCACTAAATAGATTGTACCTGAAGCAATAGCGGCTTGGCGTCGTCGGTCACTGGCAAGTAACC
>JABXHG010000813.1 GCA_013393545.1 Alteromonadaceae bacterium | reverse complement strand
TTAGAACTAATAATGATTTGCAGCAACTTAGGCTAACTTGAATTCCTGACATTAGTTAAATCAGAGTAAAATCTGGCATTTAATAGTAAAGAGTCGTAATCCTTTTCCTACAATGCGATAAAGGTTATCGTAATCAAAATGATAAAAATCCACAGGAAGTGGTTAAAGGTAACTACATGTCATTAAGTAAAAACCTCTCTACTATTCTAGATGCCTGGCCGGAAGCTCGAAGCCAACCCTTTGCCGGCCATGACATAGCTAATTGCATTAGAAACGATTTACCTAATTCAATAGAAGGAACCTTCTCTGAGAGTGAAATACTCAATTTAAAATTTTTTGGCAGCCCGGGCCAAGGCAATTGGGCGACTGTACCGTGGTCCGCTATCTTTGATCGGCGGTACACAGAAACAGCACAAAACGGGATATACCCGGTCTTTTTGTTCAAAGCTGATGGTTCTGGGGTATATCTATCACTAGGTTTTGGCGCAACAACTTTAATCCGTACTTATGGATTAAATGAAGCCAAAGTAGTTGCTAAGGGTTGGAAAGAAACAATTAGAAAGGCACTCCCGGGCTTATCACACTGGAATTCAGACGTTTATGTAAACGAGCCTGGTCGTAACGGTGCCAATTATAATTGGGCTACTGCCGGAGCTAAGTATTACTCGCAAGCTGATCTGAAAAAAAATGACCACATTGAAAGTGATTTAAAAGAACTTACATCAATTTATAAAAGGCTTGTCGATAGCATTCTGTCAGGTGACATCATTTTGCCGGGCTCAGAAGATGGAGAAAGCACCTTGCCAACTAGCCATTCGGTAGCACTACCTAAACCTTTTCTTCTCCTAGCCGGTATTTCAGGCACAGGTAAAACCCGCTTCGTTCGCGAGCAAGCTAAAGCGAGCAGACAAGGGACAAACAATTATGAGATTGTTCCTGTTCGCCCTGATTGGCACGAGCCTTCAGATTTACTGGGTTATATTTCTCGGCTTGGCGAGCGACCTGAATACGTGCCAACCAAGGTACTCACGTTTATTGCCCAGGCCTGGGCTAACTTAAATCCAACCATAGAGTTGGACAAAGCAGGGCGAGCGGGGTGGATCCCACAAACCAAGGAAGTCGTTAACCCTTATTTGCGATGCCTTGACGAGAGGAGTTTAGCACCCGTCGAACAGTACTTTGGTGACTATTTATCGTTTCTTGAAAACCGGGAATTTTGTCATAGCTCTGTAA
>JABXHG010000812.1 GCA_013393545.1 Alteromonadaceae bacterium | reverse complement strand
GCTCAGCGCGCCAAGGATGATTGGGCCGAAGCCAAATCCAATGTCCACGAAGAGGAAGAGGGTGGAGAAAGCGGAACCGAATTCGCTCTTATCCACCACGCCCACCGCGATGGCTTGAACGGCAGGCATCAAGGTGCCGTAGCCCAAACCTGCGAGTAGGCCGGCGACGACAACCTGCCAGTTGGCAGTGGAAAGCGACAGGACCACGAAGGAGACCACAAAGAAGAACAAGCCGAAGTAGATGACCACGTTGTCACCGCGGCGGTCTTGCAGCTTGCCGAGGAAAGAACGCATGACGAACATGGAAATCGCGTAGGCGATGAAGAATAGACCAGCGCCAGCGACAACGTCGCGTTCTTCAGCAAAGGCGTTGATATGCGCGATAACGCCGGAGTAGGCAAAGCCCACGAGCAAGATGAAGATGCCAATTGGCACAATCTTTGGATTCACAATGGACTTGAAGCTGAACTTCACCGGAGCAGGAGGCTGGGCATTTTCATCGAGTTCTGGTTCTGCTTCAGAAGTACGGAAGTACATGATGACCGAGGCAATGAGCGAGATGATCGAGATGCCAAGCACCACGACAAAGAGCATCTGGTAATCAAAGGAGCCCAGGACAAACAGAGCCAAAGCTGGGCCTAGAGCGGCAGAGACCGTAGTTCCCAGTGCCAGGTAACCAGTGCCCTCAGAGCGGCGGGCGGAAGGAATGAGCTCTTGCACCATCGCCATGATCGCCGTAACGGAGAAAGCATAGGCGACACCGTGGAAGAAACGGTTGGCATATAGCAGCGGCAAAGAATCAATCGGGATATACAGTGCACAAGCAATGGTCGTCGCGATAACAGAAATCAGCACAATCTTGCGGCGCCCGAAGCGGTCAATAATATAGCCCGAGACGAAACGGGAGAAGATCGCACCGATAACAATGGAACTAGCAGCAAAGCCGGATTCAGTTTCCGAAGCACTAAATTCCTTGATGGCATACAGCGCCATGGTGGTAATCAGGAAGTAAAAAACCAAGAATTGCAGCAGGTTGGCAATCCAGCCCATCACAAAAGTTGGTGTAAAAAGTTCAGCCTCTTCAGTTGTTTGCACGTCTCTCCTTGCTCAAGTTTTATTGCATCATGCAAATTGCATGCTCAATTAAGGTATACCCCTTTATTGCATCATGCAACTGTCCTGTTAGGACAAGTTTTAACGAAGCCCATATGCGCGTTTTAGGGAGCGAGTTTAGAAGATGTCAGCAGTACCGTCAGA
>JABXHG010000811.1 GCA_013393545.1 Alteromonadaceae bacterium | reverse complement strand
TTGGCGCTTTTTATACGCTGCCCTGGGCCATCCCGGGGCTAATAGCCACCTTCCGCGGCGGACAAGACATGAATGTCCACGCCGCCGCCGTCGCTTTTGCCCCACGCGCGGAAGAAGCCGTGGGAACCTTCGGCGCCATCATAGGCCTGGGCGGAATCTGGAATGCGGAGGCTGTCCCGGAATCCCGGCACTTAGGTTTCGCACTCTTCGGCCTCGGTGTGTTTGCCTGCGTGCTCCTCGGCGCACGCTTTGTACCCAAACGTCTAATGCTGCTCGCTGCCGCCGGCATTGGCCTGGCAACACTCGCCTGGCTGTGGCCGACCAGCATGGCCTGGGCACTGGAGCACATCCCCGGCGCAGGGCTTGTCCGCGATAGCCAAAAACTACTCATGCTTGCGCTGCCGTTTTACATCGCGGCGTTGGGACATATTCCTGCGAAACAAACCGTGGCTGCAGCCATCGCTTTGGGCTGCGTCATCCTACAGACCCCGGACGCAGCGAACTCGCTGTCTTCCCTACGCGGTACCAACGCGAAGCTAGTCGATGAAGCCCTTATCAACGACTTAGCCGGTCGCGATGTGCTCTTTGCGGACCGCGACACCCTGGTGGAAGTTGATGGCCGCCTGGTCATCGACCCTTATTCCAAGGCCGTCAACAAGGTGGAATCAGGCAGCCTCAGCGTTGATGGGCAAGCAGTCGATCTGCCCAGCCCACGCTGGCAGGCCGCGATGACAGCCTGGGAGGAAGAAGACCTTAAGGCTCTAGAAGACCTAGGCATCGGCGTGGTCGTGGAAGATGAAGAAATCATCGCCGAAACTTCCGCCGGTTCTTATCGCACGCCGTGGATTTTGACCACCGCCTGGATGCTTGGACCAATTATTGCTGGGTTAGCTTTCGCAGCAACTGTTCAAAGCGGGCGCCGGTCGAATCCCATGAGAACTTAAGCGCAAACTCGCGTGCTGCTTCCCCCAGTTCGCGGCGCAACGGGGCATCGGCAATCAGCCGCCGGGTGGCCGCAGCAAATTCCTTTTCATCATCCACCAACAAGCCAGTCTTGCTATTGAGCACGCTATCGCGCAGTCCAAAAGAATAACCGATGGTGGGAACGCCATGCTTCGCGCCTTCCCTCCCGGCCCGAGCCC
>JABXHG010000810.1 GCA_013393545.1 Alteromonadaceae bacterium | reverse complement strand
CCGGGACCCGACAGGTAGAAGCAGGTGTGAAAGGACTTGCATCAGCAGGGCGGCAAGTCTCAGATGGTACCAAAAGCTTTTTAAAGGCTGCTGGCCGCTTTGGCCGTTTTCTTGGTGCAGGCGCCGCTTGGGGATTTGCGTATTATGACTTTAAAAATACAGTTGAAAATTATAACAAAGGTAACTTAGCTATGGCAGCGTTGTATGGCCTGTCAGCTGGTATAAATACACTTCTCGGTTTTATGTCGATCTTTATAAGGTTTCTAGCCGGATGGGCTGGACTGATATTTATGATCGCACTTGGTATCGCTCTTCTGATAGAGGCAATTAAGGATAGTGACGCGCAAAATTGGTTGAAACATTGCTTCTACGGTAGCGAAGATCGCTGGCCTAGTGTCAAGATAAGTGAAAAAGAACTACAGAAGGTATTGGAAAACTGATCATGAACAAAGCTCAGCAAAAAATACTTGAGGCGGTCGGTGTTTTAAGCAATAATCGGCTCCGCTTTTCATCTTTCTCCAAGAATAATATTCTTGATGTCAACAGAGGGTTAGATAGAATAAAAGAACCAGGCTTTATGTGTGTTAGGCAAAGAGGCTGCCTCGTTTTAGCAGAGTCTTGGTTCCGTGAAAGAGGGCTATACTTTTCTTGGGGGGTGTTAGGTGGTGTTGTGCTTCTAAGCATTTTTTTGTATCTGTCATTAATAATGCCATGGTTTTCTGATGTTCAGGTTGGTGTCGCAGAAATTGTGCTTCTGACATTTTTAGCATTTCTTGGTTTTTTGTTTTCCTACCCCCTTTTCTTTGCTGCCAAGAGCGAAGTTAAGACTCAAGGGTTACAGTATACTATCTTTAATGCTGACTCTAAGAATGTCCACTTCGTTAGCGAGGTCGACTTCCAACCAAAAACCTGTCGCTGGGATGAGTGCACATTCTGTCTCGCCTATTCGGCTGGCAGCATTGAGGGCTATTATTACGAGCTAAAGGGTTACCTATTTAACGAAGATGGTACTGTCAGGGATAGCTTCTCGTTCGATGACTATCACTATATGACTTCGAATAGCGATAACGCCCGACAAGCGATGATCGACGATCTGTCGGCCAGGTTCGAATATGTACGCCGCTTTATGGAAGAGGGTGCCGACTCGGTAGAGCCTGTCATGGGAGGTCTTGATTTGCGGCCGAGCCTCTCCGAGGCGGCCCATCGGTTTCAGCCCAGATCCAAGG
>JABXHG010000809.1 GCA_013393545.1 Alteromonadaceae bacterium | reverse complement strand
GGCGAGAAGGTCAGTTTTTCAGGTACCATTTTGGAAGCGGCTGTTGGTGCTTGGTGGATTGGTTAGGCTCTTGAAACCATAGCACTTTCAGCCGCTTTCTTTTATCCCCTGTGAGAAATTCGGGCTAAGGCAGGGATGGATTACTGGAATCGGCAATAGGATAACGAAAATGAATCACGCCTGTCCCTGTTGTCGATATCTGACGTTAGACGAAGAACCGCCAGGCACTTTCGAGATTTGTCCAGTATGTGGATGGGAAGATGATGAAGTGCAGTTTCTTGATCCAACCTATGATGGTGGCGCTAACGCAGTCAATCTCGATCAGGCTAGACGGAATTTTGCGGCCTTTGGCGCTATTGATGAACGAAGCCTTGGATCTGCTCGAAAGCCGTTTGCGGAAGAAATCCCTGATTAAGCTTGCAAGCCCCGCTCTGCGGGGCTTGGTTTTATGAACCGCCCAAAATGGTCTGCACCATCCTTCCCTAACCATCAAGACTATCGCCAATTACGGTACCATGGACGGTAGCTGGCTGATGCGCATTGATTCGCCAGAAAGCATTGCGACGAGCATTTCCCGAAACGGTATGGGGCAGGATTACCGCGTCTTTCAGGGGGGACATTCAGACGAATGGAAGCCTTTTTGGCTACGCTCGCCAGTTCACTCATGATGCATGGGGCAATATGACCAGCGATGGTCCAAACATCATGATCTACGACGGGGTCAGCACCCGCGTGAGACGGAGTACATCCACAGAGACTTCCCATGTTGTGTATAACCTGATGGGTGACCTGCTGGGTGAATACGATCCGTCAGGCGGTTTCAAGGAATACATCTACGTTGATTCGAAAACCGCCGCGAAGGCGGTGGATGACACCACTGTGGTTGGCCAGTAACGGTTAAGGAGGACATGACTATGACACGCACTATCTGGAACACACTGGCCCCGCTGGCCATGCTCATCTTGACCACCTTGCCCCTTAGCGCCGCTGAGGTGGTGACCTATTA
>JABXHG010000081.1 GCA_013393545.1 Alteromonadaceae bacterium | reverse complement strand
GTATCAAACAAAACGGTTCCCTGCGCCGGGTACAGCACAAGCGCGATGGCCGTGTGATCGGCGAGCTTGATCTGTACGACCTGCTCCTCAAAGGCGACAGCTCCAACGACAACCGCATGCAGCCAGGCGATGTGATCTTTATACCCCCCGTAGGCCAACGCGTAGGCATAGACGGAGAAATTTACCGGCCGGGCCTGTACGAACTTGACGGCGACAACACCCTGGGCGAGCTGATTGACCTGGCCGGCGGCATGACACCACAGGCCTACCCGCAGCGAGTTACCATAGAGCGCACCAATAACGATTTTTTACGTATTATTACCGAGGCCGACCTCACCCGTGGAAAAGGCAAACAAGCCCGCATATTGCCGGGTGACACCATCAACATTGCCTCCATCTCCGACATCACCCGCCTGTATGTAGAACTCAAAGGCGCTGCCACCCGCCCCGGGAACTTTGCCTGGGTGCCGGGCATCCGCGTAAGCTCACTGGTTAAAAGCCTCGACACAGACTTACTGCCAATCGCAGATAAAGACTACGCCGCGATTGTGCGCACCCATCCGGAAACCGACCATATTTCCGTACTCAACCTGCGCCTGCGCGCCGCCGCGCGTAATCCCGGCGGCGCGCATGATCTGCTGCTCCACGAAAAAGACCGGCTGCTGTTCTTCTCCGATGTAGGCAAAGTGGATGTAGAAAACGAGACCGAAAGAGACGGAAACTACACTCGCGGAACCCTGTTTGCTCCGGTTATCGAGCGCCTGAAAACCCAGGCCACCCCGAAACAACCCCAGCAGACCATCAACATCAGCGGCCCGGTACGCTACCCCGGCGAATACCCCCTGCCAGCCAGTGGTAACCTGGCAGACGCTGTATTTGTTGCCGGCGGCCTGAAAGACTCCGCCTCCCTGCTACAGGCCGAAGTGGCCCGCTACAGCACCGGCGAAGACGGCGTCGGGCAGACCCAAATTCTGAACGTAGATCTGGGCCAGGCCATGAATGGCAACGCCAGCCTACAGCTGCGCAGCCGCGACCGCATACTGATCAAAGCAATACCCGAGTTTGGTAAAACCCGCACCATTACCCTCAGCGGCGAAGTGCGTTACCCGGGCAGCTACACCTTCCGCGATGGAGAAACACTTAAAGACATTCTTCAGCGTGCCGGTGGCCTCACCCAGAACGCCTACCCCAAAGGTGCTGTATTCACCCGGGAAAAACTCCGCCAGCTGGAAGCCCAGCGCCTGCGTGAGGCCGAAGAACGGCTACAGGGAGACCTGCTGGGCATACAGCTGGAAGGCGACAGCTTCGGCGGTGACAACGCCAAGCGGGTACAGGAAGTGCAGGGCCTGCTGGATGATGTACAGGAAAGCCGTGCCGTCGGCCGCATGGTGATTGACCTGCCTGCGGTATTGGCGAACGAGCGCTACCAGAGCATTCGCCTGCAAGACGGTGACCAGCTGACCGTGCCTGTTATTCCCCAGGCCGTGACCGTGGTTGGAGAAGTCCAGTACCCAACCAGCCACCTCCATACTCAGGGCTTAACCGTAGAAGACTACCTCGAACGCTCCGGCGGCCCCCCCCGTCCTCCCCCCCCCACCCCCTCCTCCTTTTTTCACCCCCCCCCCCCCTTTCTCCTTCCCCACCCCTCCCCCTCTTTTCTTTTCTTTTCCTC
>JABXHG010000808.1 GCA_013393545.1 Alteromonadaceae bacterium | reverse complement strand
GAGAGCGTTTTGCTGTGGGAAATAACGATAGCTGCGGAATCTTTGTCACTGGGGAGAACCGTCCGTTTGGCTTCAGTTTCGGTATTGAGCTTTTATAGTTTGAAGCTGAACTGGGGTAACCCGAGGCATTAAAAGAACACTGGTATAATAACTTCAATTTAGGTTCGTTTTCACTTAAATCCTTAATTTCGTATAATTTATATAAAAATCAGTTGGTTACAGCTTTTTATTAAGTGCTCCAGAAAAAACTTAGAACCTGATTTTCAATCCTGAAATTCAGCTAGTTTTACGGTTTTTTCTTCAGTCCTTTTTAAATTAATCACCACTTAGTAAAGTTAAGTATTAAAAATTAGGGTTAGCCATGCTAAATACAATTTTGAGTTTTATCGCCGGATGGGCAGTTTGCTATTTTTTTAGCTCCTATTCTTAGGATGGAAGTACTCATCAGAAGCTGTTGAATTGACTATAGCTATAACTACTTTAGGCACAATGATTGCTGGACTAATAGCTATTTTCCAGCCCTTCTGGCTCATCAAGAGAAGAAGAACTAGAGAAGAACGTTCAAATGTACAAGCTTTAGCCACTAGAGTAATAAATAAACAAGAGGCTATATTAGCTCAACTTATTTTACTATCTTCACCGAGGAAAACTAAGAGAAAAATTAAAGAGAAAGAGCGTGAGTTAGTGGAAGAGAATTTAAAGGAACACAGTGAATTAAAAGCTAAACTTAATGACCAAAAAAAGTCCATGATAAACTTCAATGGGATTGATATAGATATAGAAAATCTTCTATTAATACCTCTTGAAAGGCTCTACGAAGAGGCAAAGAGAATCGAAAAACTTTCAGGAGTAGAAAGAATTGAAGAGTTTACACGTTTCAGATGTTGGCTAGAAGAAAGGCTAGAACAAGTCTCAAACCTAAGGATGAACTTAAACACTGACTTTTTAGATAGATTTTTCAAACCTAAAAAGATAGTAGCGAAGGTATTCAAACCTGAATAGCACGCTGAAGGAGACTGTAAAAGATTTTGTGTAAATGGCGGTTTGCACTGTTAAATTCGATCCTGGTACATGATCTCGAATTGCGCCATCGCCGGTTTCCAGTTGCGTATGGGCATCGTCCACTTTTTCGATGCCTGATGCAAGGCTAAGTACAATACCTTCATGATGGCCTCATCATTCGGGAACGACCGGCGAGTCTTGGTAATTTTACGCAATG
>JABXHG010000807.1 GCA_013393545.1 Alteromonadaceae bacterium | reverse complement strand
AATGCAGAAAAGCTCGGCATTAACCCCCAGGACACCTTGTTTGAGGTGCTTTCGGGAACACTGCCCCTAGATTCTGAAAGGCAACAGGAAGCACGTGTGTGGATGGGCTTCGCCGCCGCTGCGCTTCCTGATAGTGAAATTCGCAAGCTCCACGTTTCGGGAAACCATACCTGGCTGCAGCGAATCATCCGGCTCTTAACTGACTGCATCCCCACCGCCTCACCTTCCGAGTCCCAGGGCCTTGCCATAAGGCTGGTGGCCTTGACCGAGGGACTCGCCACACTCTCCTCACTGGACCCGGACACATACAACGCTGACACCCAACGTTCGATTCTCACGGATGAGATAGACGCACTACTCAGCACCCGACAAACATAAGGAACACTTCATGACACACCACTTCTCCCACAGCAACATTTCCGAAATGGACCCAATTGTCCTGTACAAGATTCTGCAACTGCGCACGGATGTCTTTGTTGTCGAGCAGAACTGCGCCTACCCCGAGCTCGACGGGCGCGACTTGGAGTCTGACTGCGAGCTGATTTGGGTAACGATCGACGACGAGATAGCTGGCACAACTCGAATTTTGAAGGATCCTGATGCACTTCGTATCGGGCGAGTTGTTGTAGCCCCTAATCACCGAGGAACAGGCATTGCACGCGAACTGTTCGCCGCTACTCTGGAGCGCTGCAAGCAGATCGATTCCGAATCTAAAATCGTCCTCGATGCACAAGCACCTCTACAAGGTTGGTACGGATCGTTCGGTTTCACACCAGTCAGCGATGTATTCATGGAGGACGGTATTCCTCACATCACCATGGAACTATATGCGCGGCGCATAGACACAAACTGAATTCGCGAAAATAGACGAGGCGTAGCCTAATTTGAAATCCCGGGTTCCAGCTATCAGCATAGTGGGTTGTACCCAAGTCACTGATACAAAGCTGCCTTGGGGGTTACACTCTTGTTTTGAACGCCTTAGTAGTAAGTTCTACAGTTTTGAGAGACACGATCCCCTTATGTGGATATCGTGGACTACGAGGTCATTGTGTTTGGAAGATGAGCCCCCAGGTACCCAATGTAAATCCGCTGGTCGTCTTTCATCGCGTCATAGTAGTGCATTCTG
>JABXHG010000806.1 GCA_013393545.1 Alteromonadaceae bacterium | reverse complement strand
GTCAACCATGACATGTTCTAAGCTCGCCTCAAGAGGATTCCCCCGGTACAAGTCCGCCTCTGATGTCGTATAGAATATACCCCGTTCCCCATTTTCTGAAACGGTATAAAAAGTACGCCGGTAGTATTCAACTTCAATATCTTTAACTGGCGAGCCGGCATCAAATGAGCGAATGTATTGATATTGACGACCTTCATCTGTCGATACCTGGAACCACTGTGTTACCAGTCCGGTATCGTGAGTCACCAATATAGAACTTGCTCCGGCCATTAAATAGAGACCCGTGGCATTACCCTGCTCACGCGCATTAACCAGCATTAATTCACGCTCTGTCACCTGGCCTGAAAGTCCGACATCGAATACGTGAATTCGATTACCACGACGTGCCATAACCTGACGCAAGTCCGGCGTGACAATTAAGTCATCGATAGTACCGTTTAGCGTCACTTTATGAAAAACCGGCTTTAATGTCGTTTCGCCAGTCATAAAGTTTTCTTCTGCTGCGTATTTGGTAATAAGCAGGTTATTACCCCCTTGCACAGCAGCAAACATCATGGTGTCACCATCGCTCTCGTAAGCCAGCTTTTCTAAAGCCTGACCACTTTCATCGACAACTAATGGTTCGCCATTATTCAATAACTCCACACGCGGCGTTATCGTGCGCTCAAGTGTGCCTTTTTCAGGGTCTTCAGCAAAAGACACTTTAAATTTAGGCTGAGCCACCATCGCTGTACCGTCGTTCAGACCGTATGCGTACTGCTTGTTGACCGGCAGAGTACTGGCAAAGCTGGTTATTTTGTCATCAGAGACCACTTCTTTTGAGTCAAGGATATCGCCGGCCTTACGATTAACGATAGATTTATCGGCCAACGCAAAGAACTCAAATTTTCCCGATTTCATTAGACGGTAGCCAATTTCGGCCTGCTCTTCCATGCCCAGTGCTTCTACATCATCACTGTTTGGCAATGAAAAGCTCTGTTCCTCTTTTAAGGAAACCGACTCAAAAATAGGCTGGACAACATAAAGTAGGTAGAAAAAGATA
>JABXHG010000805.1 GCA_013393545.1 Alteromonadaceae bacterium | reverse complement strand
CTTGGGGTGTAGTCGCGAATACGGCTCGATGCACCTTTCGACCCTTTGGAGTAGGACAAGCTGACAATAAAGGCTTCCTCCAGTGCGCCGCTATTCATCGGGAATCGCGTGGCACCAGAGGCTATTTGAAAGCTATACATGCCATCGGTCAGGTAGATAACGGGGTAGACCTTGTCGGTATTAGATCTATATGAGCGCGGCGTCTTAATGAAGAGCGGATAGACGAGTTTACTCGTGGGGTCGGTTAACTCAACTGTCTTGCTTCTGGGAATTTCTACGGCGTCATTGGCAAAGGTTACTGGGCAAAAGATGAGTAGGATGAGCACCCAAACTAACTTCATTATTGATTTCCTATCAGCTTGAGCAAGACGCTCAGAATGGTTAACGTACTTAACCAGTTTTCACTTTGACATTCAATAGTTTTAAATGGAGGACTCTATGGCAAAAACAGCTTCGGAAAAACATAGTTACTTTTTGGCCATTGTGTTCACGCTTTTGGGCGTACTTGGTATAGTGGAATACTTATACCAATATTCATTCCACACCGATGACTTGCTAAAGGGGCTTGGCTTCTTTCTCATGGTACCTTTGGCCTATTTTTATCCCAGCGCGTATAGCTTCAAGAAAGCATCTACTAGCACTCGTGCAGCGCTCTGGTCCGAATATCTTTCTTACGTTGGGATTGCGCTTGTCATTGCGGGATTCATATTCCAATGGCTGTAATTCCTAATAGATCATTCAAGCGGATCAGGCAAGCCGCTTAGACTCAGGATGCATTTGCGTTTGCCATGGGGCTTGAAGAAGGTTGGCCTCTATTGCTATTAGCAGTAGTTAGTGCCTGTACCAAGCTCATTATCCTTTACCTTTTTCGCTGGGCAAGAACAAGCTTGTCAGCAGAAAGAACGCGCCAGACGGTGTAAGTGTAGGGGCTATTATCAATAAAAAAGCCCGCACTCCATATTCATATCAATGAGATGGTGAACCTGACGTAAACGTCAGGGGAGTCTGCGCCAGTGACTCTCGACCTACATAAATAGTCTGATTCTGATAGCTTCGCTTGCTTGACCCATGCGGATAGCGAGTCTC
>JABXHG010000804.1 GCA_013393545.1 Alteromonadaceae bacterium | reverse complement strand
CTACCGTGCCGCCAATGCCGCCCTCTTCCATACGCGCGGAATAAGATTTTTTCACATCAATTCGATTAAACAGTTCAGAAGCAAAAATATTAAAGTCGAACGCCCGGCTACGGCTAACTGAACCGCGGGCATCCATTGGCGATGATGTTATTCCCAACGCTTCCATGCCATTGATATGCACACGGGTGAAGTCCGGTCCCAGCCCGCGCAGCGATATTTGACGCCCTTCCCCCGCTTCCCGGGTAATCGAAATACCGGGTACGCGCTGCAGTGAGTCAGCTAAGTTCAAGTCCGGAAAATCGGCAATATCTTCGGCCAGTATCGAGTCCTGTGACACCATTGCCAGACGCTTATATTCCCTCGCTTTAAATAAAGAGTCACGAAATCCGGTAACAGTAATTTCTTCAATAACCTGGTTAACGGGTTTGCTTTCTGCTGCAGGCTGCGGGGACTTAACTACATTGTCCTGACAGGTTTCAACCAACCAGCCGGAGGCGACATTACTCGCGCATAAGTTGCTGTCTTTCAGCAGCTCTTGCAGCAGGCCCTGAGCTGTAAACGAGCCTTTTAGTGCCTCAGTGTGTTCATTGGAGACTAAAGCAGGGTTGAACAATATGGTTTGGTCGGTTGTGCGGGAAAACTGAGTTAATGCGTCTTTTAAAGGTTGCGCCGCAAAAGTCACATCGAACTTTGTGCCTTCTGCGGCCAGGGTTAAACTGGAAATAAGTAGTAGCCAGCTAAATCTACGCATTTTCAGATGACATAATTCATGGTGTTAAACGAATCTGTTGAGGCAAATACTCAACGTTTAACGCATACATCTGACTCAACAGCTTTAAAGTTTGTTCCGTGTCATTCAGGCGAAAGCGCCCTGCCACCTCCCGCAAACCTAGGTTCGGATCAGCCAGCACAATAGGCGTTGAACTGTGGCGGTTAAGTCTCTCAATCAGGTAAGTGAGGTTCTCATTGCTAATTTCTATCCAGCCCGAACGCCAGTCTATCAGGTTGTTCACATCAACCTTTTTCACCAC
>JABXHG010000803.1 GCA_013393545.1 Alteromonadaceae bacterium | reverse complement strand
CGAAACACCAAAAGCCAGCAGTCAACAAGCAAAAGAAACTAACCCCTTCTTCCAGGCCGTCTATCTGCAAGATCAGGCCCCGGACTTTGAGGCTATTGAGTTCAAACATTTTGAACCTGCATTTGAGCGCGGAATGGAAGAGAACATGGCTAAAATTGAAGCTATTGCAACGAATTCAGCGGAACCTACTTTTGAAAATACCATTGTTGAAATGGAAAAAGCAGGCGAAATTCTGGGGCGTGTAAGCTCTGTGTTCTATAACCTGTCTTCTTCTAACAGCAGCGATGAAATTCGTGAGTTACAGGGCAAGCTAGCCCCTGAGATGGCCTCTCACCGTGACAACATCATGCTGAACCCAGATCTGTTTGCGCGAGTTAAGAGCTTATTTGATAATCGCGACTCTTTAGATCTTGATTCTGAGTCTGAGCGTTTACTGGAAGACACTTACAAAGGCTTTGTTCGTGCTGGCGCAGAGCTGAACGACGAGCAGAAACAACAAATTCGTGATATCAACGAAGAGTTATCCAGTTTAACAACTGAATTCCAGAAAAGCTTAATGGCGCTGACTAACGAAAACGTCATCGTTGTTGATGATAAAGAACAACTGGCTGGACTTAGTGATAGTAAAATTGCGTCGTTAGCTAAAGCGGCAGAGAGCCGTGATATGGAAGGTAAGTACGCTATTACTCTGACTAACACAACTCGTCAGTCTATTTTGACCGATTTGGAAAACCGCGAACTGCGTCAGAAAATCTGGGAAACCTCAGCCAACCGTGGTTCTGGTAATACGGAAACTGATACACGTCCTATGGTTCAGCGCTTAACCAAGTTGCGCGCTGACAAAGCAAAACTTCTGGGCTTTGATAGCTGGGGTGACTATGTGCTGGCAGACAACATGGCTGGCACGCCGGAAGCCGCGCAATCTATGTTACGTGACTTAGTTCCTGCGGTGGTCAGCAACGTAGAAAAAGAAGCTGAAGAAGTTCAGGCAATGATTGAAGCTGAAGGTGAAGATTTTGAGCTCAAGCCATGG
>JABXHG010000802.1 GCA_013393545.1 Alteromonadaceae bacterium | reverse complement strand
TTGCAAAATGGGGCGTTTGTCTCTCTGGAACCCCCAGGCGGAGAATCTCTCCGCTCTCTTCTCGAAGAGGGGGCTCGCCGTCACCAGATCAAAGACGGTCGCCTGAAGTTACCTGCCGCTCGCGCCTTGCAACTTGAGGAACTTTTGGAACAGCACGCACCAGATATCAAACTGGGACAGCGATTCCGCCGCTTGATCCGCAATATCAAAGACCCGGAGAATCTGAAGTTCTCTCCCCCGGCCACTTTGGAACCGATTTTGCGGGATTATCAGCGGTTTGGTTTTCAATGGCTAAAAACCTTGGCCCATTATCGATTTGGCGGGATCCTGGCTGATGACATGGGCTTGGGCAAGACCTTGCAAGCCCTGACCTTTATCCTCTCCGAACTGGAAGAGGACTCTGACGGCCGCACCGGACCTGCTCTCGTCGTGGCCCCCGCTTCTCTCATCTATAACTGGGAGAAAGAATGTGCTCGCTTTGCCCCTGACATCAAAGCCCTCGTCATCGCCGGTACCCGTACCGAACGGGAGCAGATGTTGCAAGATCTCACCGGCTTCGACCTGCTGATCACTTCGTACCCTTTGCTCCGACGGGACCGGGAGCTGTATGATGCCCATCAGTTCCGAACGCTGATCCTGGATGAAGCCCAATCTTTTAAGAATCAGCACTCCCAAACGGCCCAGGCCGTCCGGCGCATCTCATCGCGAACTCGGTTCGCACTGAGTGGGACTCCAATTGAAAATAGTTTGGACGAATTGGGTTCCATTATGGAGGTGGTGATGCCTGGACTCTTTTTCGGGCGTCAAGCCCTGCGCGATCTTCCAACAAAGGAGGTAGCTCGGCGGGTGCGCCCCTTCATCCTGCGCCGCATGAAAAGGGATGTGCTGACCGAACTGCCGGAAAAGATCGAGTCGGTTCAACTCTCGGAGCTAACCCCTCAGCAGAAGAGACTGTACATGGCTACGTTGCAACAGTTGCGACAAGAGACCCAACAGGCTCTCCAAACCGAAGGATTTCAAAAGAACCGGATGAAGATCTTGGCGGGATTGACCCGCTTGCGTCAGATCTGTTGCCAC
>JABXHG010000801.1 GCA_013393545.1 Alteromonadaceae bacterium | reverse complement strand
GTTCGAGGTAACGGTCACTGGTAAAGTGGCTGCCCTGATCGCTGTTGATGATTGTTGGTAGCGCTTGTTTTAAAGCCTGCTCTACTGCTTCTATGACAAAGGGTAGCTCCAGTGTTTGATCCAGCTCCCAACTCACGACATAGCGGGAATACCAGTCAAGTATGGCAACCAGGTACATCCATCCCTTTGGCATCCGGATGTAGGTGATGTCGATTCCCCATACGTGGTTGGGCTGGGTGACTGTAAGATTCCGTAAGAGATAGGGATAGACGTGATGTTGCTGGTTACGCTTGCTTAGATTGGGGCCGGGATAGATGGCTGCAAGTCCCATCTCCCGCATATACTTTTGAACCGTATTGCGGTGAATGTTCTCTCCCTCACGATGGAGCATAGCTGTGATCCGTCTTGACCCGAAAAACGGATACTCGGTGTAGATTTCATCAATCCGGTGCTTGAGGCGAATCTCCTCCGGAGAGGGAGGGACCGGCTTGTAGTAGAGGCTGGATCGATTGAGGCTTAAGAGGTCAGCTTGCGTGGTAATGGGGAGCTCGGGATTCTCCCATTCGATGAGGGCAAGACGTTCGCCCCTAGTCCACTGAGTAGCCAGATTTTTTTTTGAGCCACGACAGTTGAGTCGTCAGCTTTCCGACTTCGACGTAGAGATCATTGATTGTTTCTTCGTATTCCTTTTTCATCTTGTTGACGCCCTTGCGGTCGTCGACAAACAGTTGAGAGAAGTTTTGAACAGCCGCTCTTTTCCATTTGCTGAGCTGCACTGGGTGAATGCCATACTCGGAAGACAGCTGGGAGATGGACTTTTCCTCCTTGAGTATTTCCAGGACTATTTGGGCTTTCAACTCGGGGGAAAACTTCCTGCGAGTACCCATGACTTAACTTAGCAACTCCTTTTTCGCTGTCTAGTTTTCGTAGTCCATTATAGACAGGCTGTCGAGACTTTCTCGACAGCCTGTCGGAGTCTAACCTTTTGTGTCGGATCCATCTGGGTATGGTCCTTTTTAGAAGGAATGATTTTAAGCGAAGCTAGACGCTTGTGTAACCTTGTTGACAGCTACAGGCGTTCCACTGTTGCCAAGTGGTTTCGCCAATTGTGCAATAACGAAGGCTTTTTCTGCCTTGATTATTACACCGTCGATGGACGGTACAACCTAACCGCTGGTGCGACTTTACGTAGTTCCGGATTGATGAGGAACCCTATT
>JABXHG010000800.1 GCA_013393545.1 Alteromonadaceae bacterium | reverse complement strand
GCTTGTCGATGCCATCTTTGCCATCTCACCGCGCATGCGCCTTTATATTGCGATTGTTTTATTAATTGTCATTATCCTCGCGGCTATCACTACGGTAGTCTCCCGCGGTGGTGACGAAGATCAGGCAAGCGAGGAAGCAGCGATAAGCACTTCCGCGTCCCCTGCTCCACTTGATGTCACGGTAAAGCCGTCGCGGCCAATGGAAATGTATATTCCCTCAATCGGCTTGCGGGCGGACTTTGAAGCTGAAAACTGCGCAGTGACTGATGGCGCCATCGACCCAGACACCATGTCAGAAGCCTGCACGTATACCTCGGATGACCGGCCCTACTCACAGCCCGGAACCGATGCTTCTGACATCGTGGTCATCGCAGGCCACACCGGCGCCGGCGTGCCCGCCGTATTCAATGACCTTTACGACGGCACAGCCGATGAACACCAGGTCGCCGTGGGTGATGAGCTTTTTATCCGGACTGAAGAATCTGGTGACGTTTGGCTGGTTTATGAAGCAACGGACTTACACGAGCCAGAAAAATCCGGCCTGTCGCAATCTGCAGAAATTTGGGGCACGTCCGCCACACCAGGCAGGCTGCTGACTATTAGCTGCATCCAACCGCCAAACCTGCTGCAAGCAGCTGTAAAAAACGCTGTTGTGGGTTGGCAATATTCACGAGTGGTTGATGCCATTTAGAGAAATGTTAAAGATGTTAAAGATGTTTTAAATGTGACTGGCGTGTCGCTGTGCGACTCGTTTTAATCATGTTGCTATTGTTTCTGATAGTGCGTGTGGGGTCTTCATGGATCTCAATCCACGCACATTCGCAAAACCAATCTAGGAGTAACAGCATGAAGCGTCTTGGCACAACCTTGGCCGCAGCCGCGCTAACTGGCGCGATCGCTTTCGCTGGCGTTCCAGCCAGCGCTTCCGAGGGTGCGGTCCCTCAAGAAACCACCACCCTCGGCGATCGAGGCACCAACGATGAAAACACCGATGGTCACCGCGA
>JABXHG010000799.1 GCA_013393545.1 Alteromonadaceae bacterium | reverse complement strand
TGGACATGAATAGTACAGCGCGGGAAGTCACAGCCCTCGATGGCCTCATACAGATCACGCTGAGAGCTCTCACGGTCTTTGCCGACCAGATCTTCCGCTTCCTGATCTGTCAGGTTTTTGATGCCCTGCTGTGTTTTAAAGTGGAACTTGACCCAGAAGCGCTCGTTATCGGCATTGATAAAGCTGAATGTATGCGAACCGAAACCATGCATGTGTCGATAAGACGCAGGAATACCCCGGTCACTCATCACGATTGTGACCTGGTGTAATGCCTCGGGCAGACTCGACCAGAAGTCCCAGTTGTTCGTTGGGCTGCGCATGTTTGTACGTGGATCGCGCTTGACCGCATGGTTAAGGTCAGGGAATTTCAGAGGGTCACGGAAAAAGAATACCGGCGTGTTATTGCCTACAAGGTCCCAGTTACCCTGTTCGGTATAAAATCGCATCGCGAAGCCACGGATATCGCGTTCAGCATCCGCTGCCCCACGCTCACCTGCCACGGTTGAAAAGCGGACAAACATATCCGTTTGCTTGCCTACTTCGGAAAACAGGGACGCTTTGGTGTACTGCGTGATGTCGTGAGTTACGGTGAAGCTACCGAATGCACCGGAGCCTTTGGCATGCATGCGGCGTTCGGGAATGACTTCGCGATCAAAATGGGCGAGTTTTTCCAGGAACCATGCATCCTGCAATAACATCGGACCACGGGGGCCAGCCGTCAGACTGTCCTGGTTGTTGGCTACCGGGCACCCGGAAACCGTTGTTAGTTTGGGCTTGTCAGTCATAGTCGTTTCCCTGCGTTACATGTTGAAACGTGCTCTCGGTTTGAGCTTAACCAGAAACGTATAGAGGGTCTAATGATTTTAAATGCTTGACGAGCACAAAGCTCACCGTCACCATTCTTTGGTTTAATCAGGCCAGCATTCAGCGGTATAATGAGCTGCGTATATTTTTGAGCGGAATAGGGTAAACCAGCATGGCAGATCAGATACGAGTAGGCATGGCCGGGTATGGCAACCTTGGGCAGGGAGTCGG
>JABXHG010000080.1 GCA_013393545.1 Alteromonadaceae bacterium | reverse complement strand
TACGTATAAATGTCTGGGTCATACCGGAAGAAAATTATGATAGAATTGCGACGGATTTTTCTCAGCTTTCTGATGTAGACAATAGCTGGTTTGATGATAAAGATACATTGAGTAATTTCCTAATTTTTGTTAATTCAGAAGGTGCGGACATTGATGAGAATGAATTAAATCAACTACTCCAAAGTAAAGATAAAAAAATCCAGTAATGTGACAGTTTTTCAGGCATTATATAAAAAGATGAATGTCTTTATCAGGATTTTCCGACTCGAGAAACAGCAGCTGCGCCACGATCAGGTTGGCCGTATAGTCTTCTACCGGTCCCACCAGAAAAATCACGCGCTCTTTCAACAGGCGTGAATAAATATCGTAGGATCTTTCCCCTTTGGCGCTTTGTTCAACCACCATGGGCACTAAACCGCCGGCGTTTTGAATATCCAACTCACTCATTCGGGTGATTCCTTGCGTCCGGTCAGGGAAAAGGCGCGCCATGTTCGCGGCGCGCCACGTATTGAAAACCGATATCAGGCGCTTGCCTGCTCATCCGCATTTTCTTCCTCGCCTTGCTCAGCCTGCTGCTGTGCGGCGGCGAGCGCCTGCTGGTAGGTCATTTCGACTTCGGCTACCTGGGTTTGCTCGAGCAGCTGGGCGACCGCCTTCTCTTCCAGAATGGCAGATTTCACCTGGGTTTTCAGCTGTTCGTTGCCCATGTAGTAGTCAACGACTTCCTGCGGATCCTGATACTGACCGGCAAGCTCTTCTACCTTGGCCTTGATCTCATCATCGCTGGCCTCGAGCTCGTTTTGCTTGATGACTTCTGCAAGCAGTAGACCAACCTGAACACGCCCTTTGGCCTGTTCTTCAAACAGCTCGTTGGGCAGCTGGCTGACATCAAAGTCTTCACCAAGGCCAAACTGCTGTGCGGCCTGACGCTTCATGCCGTCGGTTTCCTGCTGAACCAGGGCGCTCGGTACGGAAATGTCGTTGGCCGCCTTGAGCGCATCCAGCACCTGCTGCTTGACGCGGTTGTCCACCGCCTGGGCAGCTTCGCGGTTCATGTTTTTCTTCACTTCCGCGCGGAACTCGGCTTCATTTCCGCCTTCCACGCCAAATTGTTCGATAAAGGCAGCGCCGATTTCAGGCAGCACCTGGGTGCTGACCTGGTGGACCTTGACCTTGAAAGTGGCTTCCTTGCCCGCCAGCTGTTCCGCCTGGTAATCTTCGGGGAAGGTGACGCTAATGGTCTTGTCTTCACCGGCTTTGGCGCCTTCAAGCTGGCCTTCAAACCCGGGAATGAAGCTGTTGGAACCGAGTACCAGCTCGTGCCCTTCTGCGCTGCCGCCTTCAAATGGCTCATCATCGATGTAGCCCTGGAAATCGATCTTGACCTGATCTCCTTCGTTCGCGGCACGCTCGACTTCCTGCCAATCAGCATTTTGCTTGCGCAGGGTTTCAATCATTTCTTCAACGTCTGCATCGGTCACGTCCACAACCGGACGCTCCACGCTGGTGCCGTCAATGGAAGCCAGCTCCACTTCGGGGTAAATCTCCATGACGGCGACGAATTCGAGATCCTTGCCGGCTTCGTTGACGCTGGCGTCAATAGACGGATAGCCCGCCGGATTCAAGGACTCATCGGTGATTGCACGAACATAACGTTCGCGCATGACTTCGCCCACCACGTCATTGCGAACGCTCTGACCATAGCGCTTCTGGACTACGGTCATGGGCACCCGGCCCGGACGGAAGCCGTCCAGTCGCACGTTTTTCGCAGTGTCTTTCAGGCGAGCGCTGACGGCCTCGTCGATTTCGGCAGCCGGCACTTGAATGGTAATGCGGCGTTCGACCGGGTAGTTCGTCTCGACTGAAACTTGCC
>JABXHG010000008.1 GCA_013393545.1 Alteromonadaceae bacterium | reverse complement strand
TTGGGTCAGTTGTCGGTACTTCATCACTGCTTCACTTTGGTCGGTAAAGCCCGTGAGGGTACCGGCGACGGCCCTCCCGCCTCTACCTGGTTACGCCAAAGTGCTGCAGTTATTATCTGAATTCACGACTACAACGAAGACTTTAGCGACTACACAATCGATTACAACAATTACTGCAGCCAGGCCTACCAGAACCAACCCTATGTCATTGATGGTTATATTGACTTCTTTGGCTGGGATAACAGAGATTCGGAGTGGGGCTATCGCTTTGACTACACCTCCAGCTACCAGGGCCAGACCAGCCGGGCTAAAGGCACCTATCGCTGTAATGGAGACAATTATAGCGCTTGCAGCCTTGTCAGCGATTACGAGGGCAAAAACGGCCGGCAATATCGCTCGGAAAACACAACCGTCAGCCAGAGCAATGGCACGTATAACGTCAGCGGGCGGGTCTACGACCAGGAAATGGGTTATGTAGATTACCAGGCCAGCAACCTGACCCTCTGTGAGAACGGTTACGGTTTTTCAACTGGCAGCATTCGCATAACCGACAGCACTGGCAGCAACGTTGTGACCGTCAACTTCTCTGGTTGCAGCACCTACACAGTGACCTACCAGGGCGTGGGCTACACTTTCAGTTACTAAAATCAAAAACGAACGCCTAGCCCCAATCCGGCCAGCCAGCTACGGCTGGCCGGCTCCTCCACCAATAACCGCCCTCCCGGCCTATCAACGGCTTGCTCACCGCTACTGCCGAATTTCCAGAAATGAGCAAACAGCCGGACCGTTACCGATCCCAACTGCCCAGATAGCCTCATACGCCCACCGGGCCTGGAGCCCAATCGCAGCTCCGGCTGGCCCGCGTCAATTTCCCGCAGATTAACCTCAACACGACCATCCGCTCCGTGCAGCGCCCACAGTTCCCCACACCAGCGACCAGCAGAAGAATTCACCAACCCTTTACAGGCAGAGACACCAACTCCCAACTCATACCAGCGATATCGCTCCTCAAGCCCGGTAGAGAACGAGGTAGGCAGAATATCCCGTTGCCATTGGCGGTATCCGGCCCGGGCAAGCGGGGAGATCGTCATGCCGTAGGCTTCCAGGCCAGGTCCCGCGATGGTCAGATCCGTCACAAGCAACCGGGTATCCGTCTGTGTATGCAAAGAACGCCCTGCCTGTGTCTGCCCATCGTATTGCACCTCGCCGGAATACCAATCGCCCGACAACGCTATCCAACCGTGCTCGCCAAAGGGCTGCGAAAGTTCAAGCGACACGCCCGGCAACATTCCCTGCTCGGTATTCAGGCGGCCACCGGATGATGACCGTTCCTGGTAATCAAAATACCCGGCCACCAGACCGACTTCAGCTTCTACCCCCGCCCAAGCGGTTTGAGCACTGCTGGCAAGCGCAGCCGCACAACACACGATCAACCACCGTCGCTTTATCATAAACACCCACTCACGCCTTGATCTGATACTTACCGTAGACTTAACCTAACGGCTTTTCACGAAACCGGAGGCCAAACGTGCCAATCACAGCCCAGACAGCAGGCCATCTCATTGCCGACAGCGACATAACATTTGGCACCAGCGGCGCCCGGGGGCTGGTCGAGCAGTTCTCGGATGAGGTTTGTGCAGCGTTCGCCACAGCATTCCTGCAAGGTCTTAAGCATCAGTTCCGGTTTACGAAAGTGGCCATCGGTATCGACAGGCGCCCCAGCAGCCCCCAGATGGCAGCAGCCTGCGCCGGAGCCGCCAAAGCACTGGGCCTCGAGGCAGAATACTTTGGCGTACTGCCAACACCTGCATTGGCTCTGCATGCCATGGCCGAGCACATACCGGCCATTATGATCACCGGCAGCCACATCCCCTTCGACAGAAACGGCATCAAATTTTACCGGCCTGATGGCGAAATCAGCAAAGCAGACGAGCAAAGCATTGCCGCTTCAACCGCGCAGCTTCCCGCCTACACAGCCGAATTGCCGGCAGAATCACCGCAAGCCACTCAACGCTACATAAACCGCTACACACACCTATATCCGGCCCACACCCTCGCCGGCATGCGCATAGGCGTTTACCAGCATTCGGCTGCAGGGCGCGACACAAACACTCATATTCTGGAACAACTGGGCGCCACTGTAATCCCGTTGGGCCGCACCGAAGAATTTGTGCCCATCGACACAGAAGCCGTCACCCAGGACGACAAAGCCCGTGGCCGGGCCTGGGCAGAAGAGCACAATCTGCACGCCATCTTCTCCACCGACGGCGACGGTGACCGCCCTCTCCTTGCCGATGAAAGCGGCCAGTGGCTCAGAGGCGACATTCTCGGGCTGTTGTGCGCTCAGGCGCTGGGCATCGAAGCACTGGCCGTACCAGTCAGCTGCAACACGGCCATCGAACGCAGTGATAGCTTCAAAGAAATCAAGCGCACCAGAATCGGCTCACCTTTTGTAATCGAAGCCATGGCGGAACTCGCTGGCACACATCAGAGCATTGCAGGGTTTGAGGCAAACGGCGGCTTTCTTCTGGGGTCTGCGCTAAACGCTCCGGGAGCCGCGCTGCAGCCGCTGCCCACGCGAGACGCCATTTTGCCCGCCCTGGTTGTTCTGGCCAAAGCCAACCAGAACAAACGCCCTGTCTCCGCCCTGATCAGCAACCTGCCAGAGCGCTATACCGACAGCGACAGGCTAAAAGACTTTGCCACCGAACAAAGCCAGGCGCTCATACGGCAATGGAAGGAGCAGCCGGAAGCCATGCAAAAAAGCCTGGATCTCCCAACCCCGATACATTCCATTGACACCACAGACGGCCTGCGAGCCACGCTCGCCGATGGCCGGATAGTGCACGTCAGACCGTCTGGCAATGCCCCTGAACTACGTTGTTACTGCGAGGCAGAAACGCCATCAGCGGTAAGCGATTTGCTACGGCATTGCATGGAGCGGCTGGGCAAGCAGGGGAAACCGGTTAGCTAACAGGCAGGAGCCAGTCAGCTACCACCGGCTTCAAGCTTTCTGTATAAGGCCATATAAGCAGAACCGACTGCGTCACCCGAAAACAGCCGTTGAAGGCGCTCACGGCCCTTACTGCCCATGTCTGCCGCCATGTCATCATCTGCTGCCAATGTTTGCATGGCATGAGCCAGCGCGGGCGTATCTGCCGGAGGTAAAACCAGCCCCGTTTCGCCATGCTGATTCACATAAGAAGTGCCGGTCCCGATCTCGCAGCTGATTAACGGCTTTCCATGCATCAATCCCTCGAGCAAAGTCACTCCAAAAGCTTCCGAACGCAGCGAAGAAGGAAACACCACTGCCCTGGCCGCTTCAAACAAAGCCGCCTTGATTTCATCAGAAACAAAACCGGCAAACAGCACGTTATCAAGGCCCATGGCCTGTGAGCGCTGCCAAAGCCTTTCATGCTCTGGCCCGGTACCGGCAATAACCACCGGCAGGCCCGTCTCTCTCGCCGCCTCCAAAAGCGTGTCCAGCCCCTTGTAATAGCGCAACACGCCAACAAACAGAAAGAAACCCGCCCCAAACCGCTCCATCACATATTGACGGGACGCGTCAGAAGGAGAGGCATAACTTTCAGGAGACAACCCCAGCGGGATAGCCGTGGTTTTATCACGGTAATGCTGTAGAAAAGCACTTGATTCCAGATAATTCGGTGATGTGGCTACGACTACGTCCAACTGCCTAAAAAAAAGCCGGCGCAGAGGCGCGTACAAACGCTCCAGAGAACTCTGACGAACAATATCCGAGTGATAAGTCATGACAACTGGCCGTCTCACCCGCGACAAAACATGCACAAGATCAGCAAACGGCCAGGGGTAGTGCACATGCACTACATCCGCCCAACGGGCGTGTTCAACATAAAGACGAAACAACGACAGCCCCATCGAACAGGATGCCGGGTCCCATTGCAACGGAGCCTGAATAACACTGGCTTCCGGGCGCTCCAGTGTTTGGACCGAACGCACTCGAGCCAGCGTCAAAACACGGTTCTCGACCCCCTGTCTACTGGTTGCAAGACACGTTTGGCGAATCGCCTCTTCAACACCTCCGTAAGATTCCGGCAGGTAAGTGCGATAAAAATGCAGGACCCTCAAAGCCAGCTGTTTCCTTCCAGGTCAGTCATTTCCGCATCCGATAAACCAGCCAAACTCACCGAACTTTCAGCCCCACTACTCGTCAAGTAGTTTTCTACCTGGTCGTCTACGCGGCTTCGATATTCAGCCGAATCGGTAAAATACAACACCAGTTCGCCGGTGCTGAGCTGATCGCTTTCCAGCTCTCCCAGCCAGTAGGCGCGGCCGGAGGCATCCGGCTTTCGGTCCAGCACGGTGTTGTACAGGTAGTCCACCAGAAACTCGTCATCACCAATATCCGAACTGACCCCAGCCTCATCACTTATTAAAAAACTAAACGCGACATCCACCAAAGACGACCGCTCTCCCGTCTCCAGCCAGTATTCAAAACCCTGCTGATCCGGATCACGCTGCAAAAGACCGGAGTACAACCGAACAACACTCCCGGGCAAAGCGTCTACCTCCGGGGCAGGTACCGTAATGTACTCATCGTTACTGGCAATCCATTGGTCCAGCGTGGCTGAGTGGGGTTCAAGCTCAGCCGCCCAACTTCCCGTTGAAACCGTACCCGCCACCACCGGCGCATTACCGCTGGCAAACCAAACCGGCCCGCCACTGCTTCCCGGGCTTACTTCCAAATTATCGATTCTCAGCAAATCGTAATTTGGGTCCGGGGATACATATCCAAGATCTTCCATCAACCGTGGCCCGGTTGCATCACTGTAAGCACCGGGATATCCGGTTAACCGTCCTGGGCCACCGGATGTCAAAGCACCCACGTCAAACCACTGAAGATAGTCCCCCACCGGCTGATCCAGGGCAATCAACGCGATATCATCCTCGCTATCAGACTGAAACAACCTGCCCTCACTGTCTGATCTCACCTTGTAAGATTGAACAAACGCTGCTTCGAAGGAACCAAAAGGAACGCTGCTGCCATCACGGCCCGGGTACACCGTTATCTGCTCAGCCAGGCTATCGGTTATCGGGTCATACACCAGGTGAGCGGCAGTGAGCACATCATTCTTGCCTACCAGCACGCCAGAGCCGGAAACCCGGCTGCCATCTGCATACCTTGCCTCAATGTAAGTCACCGAGGAATACGGAAAATCAACCGACCCACCACCAATATAACTACTCATAGCGCCGCTCCCCGGGAACTTCAGCCCAAAACCTGACTGTAAACATTAACCGTCTCTCTAGCGGTATCCTGCCACGAGTACCGAAAAGGCTCTACCGTTTCAGGCATGTCACAAAGTGCCTTCTTCAACCCATCTGCCAATTCGTCAGGGTTGACCAATGCCGCCTGATCTCCCGCCACCTCGGCCATGGCACCATAATTCGTTGTTAGAACCGGCGTACCACAGGCACGTGCCTCGGCAATGGGCAAGCCGAATCCCTCATAGAACGAAGGATACGCAAACAAACGAGCCCCCGAGAGCAGACCCGCCAAATGCCCCCTTGGCACACGTCCCAATACACGGACAGTGCCGGCACCCGAATTCTCCGCCAGCAGCGACGTCAGTTCTCCATTCTTCCACCCGCCACCGCCAACCAATACCAGTGGCCAGCGTTCCTGAAGCGAAGCAGGCAACCGCCAATAGGCTCGAACCAGCCCGGCCAGATTTTTACGAGGCTCCATGGTGGCCACTGACAAAAGATAACCTTTATAAGGCAGGCCATATTGGTTCAGCGTACCTATGGCCTGGGGCTCATCCTGCATAACCAATGAGCCCTCCACGCCCAGGTGCACCGGCACCACCTTACCCGCGGCATCAGGAAAAAACCTGACAACCTCGTCGGCAGTAAACCGGCTCACCGTAATAATCGCAGAAGCACGCTCAATTGCGCTCGGCAAATAACGATTAAGAAACCGTACTCTTTCGGCAGGATGAAATTGGGGGTATCGCAAGTGTGAGAGGTCATGCACCGTCAAAACCGTCTGACCGGAAAACGGAAAGGGAATGAAATTCGGCTCATGATACAAAGCCATACCGCCGATTGACTCCGCCGACCTGGTAGCCTGCTTGTCACACACCCACTTACGCAGAGGGTAAACACCCGGAACCGCCCTGACCCAGGGCCGGATTTTACCGAGAATTCGGGCCGAACCACCGGCAACCGATTCGCTCGGCTCTGCCAACAACTCCCGCAGGGCCTCTCGCTGGCTGATAAGCCGGCGCCCAAAGATTCCAGACACGTTAACCTCTGGCATGTCCAGCAGCGCACGGGTCAAATGCTCGGTGTAGTAGCCAATTCCGGTTCTGGGCGCCGCCAGTGAATCCAACCGGATCAGAATGTCCAAAATAGTCACCCTAAAAGTTGCGAAGCGCCCATGTCAGACAGGCAAGAAAGGCCGAAGATCATACCACAGCGCCGGCATTTCCCGGCACCGGCCATACTTACGGCCCCCGCTGAACAGTGCTATCATGACCGGCTTTCAAAATACAGCACCCTATTTTCAATGCAGGCAATTCATGAGCACAGGTTTTTATCGTAGCTTCGAAGATCTCCACAGGGGCAGTGAAGAAGCAATCGCGAAGCGGCTGGAGGTTTACCAGCCAGTCATCCAAAAACTTCATGATGTTTTTCCCTCAGCCAATGCACTGGACCTCGGCTGTGGCCGGGGGGAATGGCTAACAACTCTGCAGAAAACGGGGTTTCAGGCGGCGGGCGTTGATACAGATCCGGATATGCACGCCACCTGCCAAAGCAAAAGCCTGAACTCATATCAACAGGACGCTCTGGACTTTCTTCAGACCGCGCCCGACAACCATTACGCACTGGTGTCGGCATTCCACTTTATTGAACATATTCCGTTTGAAAGCCTTAACAAACTGACCGAGCAACTGTTCAGGGTGCTCAAACCTGGCGGTGTGGTGTTACTGGAAACACCAAACCCGGAAAACCCGGTCATTGGCAGCTGCTACTTTTACATGGATCCGACCCATGTAAAGCCACTTCCGCCTGCTTTGCTAAAATTCCTGGCTGAATACATCGGCTTCAGCTCCGCCACAGTCTGGCGCCTGAACGAGGAGCGAGGCCTCCGGAAACAAGCGCCGTCGCTGGAAACCGTCTTAAAAGGAACCAGCCCCGATTACGCCGTTGTTGGCCAAAAACCGGGTAATGAACAGGCACAGGCCGAGCTTGCACCGTTAATCGAGAAAGACACCGGCATCACACTCGATGAACTGACAAACCGCTACGATAATCACCATCGGGAAACGGCGGAACACCTTGAGAATAAAATTCACGACGAAGCAGAACAGCTCTCGCTCGTCGCCGAAAAACTCGAAAAGCTAGAAAAAGAAAAGCTCGCTCTGGCGGCTGAACTGGAGCATGTACGTCAATTACAACAGGTACATGATGAGAAAATACGCTCCCTGGCTGTATTCACCCGGATTCTGCAACCGCTCTACCGCGCGGGCGTTCGCGGGCACAGCCGTTACCTTCAAATCAGGGAAGCAAGCCGTACAAAAGTTTTCTACCAGTGGCAGCTGATCAAACTCCTGAAACTGGTGGGGCTCAACGATCTCGCGGCCCAAAAAGCCAAAGAAGCTGGCCTCACATTATCCGGGCAGCCACTCAATCAGCACCTGGACATTTTTGATCAGGCAAACCACGACGCCCCCACCGGGCCACTAGCCGAGATACAACATGCTCTGGTTCGAGACCTGGCCTTCGCCAACAACACTTACCAGAGCAAATCGGACAACAAACTCCGCATCTGCATTGAAGGACATTTCAGTGGTTCATACAGTCTTGCTGGCGTTAACCGGGCTTTGGCAATGGCCTTTCTCAAAAGCGGGCAGGCAGAGCTGACCGTCGTCCCCAGAGAAAGTGAAAGAACGGCTCACATCCACACAGCACCCGCGCATGAACTCGCAGCCTTGCGACCGCTCATTAACACCGAATCAGCAACCGGCGAAGTTGCGCTTTACCATCACTTCCCAATCGTGGAGAACCCGGACCCCGCTCAGGGCAAACCAGTACTGCTGTTTTTCTGGGAAGAAACCCTGATTCCCCAACAAACCATTCAGCAAATCAACAGCGGATATGCCGGCGTTCTGGCGGCCACATGGTTTGTCAAAAAAGCCCTGATAGACTCAGGCTGCCGAATTCCCGTTGCTCTCGTCCCCATGCCGCTGGAAGACAAACTTTCAACCCCCCCGGAACCCGGCAAAGAACCGCCATACCGCTTCCTGCACGTGTCATCCTGCTTTCCGCGCAAGGGCGCCGATGTCCTGTTCAAGGCATTCAACCAGCTACTGCGAAAACAGCTTGACGCAGAGCTTGTTGTCAAAACCTTTGCCAACCCGCATAACACCACCGAGCAGCAACTTCAGGCCTTCGTTGATGAAGACCTGCACCCAAGAGTCCATCTTATTATTGACGACTACAGCGCAGAACAGATGGATGAGCTCTACCGCAGTGCGCATGCCGTAGTGCTACCCACACGCGGAGAAGGGCTCAACCTGCCGGCGGCAGAAGCTATTCGCTACAACCTGCCCCTGATCATCACCGGTTATGGCGCTCACACAGACTTCCTGACCGGTGACGGCGTAAAGTTTGTTAACTACCGATTTGCACCATCACAAAGCCATGTACACGCTCCCGGAGCTCTGTGGGTAAACCCCGACATTAACGATTTGGAGCGCCAGTGCACCGCCGTTCTTGAGCAATTGCGCAGCGGTAATGTTCGCATGCACGACACGCGCACCCTGGTCACCAACACGTTTTACAGTGACGACGCCCGCCATAAACTGATTGGCAGCCTGCGCCGACTTGCCCATGCCGACCCGGTTTCCGAGACATGCCCTCCTGTCACCATCATGACCACCTGGGGTGAAGCCTGTGGTATTGCCGAATACAGCCGCTACCTGGCACAGGAGCTCATGCAGCTCAATACGCCGGTAAGCGTGTGGGCTCCCAAACACCTTGCAGCGCCGAGTCAGGCTCCCCTTGCCGGCCAACTGGAAAAGCTCGATCCATGCTGGCAGCCCCAGACAGGTGATCTGCCGCTGCACTCCCTGGCAGAAAGCCCGGACACCATCTGGATTCAGCACCATCCAGGCTTCTTCAGCCTTGATCACCGCCTGGAAAAATCAATAGCGACTGCAACCAAAACGGGATATTTGCGGTTCATCACACTACATGCAACCCTGCCTCTTCTGCAGCTGCTGCAACAACAGAAAGAACAGGCCGCAAAAACGCTGAATCAGTTCTACCGGGTAATCGTTCACAAGCCCGTAGACGTTAACATCCTCAAGGAGCTAGGCGTCACGGACAACGTCACCATGCTACCGCAGGGTATTGCGCAGCTGCCCGTCAGCCCCCACGCAAAAGAAGCCCAGGACAAACCGTTTACTGTAGGCTGTTTCGGCTTCCTGTTCCCTCACAAGGGTATTGCGGAGCTGGTTGAGGCATTTTCCGATTTTGTGAAAAGCAACCCCAGCGCCAGCGATGCGCGCCTGATGCTGCTGAACAGCATTCACCCCACAAGCAGCGCCTCCGCTGACTATAAAGAACAGTGCGAACAGCGCATCCGGGAGCTCGGCCTGGAACAGCAAACCGAACTACACTCGGATTTTCTTGACGAACAGACCATCGCAGACAAGCTTGCCCACTGCGACTTGCTGGTCTTGCCTTACCGGGAAACGCCGGAATCCAGTAGCGGTGCCGTGCGCACGGCATTGGCCTGCTGCGAAACCGTCGCGGTCACACCCGCACAAATTTTCGACGAAGTGCGTGATGCCACGCTGGCCATCCCCGGATTTAACAAGGCGGCCATCACACAAACAATCCAGAGTACCTGGGCCGGAGAAAACGCCGAACAACTGGCCGATCTCCACAAGGCACGAGACGCCTGGATCAAACAACACGAGTGGCCGGAAGCGGCCCGAAAACACCAACAACTGGTACAAGCAGCTCACACCGATACCCAGTGGTTAGCACAAGGTACAACGACCGGATCATGATAGCGCGCACACTACAAATTGCCCGCCGCTGGTGGGGCTACCGTTTTTTTGTAAAAAGCACCATCAAACACGACTTTCGCGCCCGGTATGCCCGCAGCAAACTGGGCATGCTCTGGGCGCTTATCCAGCCGCTGGCGCTGGTACTCATCTATGCTCTGATTCTCTCGCAGCTCTTTCAGACAAAGCTGCCGGCCACGGAAACCATCTACGCCTACCCCATCTACCTGATGTCCGGCATGCTGGCCTGGACGCTCTTCACAGAAGCACTGAATCGCGGGCTGGGGTTGTTCATTGAGCACGGCGAGCTGATTAAAAAAGTCGCATTCCCTAAAGCACTATTACCCGCCATCGCCTTCGGCAGTGCCGCCATCAACGGCATCGCGCTTCTTTTAATGATGCTGGTCGTTTTTTTGTTTCTCGGCCATTGGCCGGATGCGCATTACCTCTGGCTCCCCGGCCTTATTGTGCTGGCGCTGTGGTTTGGCCTTTCCATCGGCTTATTTCTTGGCCTTATCCATGTGTTCTTCCGCGACATCGGCCAGGCCGTACCCGTGGTTCTACAGTTCCTGTTCTGGTTGACCCCAATAGTCTATGCCCTGAGCATGCTGCCGCCTGAATACCACATCTACTACGCCATGAATCCCGCCACACATCTGACCGGCGCTTTTCAGGATGTCATCCTCTACCAGACAAACCCTTCCTTGGGCAGCCTGGCCGGGCTGGCGGGTATCGCGCTTGTATTCACGGGCCTGAGCGCCGTTCTTTACACCCGAGTAAAACACGAACTGGCTGATCACCTATG
Organism: Alteromonadaceae bacterium; assembly: GCA_013393545.1. The sequence continues at coordinate 16,611 of JABXHG010000008.1, read as the reverse complement.
AGCGTACTGATCAACATTGAAAACCTGAGCAAGGCCTTTCGGAGCTACCCCAATGCCCGGCAACGCATTAAAAGCTGGCTGGGCCTGCCAACCCATGGCATTACCGACATAAGGGTACTTAACAACCTGAGCTTCCAGGTACACTCCGGTGAAGCACTCGGGCTTGTCGGCGAAAACGGCGCAGGCAAGAGCACCCTGCTGAAAATGATCGCCGGCACCCTGGCACCCACCGAGGGAAAGATCGAACTGTTTGGGGAAGTAAGAGCCATACTCGAACTGGGTATGGGCTTCAATGGCGAATTTACCGGCCGCGAAAACGCCCGTCACGGCCTGAGCATGATGGGCCTGAGCGAAGAAGACGCCGAAGCTCTGTTACCTGAAGTAGAAGCATTTGCCGAAGTGGGCGAATACTTTGATCGCCCGCTACGAACCTACTCCAGCGGCATGCAAATGCGGGTCACCTTCGCGGTGGCCACCGCTCGCCGGCCAGAAGTTCTGATCGTGGATGAAGCCCTCTCGGTTGGCGATGCCTACTTTCAGCACAAAAGCTTTGACAAAATCCGGGAAATGCAGAAAGCAGGCACCACACTGCTGATTGTTTCACACGACAGGGGTGCTATTCAGCGCATCTGCGACAGAGTCATTCTGCTGGAAAATGGCGAAATCAGCCGCGAAGGCGAGCCGGAAGTCATCATGGACTACTACAACGCCATGCTGGCCAACAAGGGCAACAAAAAGCACAAAGTAGAAAGCCAGACACTGGATGACGGGCGCGTGGCAACCACCTCGGGCACCGAAGAAGCCACGCTCGACCGCATAACCCTGCACGATGCCCAAACAGGAGAGCCGGTGGAAATAGCCACCGTTGGCCAGGAACTGGAACTAAAAGTTGAGTTGACCGTCCACGAAACCATTGACCAACTGGTCGTCGGCTATGCCATTAAAGACCGCCTCCGCCAGGATGTTTTCGGCACCAACACCCATCACCTCAAACAAGTACTGGAGAATGTCCAGCCGGGCCAACAGTACACTTATAGGTTTCGCTTCACCTGCAACCTGGGCGAAGGCAGCTACTCCTTCTCCGTAGCCGCCCACGCCGACGACACCCACGTGCGCCACAACTACCACTGGAAAGATCTTGCCTGCACCTTTGAAGTCGTGAATGCCAACAAGCAGCGGTTTATCGGGGTGGCCTGGGTACCGCCGGAATTAAAGATAGAGCAGCCAGAAACCGAGCAGACATAAAAACCTCATGTCATGCGTCTTTCAAGACGCCCCTTGGCCTTCAGCGGCAAAACCTGTACACTAAACAACCAATAAAGTTGACCAGAGACGCAAGGAAGCACCTCTCATGGACAAAAACCGAACAAAAACAGCTCCCCAGTCTCTCCCAACTGCTGTCGACCCGAACCTGCAGCAGCTTTTCAACCAGTCTCTCAGAGAACAGCTGCAAGCCTGCCGGCACAAAACGACAGACACAGAACGCAAGAAATCGCTAAAGGGTTCGCTGAAAAACCTCACAGAAACACTTCTGCATGAGCCAGAAACGCCCCATGCCGAACTCACAAGCCTTTTCGCTGACGTCAGCGAATCCCTGATTAGTAGCTATAAACTCGCATCATTGACAGAAGCAGAAGCCAACAGCTCTTACATCAACGCTTCCGGCGTTGTTATGGCGGTCAAGGATGCAATCCACACAATCAAAGACATCTACAGAGTCAAAGCCTTTATTCGGGGCATTCATCAGGCTCTGAATTCTCAGCTCCCGAAACGCTCTCTGCACCTGGTATACCCAGCCTGCGGCCCTTTCGCACCGTTGCTCCTCCCATTGATCAGCTATTATCAGCAACGCGGCACCGGGCCGGAAAAAATGAAAATTACCCTCATTGATGTACAACCAGGCGCCGTCAAAGTACTTAGGCAACTAGTCGACGATCTCGATATAACTGATTATATCGCTGACATCCGCTGCCAGGATGTACTGGAATACCAACCGCAACAACCCATCGACATACTCGTAATGGAAGCCTTGCAGCATGGTCTTACAAAGGAAGGCCACCTAAACTTTGCACGTTATCTCAACCCGTTTCTGGCTCCAAACGCCATCATGATCCCGGAGGAGATCTCGGTGAAGGCATTCCTGAACGTAGCGCAGCGCGAATACGTTGACCAATGGGAAGATCGTGACCGGACCCACTCAGAACTGGTTAATCCGGACATCCAAAATGAGCGATTGGGGCTGGGAGAAATATTACGCGTAACCCGAAAAACACTGTCAGAGCTAAAAACCATGCCCCTGGGCAACAGCATAGAAATGCTCGAATGTGGCGAAGTCAGGGTCCCGACCGATATTAACAATATCGAGAAACAGGCCTTACTTATTAGTGTATCCGCCACCACGTTTGGTGAAGAAAAAATACAAGAATACGATTCCGGCATCACCCACCCACTTCCTGACATGTCAGTCTGTATCGGCTTCAGACCGCCTGCACAGCAACCGGATGACTTAATGGTAAAACCCGGAGATACGCTGAAATTCTACTACCAACTAACCGGCATCCCCCGGTTCTTACCCACAGTAGCTTAGGGCCCCCGGCATGGCGAACAAACTCAGTGTCACTGTACTGACTTCAAGCATAGCGGCGTTCCCCTTGGTCCAACTGCTACGGGAGCGGCAGCTATTGGCCGGAGTGTTGTTACGGGGAGAATGGAACCAGGGAAAACAGCAAATTGAGGCCCAGTTCAGGCAGGCGGGTATCGCCGTGCATTACGCCCCGCAGAACAACGATGAAAGTGCAATCAGAGCAATGACTGACTGGCAAACCACACTCGGCGTTGCCTTCTGCTGTGGCGGAAAAATCCCGGCTGCACTTGCCCGGGCCCCAAAATACGGCGTCGTGAACCTGCATGCCTCCCCCTTGCCCGAATACCGCGGCGCGGACCCAATCTACTGGCAAATACGCAATGGCGAAGCGTCAACAATGCTGACCGCTCACATGGTCGACGACGGCTGGGACACCGGGCCTGTTGTCGCACAGCTACCGATTGATATCAGCCCCCGGGATACTCACCACAGCGTATTCGGCAAACTCTGCCACCAGCTGCCAGGCTTGCTTGACCGAATTACCGAATCGCTTACCAATAGCCAGCATCTGGAGCTGCACCCCCAACCCGAGGGGATACACCATAAAGCCCCCCGCGTGACAGAGCAGAACTTATTGATTGACTGGCGCCACTCATCCGCACAACAGATTTGTGATCAGGTGCGTGCCGGAAATCCCCAATTTGGCGGTGCTCGCCTGTCAATGGGCCAAGGCCATGCACAATTGCTACAGGCCACTCCTTCACAGATGCCTGCGTATCAGGCGCCTGCGGGCACCCTCATTCATCTTTCACCAGATCATGGTCTGGTGGTTGCAACAAAGGACTCAAGTCTGCGACTGGACATCATCAGCAATGCCGAAGGCGTTTTTGACGGCTACCGGTTTGCACAACTATACAACCTATCAGCAGGCATGAAATTTAACTAAACCCGATCACTCAGGAAAGACAGCACGCTTGCAAAGCCTGCTCACTTTTATCAATGGAGGAAATTCAACATGGAACCAATGCTCGCTGAAACCATCCTGTTCGGTGGCAACTTCGCACCACGCAACTACGCTTTTTGCGCAGGCCAGATCATGGTGATATCGTCAAATACCGCCCTGTTTAGCATATTGGGTACAACCTACGGCGGAGATGGCCGTACAAGTTTCGCCCTACCCGACCTACAAGGCCGGGTCGCCATGCAACCCGGCAACGGCCCGGGGCTCACGCCACTACAACCTGGTGAGCGCGGAGGCTGGGAAACAAATACTCTTGGCGTGGATCAACTGCCAACCCATAACCACTCGGCAACCGCGACTGTAAAGGCCAGCGCAGAACCGACAACCAATAATCCCCAGGAAGCCTATATCGCTCCAGTATCAACCACATACCGGGGCAATGATACCGAGACAGCCGCCTTTGGCGGTTCAGGCGTAAATCACATGGCATCGGACAGCGTAGAAGTCACCACCGGAATGACCGGAGGTCACCGACCCGTCAACAACATGCAACCGTACCTGGGCGTCAACCATATCATGGCGCTTTACGGCGTTTACCCCAGCAGAAACTGAAACCGCCACCAAAAACAAGAACAAAACCGAAATCAAGAATACCTGAACACGCTCTGACGAAGGGATGTCATTATGAGCTCACAAAGCGTAGCCCCTGATCGCCCGCAATATCTTTTCATCGATTCTGCTGTTCCTGATTATCGGCACATAGCAGCAAACGTTTCTCCCAATACCGTGGTAACGGTGATTGAAGCCGGTAAGGATCCACTATCGCAAATTGCCGAAGTACTGGACCATTCTCCCACCAACGCGAGTGCCATCCACATTTTATCCCATGGCAGTAGCGGTGAATTAAGGCTCGGCGGGCAGACCATCGATGAAAAGGCGCTGCAGGCATCAGCGGCCGCGCTGGAACGAATCGGCACAAAACTGGAAGATCAGGGCGACATTCTCCTATACGGCTGCAATGTTGGTGCCGGCACCAAGGGCAATGCTTTTATCACCGCGCTGGCTCGTGCCACCGACGCCGACGTAGCCGCTTCCGATGACCCTACCGGTGCCATGCCGCTGGGCGGCGACTGGCAACTGGAGAAACAGGCAGGGGTCCTTGAGAGTAGTGAGATCACCTGGACGGGCCAGGCGCACTACAACCATGTGCTTGCCTCCGACCTGAATTTTGATAGCCAGCCACTTGGCCAGACTGGCCAAGCGACCAAAACATATGGGGATTTTACGTTTACCGGAGATGGTAGCAATAATATCGCCATAGTTGATGACACGTTCAACTATGGAAGCTCGATTTCAGAGGGTTCGAACGACCTTGTATTGCGATTCAATTCTAATGAAACGTCAAACACTAATACTTCCGGCTTCTCGGACAGCGATGGCATTGAGTTCGCACTGAATAGCATGGAAATTGCCTTTGTCGATGGCGAGGAAACACTTACCATCACCGGCAAGCACAACGGCAACATCGTTGAAACATCTAAGATTTCTTTGGCAACTAACTCAAGTGATGGGGGCGTCTCCTTTTCCGGGACCTGGTACGGCACCCTTACCTTCACCGGCTGGGATTATATCGATGAGATTGAGTTCGTTGGCCAAACCGGTGGCGATATAAGCATTGATCTGGACGACATCGACGTAGGCCCCGCAATCGTTCCCAACGACGCCCCCACCGCCTCTGACGGTTCAGCAACCACCAACGAAGACACGTCACACACCTTCACCACCAGTGATTTCAATTACTCGGATGCCGACGGCGACCCCATCGCAGGCGTGCGAATCGTCACGCTGCCGGGCCACGGCAACCTGGCGGTTGGCGGCTCGGCGGTGAACGCGGGCGATCTGATCAGCAAGGCCGACCTCGACGCCGGCAACCTGGTCTGGACGCCGGGTACCGACAACGAAAACGACAGCATACTCACCTTCCGGGTGAATGACGGCACAGTCGACAGCGACAGCACCTATACAATGACGCTGAACGTCACCGCTCAGAACGACGCACCGACAAATACGGTGTCCGGTGCCCAGGCCGTCAACGAGGACACGGGCGTGGTCTTCTCCTCAGCCAACGGTAACCAGATTCAGGTCGCAGACCCCGATACCGGCGACACCATCACCACCACACTGGGCGTGAATAACGGCACCCTGGCGATGACCACCGGTGGCGGTGCGACCATCACCAACGACGGCTCTGCGTCCGTCTCTGTCTCGGGCACCGTAGCACAGGTGAACGCCGCGCTGGCCACGGTAACCTACTCTCCCGACGCAGACTGGAGCGGCAGCGACACCCTGACCATCAGCACCTCCGACGGCACGCTGACGGACAACGATACCGTTGCCATCACCGTGAATGCCGTGAACGACGCACCAGTGTTCAGCAACCTCGACGGCACACCCACCTACACCGAGGGCGGTACTGCCGTGCAGCTCGACGCCGATGTCGCAATCTCGGACGCCGAGCTGGATGCCGCCAACTTCGACGGCGCCACCCTGACAATCGCCCGCAATGGCGGGGCCAGCACGACCGACAGCTTTGCCAACAGCGGCAGCCTGGCATCACTGACAGAAAGCGGTGCCCTAATTCTCAATGGCGAAACCATCGGCGCGGTGACCACCAACTCCGGCGGCACCCTGATGTTGACCTTCAACGCCTCCGCAGACACGGCCAGGGTGAACGAAGTCCTTCGCTCCATTACCTATGCCAACACTTCAGACGACCCGGCAGGGCCGGTGCAACTGGACTGGGCCTTCAGCGACGGCAACACCGGCGCCCAGGGCAGCGGCGGCAACAAGACTGCCACGGGCTCGACCACCGTCTCCATCACCGCCGTGAACGATGCCCCCACGGTCACCCCCAACAGCACCCAGCCCTCGGGCGGCTTCACCGAAGGCGATTCGCCGGTGCCTCTGTTCGACCTTGACACCATCGACGCCGTGGAAAGCGGACAGAATATTGAATCGTTCTCTTTCACCTTCACCGGAGCGGTGGACGGCGCCGATGACGTACTGATGCTTGCCGGTCTGGACTTCCCTCTCAACGGTGCCGGCGGCTCGGTCAGCGGCCATACTGTCAGTATCGCCGGGGGAACCGTCACCGTTACCTTCGGCACACCTTTGTCCGGGGCAGGTGCCGTCAGCTTCATCGATGGCATCCAATACAAGAACACCAGTGAAAACCCGACGGGCGACGACCGGGTGTTTACCCTGACCGACATCACCGACACCGGCGGCACGAGTGGTGGCGGCGTTGAAACGGTGAACCCGAACCTGGCCCGTACGATTTCGGTCAGCCCGGTCAACGACGCGCCCGCCATCAACAACCTGGACGGCGACACCACCACCTTCGCCATCGGCGGCAGCGGCGTGGCCATCGATACCGGCACCGCCGTATCGCTGACCGACGTGGACAACACAACACTCGCCAGTGCCACGGTTCAGGTCACGGGCAATTACACCAGCAGTGAAGATGTATTGGCCTTCACCAATGACGGCTCGACCATGGGCAACATCGCCGAGTCGTTCGACACGGGCACCGGCACACTGGCGCTCACGTCCTCCGGTGCAACCGCAACCATGAGCGAGTGGGCATCGGCGCTGGCCGCCGTGACTTACACCAACACCAATGCCGATGCGGGAACGGTAACCACCGCCGACCGCACCATCACCACAACCGTGAACGACGGCCTTGCCGATTCCGCCAGCGCAGCCACCGTGGTCAGCGTTGTGGCCGCTCCAGACATTGATCTGGACGGTGACAACTCAACCGGCGGCACCAATGGCGGCCTGAACGCCAGCTTTACCGAAGACGGCGGGCCGGTCTCCCTGGTTGATGACGATGCCAGCATCGCCGACGACAACGCCCACCTGAACCAGCTGGTGATTACCCTTGCCAACGCCCAGGCCGACGACGCCATCACGTTGTCGGGGCGCAGTTCGGGTGAGGTGGTCGACGGCATCTTCATCATCTACGCTTCCAACAGCCAGATCATGCTGTCTGGCAACGCCCCCAAAGCCGACTATCTGGCGTTGATGAAAGAGGCCCAATTCAACAACACCTCCGACACGCCTGACACCACGCCGCGCACCATCGCCTTTGTTGCCCATGACTCGGATGGCAACGTCGGTTCGGCGGTGACGGCCACGGTGACCGTCAATCCAGCCGATGACCAGCCAGAGATCGGCGGCGTCTCCGCCGGACAGGGGGTACTGGACACCGGCACCATCCAGCCATTCAGCGCCGCAACGCTGACCGAACCCGACGGCGAGAACGTGACGGTCACCGTCAGCCTAGACGACGCGGCCAAAGGCAGCTTCACCACCCTGAATGGCTTTACCGATGCCGGCGGCGGCAGTTACACCTTCTCCGGCACGGCCCCGGCGGCGCAGGCCGCGCTGCGAGGGCTGGTGTTTGCCCCGGAAGCCAACCGCGTGGCGCCAGACCAGACAGAAACCACCACCTTCACCCTGAGCGTGGAAGACGCCGACGGCACCACCGACCCGGTGACCAACAACACCACCTCGGTGGTCGCCACCTCGGTCAATACCGCGCCCACCATTGACGGCGTGGAAGGCGACACCTCCGACATTACTGCCGGAGCCGGTGCGCAGGCACTGAGCCTGATGGCCGACGCGGCGATTGGCGATGTCGACTCGCCGGATTTCGATGGGGGATCGCTGGTTGTCTCTCAAACCCTCGGCACCGCCAACGGCTCGTGGGGCGTGGACGGCACCAGCGTCTGGTCCAATGGCGACAGCGCGCTCGCGGCGGGTGAAACCGTGTCGGTCGGCGGGGTCGCCATCGGCACGGTCCATGCCACCAACACCGGACAGGCCGGGAGCGACCTCGAAATCGACTTTAACGCCAGCGCCACGCCGGCGCGGGTCGACACACTGGTACAAAATCTCACGTACTCGGCACCCAGCGGGTTGGGCGAACGGACCTTCCAGCTGACCGTCAACGACGGCGATGCGACCAACAATGGTGGCGATGCCGATACCACTGCAACCTTCGCCATCACCGTCCAGCCCAACCCGCCGGTGCTCTCCGGCCTGGACGGTGGGACGGTGACTTTCACTGAAGACGGCTCCGCCGTGCCGCTGGACGCTGACGGCAATGCCTCCGTAACCGATGCAGACAGCGCGGATTTCGCGACGGGCACCCTGACCGCCACAATCACCAGCAACGGCGTGGACAGTGAAGACATTCTAAAGATTGCTGACAGCGCAGACGGCCGCCTGACGGTCTCGGGCTCGGAGGTCTTCTGGGATCATGACGACAACACCGGCACCGCAGCCGTCAAGATTGCGGATGTCAGCGGGGGCACCAACGGCAGCCCGTTGAAGCTTACCCTGACAAGCAATGCCACCAGCGGCGCCGGCGGCGGAGCTGAAGCCCTGCTTCGCAACATCGCCTACGAAAACACCAACACCGTGGACCCATCTCCACAAAATCGGGCGGTCACCGTACAGATGACCGATTCGGCGACTGACACCGCAACCTCCGGGATCTCGACGGTCACGATCGATGTCACGCCCCTCAACGATGCCCCCGCAGTGGCCACCAACACCGGCACCACCGTGGACGAAGGCAGCCAGAGCATCCTCAACAACACCATGCTCAGTGCCATCGACCCCGACGACACCGCCAGTGAGCTCACCTACACCCTTACCACGGCCCCGGCTCATGGCACAGTTTCACTGGACGGCACCGCGCTGACTGCCGGTGGCACTTTCACCCAGCAGGACATCGACAATGGCCTGGTGGCCTATCAGCACGACGGCACCGAAACCACCGCCGATGCCATTGAGTTTACCCTCGCCGATGGCGGGGAAGATGGTGTAGCACCGGTTAACGGCACCTTTAACCTGACCGTGAATCCCGTCAACGATGCCCCAACGCTCATTACCGACACCCAGCCTGGCCTGCAAACCGGCCAGACTCTTACCCTGACCGAGCAGCACCTCAACGAGGGCGACCCGGACGACCAGGGCAACGGGCTCACCTACACCCTGAACACTCTGCCCGCCACCGGCACTCTGGCGCTCGATGGCAACGCGCTGGCCGTGAACGACACCTTCACACAGCAGGACATCAACGACGGGCGGGTCACCTACACCGCCAGCAATGTCGCCGGGGATTTCGGTTTCAAAGTCACCCTGGCCGACGGCGGTGAAGACGGGGCTGGCACGGCAACCGGCACGGTGGAACTGGCGGTGCGCTTGCCGCCACCACCGCCCGAGCCAGAGCAGACCATCGACGGCGCGCCGGCCACCGTGGAAGAAACCACCGACCCGAGCACAGGCAATGCCGCTACCCGTCTGTCCATTGAGCCCACGCTCAACGGGCGCGTGGATGAGGACCCCACCACAGGCGATGTGGACGTGCCTGTTGGCCAGCGTGTACGCGCCAGCGTCTCGGAAGACATCGGCCTGGAAGCCAGCCACCAGACCGGCAACCGGGACAACGTGCGCCAGCTACTGGCCGCCGACCGCAACGCCCAAGCCGGTGAACAGGAAACCAACGATTTCCTCAACGGCCTGGGTAACGAGAACGGCGTCGACACCGACATTGTCACCCTGACCGCCGGCCGCTCGGTGGCCGGGCCCACCGGCGACCAGCGCCTGGCTGTGAACATTGGCCAGGGCGACGGAGGCAACGCGCCCGTGGTGATCGTGGATATCAACAACCTCACCAAAAGCGATACCGTGGTCATCAACGGCGCCGGCAACATCGTGGTACGCGGCAGCGGCACCTTCCGGGGCGAAGAAGAGCTGGAGCCCGGCGGTGCGCCGGACGTGGACAACGTACTGGGCGACAACTCCGACCAGAGCCTGTTCTTCGGGCCCGGCGATGACATCATTCGCGGCGCCGGCGGCGATGATTACGTGGGCTCCGCCGGTGGTGACGACCGCCTGTTCGGCAACGATGGCAACGACACCCTCGAAGGCGGTGAAGGCAACGACACCCTGCACGGCGGTCATGGCCGGGATACCGTCACTATCAACGGTCTGCGGGATGACTACCTCATCACCCAAAACCACAGCGTTGTCACCATCGAAAGCCTGGACGGCACCGACTCCGACACCCTGATCAACGCCGAATCCGTCACCTTCAACGACCAGAGCCTCGACCTCGCCTACGGCGGCGAGCTGAACTGGATTGCCACCCTTTACGACCGCCTGCTCGACCGCCAGGGCGATCTGGACGGCGTGCAGTACTGGGCCGGGCAGTTTGAGCAAGGCGGCAATTTCGACGACATCGTCTGGGGCTTCCTGCACTCCGAGGAATTCACCGAAAAGCTTGGCCAGTCTGTAAGCGCTCTGGATGCCGGCGAACAGGTCGACCTGCTCTACCAGACCCTGCTACAACGCAACGCCGATGCCGAAGGCCGGGCCTACTGGCTCAATGAACTGGAAACCGGCACCGATCTGGCCGTGGTAGCGGCCTCCATGGCCGTCTCCGAAGAAGCCTCCGGGCAGCACCTGAATAGTGAGGAGTGGGACTTTATTCTGTAAAGCCCGAACAAGAAGGCGGAAGCGCACCAGCTCGTGAGCCTGGTGCGCTTTTCTGCCACGCTCCATCAGTCAAGGAAAACGGGACTCTTGGCGCTTAAGCCAGCGGGTGCCCGTCCATTGACGAATGGCTGACCTGATAATGGAAAACCGGTCAACGTCAGGGTATTGAAACCCTGGCGTTGACAGCGTCAGCAAGCTTCAGTAGTTTTCAGATTATCCGGGCAATGGTTGCCCCGGCTTGCTTTCAGGGATGAAAATTGTGACAGTTCTTGCCGTACAACTCCTCCGCACCTTCTTTTTCTCCACTATCACTCTCTACGCTCACTCGAGTCGTTGCTGTGCCTGGGCGTTTCCATGATTTCGATAATCAGCAGGTGTGCCCTGCTTCTGGTGACGTTGTTTGGGTTTGTACATGAGGGGTATGCAGGAATGTTTGGGTTTGGGAAAAAATACGATGTACTTCTATTCCCTGAGGTCAGTGGGCGAATTGAGCAAGGTGGGGTACCGGTTCATGGTTTGAAAATTATCCGGGCTGCGACGTATGACACTGCGGATATACAGGAGACCTACACCGACAAGCACGGAGGATTCAGGTTTCCTTCCTGGACAACAAAGTCGGGAACACCGGGAAAGGCATTTGTCGAGGACAGGCTCAGGCAGGTGGTTGTCGCTGAGCAGGGAAGTGAGAAATATGTTCTTTGGCATTATGTTACGGCGAGAGTCACGGGGGAGGAGGTCATTAGAGAAAAACTGGCACATTTGAACTGCAGTCTTGACGATGAGGAGAAGGTCCATCGTTTTCAAAAAGTAGAGAACCCTGACTTCACGCACAATATTTCTAGCATTTGTCGCTGGTAAATCTGTTTTTCATAAGGATGTGATTCAGGAACAGTCTTTCACCCAAGCTCGCAGCTGAGTTTGCTCATATTGTTTACGGGGTTTTAGCGCCAGACCCAACAGGAATAGTTCGTCTTGAAACTACGGCTGAGATCGGCAAGAGGGAGTGCCTGTCCATGAAAAACGTCGTAAGAGCCTTAAAACATCAGTTCTCATCGTGGACATCCTCTGACGATGTCTTTGCCTGGGAACAGACCGATCGGTAGCCTGCATCCAACGGCAGAACGAAAATCGGCCAAAGAGTGAAGGTGACCAACCAATCCGGTTCGCCATGCTGCAACTGAACAAAAAACATGGCGCCGTTCGCCAGTAAAAGACCACAGGCTCCAACTCCTCTTGACCAGAGAACCCAGTCAACCCTGACCGAGCCAGCCACCATTGCCTTCAAGCTGGCAAAATACAGCAACCACCCCAGAAACACGGATACGACGCCTATTATCGCCATACTACAGGTCGCTGTAGGCGAGCAATCCCCGCGCGGCGAGTTCTCGCCTCGCTTTGTCGGACTCTTTGTGTGCCATGAAGTTAACAACGGAAATGCAAATGAGGGCTGCTACAGTTGTCCCACCAAGTGTCTGCGCCTGAACAGCCCCCAACCCCAGCTTTCGAGAGGTTTCCTGCACTATCGGCGCTCTCAGCGTGGTCGATACTATTTCGGACGCATAGGACTTGATCCCCTTCTCTGCGATGGCGTAAACCGCAGCTGCGAGCGTGGCCACGGTAGGGCTGGGTAGGTCAATCACGTCGTACTGGTCTGTAATCTCTGCTTTCCTTTTCGAGAAGCGGTAAAACTCTTTAAGTTCCTCGCCTGAAAGGCTCCACATGTACCAAAAGCGTTGAACGCTTTGGTCCGAGATCAACGTTCTCAGCGGCGCCATCATGGGTCCAGGAGTTTTTGTTACGATGCTTCGTTGAACCTGAGCCCTCTGATATGGAGAAAGATGTCTGAAGGTGGCGATTCCAGACAGAATGGGTCCATAAACTTCGGGGCGAGAAACAATTTCGGCTAGTACCGCTTTAACCCCATGAGGTCAACCAAGGCGGCAAGCGGCACTTCTTTAAATTCGGGCGTAACGTAACGAGAGACTACATATAAAGTAGACATATTCACTTTCCTTAGTGATTTGTGATTCCTTTACACTAAAGTATCCGCTTTGCGCTGCGGTATTGTCAAGACACGACATTTTCTACTGAAGCTTGGTACGATTGCTGTTAATGCAACACTTTGAACCGCTTAAAGGATAGCCACCAATTTAAGCCCCCAGCGAACTTCCGTCCAAATACGAAATATGGAACGTGCATCTATTGATAATGGGTGCACCCATCTTTAATGATCGCGAAAAACACCATCCAGCGTTTCCGCCTCCAGTAGCCTGTCAGCCCAGCATTCGAGGTCCGGCTGGCTCGCCTGATCCACGCGCTCGCGGATTTCTGTACTCAGCGGGCCAAAACGGCAACCTAACAGGCGGACCAGGACCGCTCGTTCGCCTTGCTGCATGCCTTCCTGAATGCCTCGCTCCCTCCCCTGCTGAACAGCCCTGCCATACCTTCGGCTCGCAGCCTTTCGCTGAGTGATGCCATGGTTTTGCTCTCCTGCGGGTAACGCTCTGTGTATTCATTCATTTCATTATCGTCCAGTGCACTGTAGATGTCGATGAAGTCAATATACTTGAGCTGCTTCTCAGGGTCGCTTTCCAGTGATAACAGGCCCTGAACAGCGCGGGCCGGTTTCATCCATGGGGTTGGCTCCGATACGGTATATTTGACGCTATGTTGGCGCCTTATCTTGGTACGCTCTAAAAATACTGTATATAACACTGTATACCCAATCCTTCGAGGAAAGCACCATAAAAAAAGCTGTTATTAACGCCCCTCGAAAACACGAGTGCCTGTCCACGCTCAGGCTGAACAAGCAAGCCTTCAGCGCGGTATCCTGTTCAGCTGTGAGGACTATCTGGAGCTGGTGGATTGCACTGGCCGGATCAGTCGAAGTGACAAACGCGGCGCTATTGATGAGAAGGCGCTGCCGATTCTGGAACGGCTGAACCTGGACCCGGAGCGTTGGCGCGAGCGAGCAACCGCGTTTGAAGCCAACTACCGGGACTACCGCAAGGAACACCGGCGAGCGGCCTGAGTCTGCCCTACCCTTCTGAACGCCTTTCATTTACCGGCCCTGTTCGCCGGAACTTGCCCGTGCCCGAAATACCGGATTGCCCACTTCAGCCGCCGGGGATGAGACTCATAGGGCCCGAATCAGGCAGGGATTTGCCATAAGGTGAAATTAGACGCAGTAACGAACCGGAGCAAAAGGCGGGGAGAAGAAGGGAAAGAAGAGGGAGTGCCTGTCCATCAAAAATGTTTAAATTAACCCTACAAAATTTGCGGCCACGCAACAGCAAGTGATTGACTTCCAGGTGATCAGTGAATACGCTTTTCGAGCCTGCTGTTAAAGGACTAACAGGACTGGGTCATCGGATGACACTAATCGCTTGTCCATCTGTCACGTTTTGCCCTTGGTCCTTGACGCAACTTCTTCAGGATTGTTTTTCAAGTAAGGAAACGCCAGTGGAAACCGCGAATATTCCGTCTCGCTATGTTACGGCGGACTTCCGCTCTAAACCGGCCGTAGCTCTTGCGGAACTCATGGGATTAAAGGGGCATGAACTTGTCCTTGTAGAAAACGCCCCTGACACATACTCACCCATTCTTTCCGGCATCGCATCTCATAGGCATTTGCCACGTCTGGAAGCTATAGATGTAAACAGGAAGATCACCCACCTCACTAACGTCCCTATCAGAGACAGACTCCTCGGGCTGATCGCTCTCCAAAGAGTGCAAAAGTATTGGTTTATGTGGTCCTTGAGCGATGAAGAGTTGTGGAGTTTTTTCCAATCTTCAAAGTTGACCGAGGAAATAACGGATCAATTCAATAATATTGCAGTGCCCACTTCCATAACGGCCGGCGGAGTTGCATCTGCAATTTATCAGGTGTCACAGCACGGTGTTAAAGGTGCCGCTCCAGAAACCGCCAAAGGACTTCTGGACAGCCCTGCAACAAAGAGAGTGGCGAAGATCCTCACTAAAAATGCTGAAGCCACGAGAATGATCAGCGGTAGCGCTGTGGCATGCCTGCTGGTTATTACAGTGCTGAATGCCGTTGCCTCCAGACAAGCCTCGACCGCAAAACGGGAACTTGCAGCGCGAGGCCTGCTGACATACAACCAACTCTGACAAGGCAAACCAGGCTCATATGATCATAGCAACCTTCGCGGCTATCGGAGCCTGGTTTCTTTCTATCACTTATATCTCGGGGACGCTCAACGGATACATCAAGCCAAAAAGATCTTTCTGGCTTAAACATGGAGTGCCAAACGCTTTCCTATTTTCTTTGTCAGCGTCGGGATTTCTGTATTCGTTTCACGGAGAGAAATTCTCTTACCCGGCCTTTTTTCTCATACTGCTGGTTTTCTCGCTTTCGAGCCTCCCGCTGAGCCTTGCCATAAAATGTCCAGGAGACAATTGATATGAGATATCCAGTCCTCATTGGCATCCTGTTTTTCAGCACTCAAGCTCATTGCGATACTTCTAGCAAAGAGGGTGTTTTACAGATTGCAGAGACAGCAAATTTCATTACCAGAACGTCCCTCTGCCATACATTAGCAAGTGAGCTAAACAAGGAGCCAAAAGTCAGTTTTTCCGAGCTAACCAACAGAGCCATTCGATTGCTGACCGACGCTGGCTGGAGCTCGCAAGACCTCGCTGAGGCTCTGACGGTAAGCCAGGATTCATTGACCGAGATTCCCAGCAAACCGGAAGAAACACGTTCAGATTACTTGCGCCGATTATTTGATTCTGAATTCGAATGTAATGAACTGAATCAGTCGCACCTCGGAGATGTAGCGGCGTCTATTCCTGAAAAGCCCACAGGAATGAGATGAATATTCTGATAGCTATGGCGCTTTTGCTTTTAGCGCTACGAGTAAAGTTGCACGATATCAAACAATTCCGGGCTTCGAGTGGCCATAAGCACTTCAGGAGCTATCTGCACTTTCTTCGATCCTCTGTACTTTTCGGTGCCGCATTGCATTTCGGTTTGCAAACATTACCTGCCAACCTACCTGCCTGGAGCACTTTGATAATCTACCTGGTACTCGTGGTGGCCTACGACTCCGAGTACCGAGGCCTCGTTAAAGCGCTAGAGTAATCCCTAGCCTGAACCTACGCCGAAGCTCTGCTTTTCATGCCTTGTCATTATCCGTAAACGTCAGGTAATCCCACCTTGAGCCTGACTCTACTGTCCTCATGTTAAGTGTTCAGTAAGCGTCCGCCCATCACACCTTGTCAGGTATAGCCGGCTTCCAGTTGTGGGGCAATAGCTCGTCGATGGCTTTGTTCTTCTTCGTCCGCAGCCGGGTCAGCCCCTCCTTCCGCTAGACATAGGGATCATTGCCTGTCAACTTCCCTGCCCGCCTCAGAGTCTTTACCTGATCCCCACCCCGCCCACCGTCCTGTCCCCCCCCCCACAGCCATTTGCCAACGCCCAAACCCCACCGCACTAGCTCGTCTGCCCCCCATTTCTCCCCTCTGCGCACTCCCC
>JABXHG010000798.1 GCA_013393545.1 Alteromonadaceae bacterium | reverse complement strand
GATTCTGGGCATTGGCGGCGTTGTCTTCCCGACCGTGGCGAACAACGTTGACCTGCTGGTTCAGATTGGTCTCATCGTGTTTGCTGCAGTCTTGCTGCACAACGTGCTCGGATACGCCTTGGGCTACTTCACCGGCAAGGTGTTGAAGATGCCGGAGTCTTACAACCGCACCATGGCTGTTGAGATTGGTGCCTAATCCGCGGGTCTGGCAGCTGGTATGGCTGCGTAGTTCTTCGCCCCGGAAGCAGCGCTTCCTGGCGCTTGCGCAGCAGTACTTCACAACCTCACTGGCGCTATTTTCTCCGCCATTGCTCGTCGCTTCCCAACCGAAGAGCAAAAAGCACTGGAATCGGAGTCAGCTGCAAACCCTGCTGAAACCGCACCAGTCAAGGCCTAGCAACAACGCAAGTCTTTCCCTGAGATTGGCTGAGCTTCCCTAGGCTCATAAACATTCCCTGTCACTTACAAATGATTTCTAACGCTTACTAGCGTTCAGCGAAACGTAAAGTTTCAGCTCCTGCCAGCCCCGCGACATCAAACAACGATGCCGCGGCGCTGGCTTTGTTGTGCCCAAATCGATTGCGTAATGCAATTTCGTTCGCCCACTATTGTTAGCCAAGGAATAGCCCTAATAAGAAGGTGGTCTGGTTCACAATATTTTCAGATAGCTTTATGGTTAACTTTGAGCAAACTTCATGTTCATAGGCCTAATTAGCATTTCGAGCAAACAATAGTTTGCTAATTGAACTTGTTCGAGCGCCGAATTTCTTAAAAATTCCCGAAATTTTAAGGCATATTAATCCCTACGAGGATCCCCACAGGGATCCTTAATTTGGACCCCTATCAAGGAGAAAACGCAATGACCGCTTCACGCCGACGAGCACGAATTCTTGCCCCAGCTCTTGCGCTAATGGCTGGTCTCGCACTTACCGCGTGTGCATCAACCGGTGACGAATCCGGCTCAGATAGTGCAGGCGGCGACTCAAACGGTGAGTCCTCAGGCGACGCCATCGTTGTTGGTACCACCGACAAGATCGCCCGCCTTGACCCAGCTGCTTCCTACGACAACGGCACCTCGCAGGTAGCCCGTCAGGTGTACGGCTACCTCATGGAA
>JABXHG010000797.1 GCA_013393545.1 Alteromonadaceae bacterium | reverse complement strand
TGGCTTCTTTTTTTACACTGGCGCGGAAACATGGGTTGAAATTGGCTTTGACCACTTTTCTTGGTATTGCGGCTTCTAATGCCGTTGTTTACGGGGGGGTGTTGATCCTGTTCTTGATCCTCCTGATGTCGATCGGCGGAGTGGCTTCTTTTGAGAACTCCCTCACGCCCGAGGCGCTGTTCGGATTCGGGGTGATCGGGGTCATTCTGCTTATCCTTGCGTACCTGGTGATCATCGCCGCTTCCTTTCTGGTGCAATCCTTTACAATGGGTGGAATCTTCGGCATGGGGAAGGAGGTCCTGCTGGAAAACAGATCGGAGATCGGAACTTTCTTCAGCCAGGGTTTCCGATACATGTGGCGTCTCACGGGCCAATACCTGCTGTTCTGCCTGTGTTGGGCACCGTTGTATTTTCTTATGATTATTCCATTCGCGATCGCCAGTGAGCTGATCGGGGAATGGGTGGTGTTGTTCCTGTTACCTTTTTTAGCGGTATTCTTCTTTTTGGTGATCGCGCTGTTTTTACACGCACCTGCCATCCTGGTCCGAGACGATCTGCGGGTTCTGGAATCGATGAAGTGGACTTTTCGCCTCTTTTTTTCCTCTTCCTTTGGTTCTGTCTGTCTTTCCACCTTGTTAGCCGGTGTGGCCGGTCTGGTGGTCAACGTGGCTTTTCTGCTAGTCGCCGGTTTGATCGTCGGCTTCTGCATCCTGTTGCAGTTTTTAGTCCATGAGGGATTTGTTGTGTTGACGATGGTGGCAGGGATTCCCTTGGGTCTGGCCTACGTGGTGATCGTATTTCCTCTCTCCCTGGCTGTTGCATGCTTGCTCATTCAATATCGTTATGAGCGGATTCGTCCCAAGGATCTGCCCCAGGTAGCTTGAAACGGTGCTCCCGTGAATGAAGATGGAAACTGATGATGCGACTCCAACACTGAATGGAGTCGCTTTTTTTCTTGAAACTCCAATATGAGCCCTTATTCACCTGTTTATTTCTTTCCAAAGAGCCTAGGAGTTTTTTATCTTTGTGTTTTTATTCAGCGGTTACACCTAGTGCCCCTTCAGGCAACTTTGATCTTGTTTTTCAGCAAGGCGGGGGCGGGATGGTGGGAGGCTCCGATCTCTTGCAAAGAGCGCATAGCTAGACCCGGGAGCAGAAAGCGACCCTGGCGAG
>JABXHG010000796.1 GCA_013393545.1 Alteromonadaceae bacterium | reverse complement strand
TAAAACTAACGAAACTTTCTGTCTCCAATCTAACGTCCTTCAGATATCTCACCTGACGTAAACGTCAGGTTACATAGTCTTTTATTACTTCCAGGCGCGCTAAATAATCTTGGCTAAATACATTCTTAGCCCGTTCAATATAAGTTTCTAAATCAACGTACTTCAGCGTATTTTTGAAATAAAATAAACCAAATATAATTCAAAGCCTTAAACTGCGAAACTGATTCCGTCTCCGACGTCATTAATCACATTGCAGCAACCGTATACTTTCAGTATCAAATTAGCTAACCTTTCAGCACAGTTGTTAGTTAGAGTAAAAATAATGTTGGACCGTTATACCAGTATGCAGGTGTTCGTAGATGCAGCAATGTTAGGCAGCATCTCGGCCGCAGCGCGCGCTGCCAAGATATCCCCCGCTATGGCTGCCCGATACATTGATGCATTAGAGGAGCGTTTAGGCGTTAAACTGCTCTTGCGCAGCACCCGGAAGCTCGTCGTTACCGAAGTGGGTCAGCAATATTTAGATTCTAGCCGTGCGGTATTACAGGAGTTAGCGGCGATGGAAGCCGATATCACTGCCGATATCACCCATGCTTCCGGGCAGGTGGTTATCAATGCGCCGATGTCCTTTGGTATCCGTTTTTTAGCACCATTAATGCCACTTCTTTCTCAGAAGCACCCTATGTTGAAGGTGGATTTAAATTTAACGGATAGTCAGCAAGAGACCTTTTCTAAGGATTGGGATCTGACCGTGCGTATTGGACAGCTTGTAGATAGTAACTTGCACTCGCGCAAGCTGGGTGACTGTCAATTGCATGTCTGTGCGGCACCTAGCTATTGGGAAAAGCATGGTCGCCCCCAAAAAGCCAGTGACTTAACACACCATAACTGTCTCAGCTACACCTTGTCCGCAAATCAGTCGCGTGGAGTATGGTTATTTGGCGCTTACGGCGATATCCAGGTTCCTATTTCTGGTAATTTAAGCGCAAATAACGGCGATGCATTAGTAGCTGCTGCCCAACAGGGTCACGGTGTCATCTACCAGCCCGACTTTATTGTAGAAGAGGCGCTTGCCAATAAGTCACTAGAGAGTATCCCTTTAA
>JABXHG010000795.1 GCA_013393545.1 Alteromonadaceae bacterium | reverse complement strand
ACCGGATCAGCCGGCGCATCATCAATCAATTTAGCTATTGATTGATGATGCAAAAAGAGCCATGGGATAGCAGGGTCAAAGCTTGATTGATAGAATATAGTAAAGATTGAATTCAAAATATAAAATTCGTTATACGCTAGCCTGGTGCAGTTGAGGTGTCCATATAGCTAGCTGGATCGCCGCCTGCTTGTCATGTAGTGCGAGGCTGTATACTCGGACATTGGATAGGTCTATGGATAAGATCAAGCAGAACACTCTGCATGGGGAAGTTGCCGTACGTATTCGCGATATGATCGACGCGGGTACGCTGACACCGGGAAGCCGGGTTCCTGAAAAACAGCTTTGTGAGCAGTTTGGTGTCTCGCGTACTCCCCTGCGAGAAGCTTTGAAAGTCTTGGCTTCGGAGGGGTTCGTGGAGTTGCTACCGAACCGAGGTGCGCGTATCTCCAAACTGACCATCGATACTTTACAGCATACGCTGGAAGTTATGAGCGCCCTTGAGGGGCTGTCCGGTGAGCTAGCCTGCGCACATATTTCCGAATCCGAGCTCGCTAGCGTAGAAGCGTTGCACTATCAGATGCTAGCTTATTACAAGAATGCTAATATGGCCGAATACCTGTTGGCCAATCAGAAGATACATGAAGCAATCGTCGTTGCTTCACGGAATGATGTACTGATTGATGTTTACAAAAACCTGAATCAGAGGGTGCGGCGTGTTCGCTTTTCCGCTGAGCTCAGCAAAGAATACTGGGCTAAAGCGGTACAAGATCACGAAGATATCATTACTGCTCTCCGTCGGCGTGATGGCGTAACGCTGGGCCAAATTCTGCGCCGTCACCTTAGCGATAAAGTAGAGGTGTCTTACTTTGCCTAAATGTCAGAGGCAAAAATCTTGTCGTGACTCCCTGGATTCATAGAATACCCGCCGCACTTTGGACACCACGGCGGAGGCAGGAGGGCCAGCGACGGTACCCATCCCGGCTAAC
>JABXHG010000794.1 GCA_013393545.1 Alteromonadaceae bacterium | reverse complement strand
TGGGAAAAGACTCATTTCCCCCTGTCGGTGATTCTTGTCACTGGGAAAAACCCCCGTATGAAAACATTCACCTTCCCTGATAACGAACAGAAAATTTCTCGCTGGTTTGACCGAATGGCGGCTACACCTGTAGTTCGTTGATGTAGAGCCGAAAATAATATCAATCCCCAAAAGCTCCCTGACAAGTGGCTATGTTTTCGATATAATTAACCTTAAAAATTTCTAGAGGGGAGCTTTGAAGATGGGCCACGAACTGGATCGACTCCGGCAGCAGATGGATGAGATCAATATGCAGCTTTTAGAATTGTTGAGTCAACGAGCCGAATTGGCACAGCGGATCGGAGAAGTCAAAAAAACGCAGGGGATCCATCGTTTTGACCCTGTCCGGGAAAGGAACATGCTGGAGAAGCTTACTGAGGTCAATCCCGGTCCCTTCGATGATGACACCATTCGTCACCTGTTTAAACAAATATTCAAGGCTGCCCTTGACCTGCAACAGGAAGACCATAAGAAGGCACTTCTGGTCAGCCGGAAACGGCAACCGGAAGATACGGTGGTACAGGTGGGAGAGGTTTCCGTCGGCGGAAATTCAAAGACCGTGGTGGCAGGTCCCTGTTCTGTGGAGTCCGAGGAGCAGGTCCGTCAAGTGGCCCAGGCTATACGTGATCAAGGGTTGACCCTCTTGCGCGGGGGTGCCTTCAAACCGAGGAGTTCCCCTTACGATTTTCAGGGATTGGGAGAAGAAGGACTTCGCATCCTGCGGAAAGTGGCGGATGAATTTCAGTTGAAAGTGGTCAGCGAAATCGTCAACCCTGCGGATATTGAACGGGCTGAACGCTACATCGATGTAATTCAGATCGGGGCCCGCAACATGCAAAACTTTGAATTGTTAAAGGCGGCGGGCGCCTCCCGGCTCCCTATCTTCCTCAAACGGGGCATGTCTGCAACAGTGGAAGAGTTCTTGTTTGCGGCGGAATACATCGTATCCAGAGGGAACAGTCAGGTCATGCTCTGTGAGCGAGGGATTCGCACCTATGAAAAATGGACCCGAAACACCTTGGATATCTCGGCGGTTCCGTTGTTGAAACAGGAAAGTCATCTGCCTGTTTTCGTCGATATCACCCATTCCACAGGTCGGCGCGATATTCAGCTCCCCATCGCCCGAGCGGCTCTCGCGGCAGGAGC
>JABXHG010000793.1 GCA_013393545.1 Alteromonadaceae bacterium | reverse complement strand
GGCTCAGAGAACGAAAGCAGCCGAATTGCTAGGTAAGAGATACGCAATATTTACAGACAAGCAAGAAATCACTCAGCGCAATATTGATATAAACATAGGTGAGTACGATGACGACAGCGAAGATTAACCTTAACATCTCAAAGCCGCACAGAGTATTTAACCGCAATATATTTGATGTGCTGACAGATTACAGCCATTTTACAGAGGTGCATTACGGTGGTGGCTCAAGTGGCAAGTCACACGGTGTCGTGCAAAAGGTCGTTATCAAAGCGCTGCAGGATTGGAAATATCCGCGCAAGATATTATGGCTCAGGAAAGTCGGTGCAACGATTGCAGACAGCTTATTCCAAGACGTGAAAAGTTGCCTCATAGATTTTAAGGTGTGGGAGCTTTGCGAATGGAACAAGACAGACAATCGTGTCACATTGCCAAATGGAGCCGTATTCCTATTCAAGGGCATGGATAACTCAGAGAAGATTAAATCAATCAAAGGCATTAGTGATGTAGTCATGGAGGAGGCCTCAGAGTTCGTTATGAATGATTATACACAGCTCACATTAAGGCTCAGAGAAAAGAAACACCTCAACAAACAAATATTCTTAATGTTTAACCCTGTGAGCAAATTGAATTGGGTATACAAATATTTCTTTGCAGGCGAGCCGCATGACAATACGCTGATTAAGCAATCAAGCTATAAAGATAATAAGTTTCTTGATGAAATGACCAAGCAAAACCTTGAAGATTTAGCGAATAGAAACCCTGCCTATTACAAAATATACGCATTAGGTGAATTTGCTACACTCGATAAGCGCGTATTTCCTAAATACGACACAGACATATTAAACAAAGATGATTTAAAGCACTTACCGTCGTTTTTCGGCCTCGATTATGGTTACATTAATGACCCGAGTGCTTTTATTCATGTGAAGATTGATAAGAAAAATAAGAAACTTTATATATTAGAGGAATACGTCAAGACAGGCATGTTAAACGATGAGCTTGCGAATGTCATTAAGCAGCTAGGCTATGCAAAGGAACGCATCACAGCAGACAGTTCTGAG
>JABXHG010000792.1 GCA_013393545.1 Alteromonadaceae bacterium | reverse complement strand
CGGAAGTACTCAGCTGTTCGTCAATAACATCGGGAATGAAGATACCGCGATGTCCACCCGCTTCAGTTCCCTGGGCCACGATCGCATCGATCCCCAGTTCCTGAACCTGCCTTGCCTCCTCAAGGCTGGTTGCCGTCGCAAGCGTGTAGATGCCTACGTCTTGTAAAGCTCGTATCCAGTCCATAGGCGGTAATCCAAAATGGAAACTCACCACGGCAGGTCGAGTTTCGAGCAGCATTTCGAACGCATCATCATCGTTGATGAAGCTTCTGTAGATTTCATCGAGTGAAGTCGGAAAGTCCATTCCACATTCCATGAATAGTGGCTTCAAGTGCTCTAGCCAGGCGCTTTCCCGCGTTTCATCTCTCAATGCAGGTTCGTGGCAGAACACATTGACATTGAAGGGGCGTGATGTAAGAGCACGTGTCTGCTCTATCATTTGCCTAGCCTGGGACACGCTATTTGCGCCAACGCCTAGCGACCCCAGACCTCCTGCATTCGACACTGCTGCCGCAAGTTCGGGAGTAGACACAACTGCCATGGGAGCTTGAATGATGGGATGTATACACAAATGGCTAGTAAGCGGGTTTGAGCGATTCATGTAGGTACCTTTTTAATTAATCGAGTTACAAGGGGTATTAATGATTCTCTTTTTGAGATTATAATTCAACTATTGTTTTCATTTGGAGAATTAAGTGGATCTGGAAAACCTGAAGATATTTGAGGCGGTCGCTGCCGAATTAAGTATCACTCGAGCAGCCTCTAGTCTTGGACGTGTACCTTCCAACATCACAACGCGCATACAGCATCTTGAAGCGGAGCTGGGTGCGGAACTATTCATTCGAGCTGGCAAGCGCCTCACGCTTTCTACTGCAGGGCAACGTTTTCTGGAATATGTGCAGCGCATGCTTGCCCTGGAAGATGAGGCCCGTCACGTGGTCGGCGGTGGAAGCAGTGGCGGAACTTTGCGCATTGGTAGCATGGAGTCCACGGCTGCAAGTCGGCTTCCTATGCCGCTAACCTCTTATCACCAAGCTAATCCCACGACCAGGTTGGAGGTCAGCACAGGTCCGACAGGACAGCTTGTGGAGCAGGTGCGTA
>JABXHG010000791.1 GCA_013393545.1 Alteromonadaceae bacterium | reverse complement strand
AATTAATTATCACGGAAAATCAGTAAAAGCCCAGTTGATGCTGGGCTTTTCGTTTTCCTATGAATTCCTCCATTGGTGCCATGTGTCACTTTAGATCAACTACACCAACCCCATAAAACTTCAGAAATCCAGTGATAGCTGGATTTCTTTCTTTTTACAACCAAAGTCCTATTGGTTAGAAAAGTCAAGATAATCTATCATCCAATTAACCAACAATCTTCCAAAATAGGAGGCGGGTTGATTGGATCTTTTACGTTAGCTCTTTCGGGGAATCCGATCCAAAAGAGGTTCCCCCACTGTTGAATATGTGTTTGTGATGGTAGCCGCTACGATGTTGGCGGGAATTGTGGTTGGCATTGTGAAAAGTGAGCCCGTGCAGGCATCCTTACGACAAGTCATTCTTTGCTCTGTTCCCTTCCTTTATGATGAAAACGGGGAACCTTCCTGTAAGGCCGGGAAGTACATGGCCAAAGAAGATCCTAAGCCCGAAAAGCCCGATCCTCCCGAAGATGAGTTCAGCCCTATTCCATTACATACGAATCCCGAACCTACTCCTCCAGTAAAGCCAGTAAAGAGTGATCCTTCTTGGTATGAGTGTGCACTTAGTTGGGATTGTATCAAGAAAAAAGGGGGAGAGTTACTTTCTGGCCCTAGTGAAGAAAAGAAAAAGCAGTTGCGTGAAGAACGTATAAAAAGGCTTCTTGAAGAAGCACGTAAACATTGTGGAAACGATCAGGAATGCATGGCAAACTATGTCGGGAAGCGGATTGCGTATGATCAGATGGGAACCCTTCCCCAACTAAAAGGTTTGATTGGCTTTTCCAAGCTGATAGGTGCCATCACCGGGGTGGATCCGTTTTTTGAGTGGGTCAGTTTTGGAATGGATCATCCCGAATTTACTATCGGTTTAGCCGCAACCATCATTGCTCTCTTCGTCGCCCTTCCCCTTGGGGTAACGATGCTGGTCCGCGGAGCCATTTCCGGCGGAGTGTCGTGGCTTCAGGGAAACGACTCAGACACCATTCTGCGGGATATGGGGATTGGTGGATTCGCAGGAGTCTTCGGTTATGGGGTGTTCGCCGGGGTAACCCGATATGCAGGAGCCAAATTAGCCCAATCCACACTAAATCCTTTCCTGCAAAAGTGGTTGCCTAAGATCATCGGTGGTGGCAGTGGTGGAGTGGCGGATCAGTCCACCTTTGACTGGCTGAGAGACCGGAAATTGGATTGGAGAAGTGCCACCATAGCGGGCATGATCGGTCTGCTCATCCCCTATGCTGGAGCGATCATC
>JABXHG010000790.1 GCA_013393545.1 Alteromonadaceae bacterium | reverse complement strand
GATATCCACGAGCAGAGCGCGAAACCCATGCTTGAAACCGTTAACCGCTGGGCCTCTTCACTCAAAACCATGCGTTGAGGTTCGTATCAAACCTGGCGATATGAAAAGCTGCGGATGCCTCCGCAGCTTTTTTTGCTCCAACGTCAGGCCGTTTCTCTGTTACCCAACGATACGGCAGACCCGTAAAGAACTGACTTTCATGCTGGCATAGTGGTAGCGGAGGCCGCCCCAAGGCCGATATGCTGATCAACGCAGCAGGTGCGTTCATTCTTATGCAGTCGGCACGACAATCGGTGTTGAGCGCCGCAGAAATACCCCGGCTCTCAGGAGTAAATTGATGGATGGCATCGCATATTTTGAGATTCAAGCTGACGACCCGGAAACTGCAGTACAGTTTTACAGCAAGGTTTTTGGGTGGCGCTTCACCAGGCAGGATGGCCTACCTATTCCATATTGGCGTATCGAAACTGATGGAATGCGGGGAGGATTGCTAAAGCGCCCTGCTGCATGCCCTCCCTCAGAGCACGGAGCAAACGCCTATGTTTGTTCGGTGGAGGTCGATAGCTTCGATAAGATGATCACTAAAATCACTGAAAACGGTGGTCAGGTAGCGCTAGAGAAATTCGCGGTTCCGGGTGTTTGCTGGCAGGGTTATTTTATCGACCCGGCAGGCAACACGTTTGGTCTTTTTCAACCGGATGAGAATGCGAAATAGCAGCTACAGCTGAAGCAGTAACGCCCAGCCAATCGTTGGAGTGGGGCGTTAACCGCACAATAGAAAAGGGTGCATGCTATTGCGACATCTGCCAAATCCCTGTTCCTTCGGTGAGGGAAGATTGCCTACACCATGCGCCAGCATTTTAGTGGGTGGCCGGGGAAGTGCATGGTGAACGAGTCGCCTGGTTAAACTATCTAATGGGGTTGAGACTGGGTTGCCTGAAGGCCACTTTGCGTAAGTGTCTGTTGGGTGGAAGACCGGGGTGCGGTTATGCCGGTGTCACAGGCGTTTTTTCTTTCACCCAACATAAAAAAGGCAGACCAGTAAGTAACTGACCTGCCTCTTTAAATATTGGTAACGGGGACCGCTGATCTGAGACAAGAGCGAACCGATGATCTTCGGGCAAAAGCCACAGACAACAAAAAGCCGGCTCTCGAAAGAACCGGCTTT
>JABXHG010000789.1 GCA_013393545.1 Alteromonadaceae bacterium | reverse complement strand
CATAACGCGTTAGCCGAAACCATTAACGGCCTCTATAAAGCGGAAGTTATCTACAAAGACGGGCCCTGGCGAGGGCTTGAGCAAGTCGAGCTGGTAACGCTCGATTGGGTCGACTGGTTCAACAATAAGCGCCTGTTAAGTCCCATCGGGGATATTCCACCTGCTGAGTATGAAGATAACTATTATCGACAACTAGCAGAAGATGAGGCAGCATGACTCAAACAAATACGCCTCCGAATTTACCGGTTTGATTCAAGTGATGAGCTTTTGCCAAGGGTTAGATACAGCTACAGTAATTGACCAGTATTCCCCCGCTGCGTCATCAAAAGACAGCAAGAAAGGAAGTTCCATCCCAAATAAGATGTCTAACGTTGAGCATGAAGGAGAAATTTGGCTAATTGAAGAAGACCAATACTTAGCAGAACAATTCACCAAGCAGCTTGTAAATTTTAACTTTAAAGTTCAGAAATATGAGCTAAAGCACGCTCTGGGTAAAGCAGAAAGTGAAGGGTGGCCGGATGCCACCATTATCGATATGGATGGACCTGAGTATAAAGCGACTACCGATATTAATGTTCTTTTTAGCGAAATGGAGACCCCTCCAGCCAGACTCATCATGTTATCCGAAAATGATAACTTTGAGCAACGAATGAACGCAGCAAAAGTCCGAGCGTTAAGCTTTTTGAAAAAGCCTGTCGGTTTGTCAGAGTTGCTAGATCATGTAGAAAGCGTATTCAGAAAAGAACAAGCAGAGCCGCCGCGAGTCATGCTAATTGATGATGACAAGGAATTGCGTTCATTATTGAAATTAGAGTTAGAGTCAAAGGGAATGCTAGTTAATATTCTCTTGAAAATTGAGGATATTATATCAGAGTTGACTGAGTTCAGACCCGAATTGCTATTGCTTGATATGGAAATGCCGCATTGCTCTGGAATAGACATTGCGTTATTGGTTCGACAGCATGCGCAATTTGAAAGCCTTCCTATCGTCTATCTATCGGCAGAACAAAATCAGGAAAAGCAAGCTGAAGCTTTACTGTTCGACGCTGATGACTTTCTGGTAAAACCTATTTCAAATGAACGTCTGACGTCCTCAATCCGATCCAGAGTTCAACGGGCACGGGTTTTAGAACAGTTAATTAGCAAAGACAGTTTAACAGGCCTATTGAAACATGCGGCAATTAAGGAGCAGGCTGAAAGAGAAGTTAAACGGGCACAACGGAAACATATTGCCGTGTCAATTGTGATGCTGGATATTGATCACTTCAAGCGAGTTAACGATACATACGGCCACGCTACCGGCGATACGGTGATTACTTCGCTGGCAACCTTACT
>JABXHG010000079.1 GCA_013393545.1 Alteromonadaceae bacterium | reverse complement strand
ACATACCATTCAGGCCTGATGCTTATCAGAGCGATGAATCAGATGCTCGGATGGCGAAATTGGTAGGCGCGCCAGGTTTAGGTTCTGGTTCCGAGAGGAGTGGGAGTTCGATTCTCCCCCCGAGCACCATTTACTTCCTCTGTCTTATCTTGCGTAAAGCCCTTCTTGTTTGCCGTTGTCTCTTCGTTACAGATGCATGGCCCCAGATCCCCTGTTATTGGTTTAGCTAGCCGGCATCGGGTCGCTTGCTGGACAGCTGAAATGTGTGTATGTTGTTCTCAACAATACCCGCCAAGGCTATGCTCTACAGAGTACCCTCAAACCGGCGGGTTACTTGTTTCTGGAGCATTGAAAATGGATTTTCATAAACCAGCCACCCGCTGGGAAGAGCAAGTAGGCCTCCTGCGCGCCAGAGGTATGGTCATCCCAGATGAAGGCCGGGCCCGGCATTATCTGAGTCATATCAATTATTATCGCCTGACGGGCTACTGGCTCCCGTTCGAGGCCGATCATGCCTCCCATCAGTTCACTCTCGGAACCACGTTCGACGCTGTACTCAATCTTTATATTTTTGATCGAGAATTCCGGTTATTGCTGCTGGATGCGATTGAGCGGGTCGAAGTCTCCTTGCGTGCCCAGTGGGCCTATCATATGGCGCACCGGCACGGGCCTCATGCCTACCTGGATGCCAGCCATGCATCCAATCTAAAGCTGCATGCCAGACATCTGGCTCAACTGGAAAAAGAGCTGTCGCGCTCCGAGGAAGTTTTCATCCAGCATTATCAGGAAAAATACCAAAAGCCGGTATCACCTCCGGTTTGGGCGGTGAGCGAGATTATGTCTTTTGGCATGTTGTCACGCTGGGTCACCCAGATGGTGCCATCAGATCGTGCAGTTCTGGCAAAAACTTACCAGATGGATCAGGGTATGCTGAAAAACTTTGCTCGGCACCTTACCTATATTCGCAATCTTTGCGCGCATCACAGCCGAGTGTGGAATCGCAAACTGACGGTAACCATGCCGTTGCCCAGGACAAAGCCCACCGGGCTGAAAGGCAACATGAGCACAACCAGCCCCCGAAACATATACAACACCCTGGTTATGCTCGTCCATTTGCT
Source organism: Alteromonadaceae bacterium (assembly GCA_013393545.1). The sequence goes on along the minus strand of JABXHG010000079.1, from coordinate 753 downwards.
GAGCGTGATCAGTCCGGGGAGTCACTGGGCAGGGCGGCTGATTGCTTTGCTGGAGAAGCACCAAATTGACACATCGAAGATGGGGTTTCCCGGGGATTGGCGAGCAATGCCTATTTGGAAAACATCGGTGCAGGCGAGCCATGAAAACAATTAATGACTGGCTTTTGGCTCTTATACATGCCGGACTGAGAGGGTGCACCGATGGAGTCAAGCAGCTGATTGAGGGGGGTGTCGGCGTGATGGGGCGGTTGAGTTTGCCTTGCTGATTTTGCAGCTTCTGACCGGTCAGTTAGGAAAAAATGTGCGTTATTGACGTTAATTGGTCGCGGGTTCCCTTTTGTTTTCCTGAACGATCCCCATAGAGAGTTTCAGCTATGGGCGTTTTTCCTGGAAAGTCCTCTGGGGACTACGGGAAAGCAGTGTTGTCGCACCTCCGGTGATTCTCTCCGCAGGGCAAACCGTGATAAACTGTCGCCTTTTAATTTTGCATCCCTTTGGGGTAGTTCGCCTCTTCAGGGATTTTGTTTTAATTTTCATTCACATACAGAATCTGTAATTTGAGGATTTTCCTTCCAATTGTCTGTTGAAACGCCCTCCACCACCGACGTCCGGATGCGGTTTGGTTTGCCCGCCAGGGAATTTAACAGGGCGTTTCAGAAACCCTTGCAGGAACAGGCCGCCACTGTTGCTTTGACGGCCTCCCGTCCTGCCAAGTTGCCATGGGGCGTGGTTAGCCGCCTTTCCGGGGCCAGC
>JABXHG010000788.1 GCA_013393545.1 Alteromonadaceae bacterium | reverse complement strand
GAGTGGGATGAGGCAAAAAGGCAGGTTACCGTCCAGGGGCGAACGCTTGGGGGCAATGAAAGAGGAACGCAGGTAGCTGCGGAGACCCCCGGCTGGCCTGTCCCTGCCGGCGACCCGAAACGGGCGCACGACCTGGGCAAGTTGGGGAGGCGTCACGTCACGGGCCGGCAGCGCGGCAATCTCCGGGATCGCGTCGTACAGGTGGCAGCGGAAGGACGAGCGGGTGTTGCCGGGGCTCTTCTTCTTACCGGCGCTTTGCAGCATGGCGACATAGGCCTGGCAAAGGGCCTTGAGGGTGTAGCGGCGCCGTTCCTGCTCTTCCCTTTCGGCGGTTTCGCGGGCGGCTTTGTCTGCGGCCCGGCGCGCCCGTTCCTGCCGCTCCTGCCCACGGGGATCGATGCCGCGATCCGGCGGAGTTTGCAGCCGGCGAGCCTCCACCCGGGCATCCGGCACCGCCAAGTCCCGAACGTCGCCGATGGTGCGTCGGATAGTGCGGCGCTACAGCTTCGCTTCGAAGATGAAGGACTTGGAACCGGCCGTCGCCCGGACGGCCAGGCGGGACGCCTCCGTGTCCCAAAGAAAGACCTGCTTGCGGTCGGGCGGGCAGGCGAAACGCCGGATGCGTTCGGGGGTGAGTTTTTCGCGTCGCATGGTTGGCTCCAACGGGCTGGCTACACTGCCTTGTGTAGCCCCTGTGTAGCCGTATTCTATCTACAATGCTGTTTTTGGATCAACAGAAAGAAAGAGAAAAACCCTTTAAAAACAGTGCCATATCAGCACTACGGGATTCACGTAGATTGATCTCCAACGGCAAAACCGCTGACTGTTAATCAGCGGGTCGCTGGTTCGAGCCCAGCAGGCGGAGCCAAATAAAAAACCCCGGCATCGAAAGATGGCGGGGTTTTTTATTTGGCTCTGAATGTTTACCTGGCGTAGCCCAGCAGGGTGAGCGGGGAATTGTGAAAGCACCGCTTTCACCCCGCGAACGCCCCGTCGCATGCAGGCGACGGGGCCGGGGGAGCCAAATAGAAAGGGCCTACCCATCGG
>JABXHG010000787.1 GCA_013393545.1 Alteromonadaceae bacterium | reverse complement strand
AAAAGGTATAATTTAATCAGAATAAAAATTGTTCGGCACATATACCGAACAAACTTGCGAATGCATAAGCAACTCACAAGTTATAATAAACCATTCGCTCTTTTTCAGCATAAATGGTAGTACATATTAATTAATTTTCTTCTAAGCACATTGTTGCTTTATCTCTCATTTAAGCCCGCATTTTACCATTCTATCCTTATGTTACATTAATATACCTTTTGAAAATACGGCAAAAAATCACTTGACAAGCAAACGGGCCTATTGGCATTTTTTAATATTACCATAAACGAGACTTCAGGTCAAGTTTTTTTAGTTTGTTTATTTTATTGCTTTTATAATAAAATAACCTTTATTTTTCTCTATAATCTCTACACTTCGGAAATGCTTATTCAACTTTTTAATTGCAGAAGGAGCCCCTTGCTTCTTTTGAATCACGATCCACAGTTCACCACGATCAGGCAAGACAGCGTGACTATCTTCAAACATTTGATGCACTGTCTGTTTACCGGCACGAATTGGCGGATTGATTAATATTGCTGCATAATTTCGTTCTGGAATAGCCTCTAATCGGTCGCCTAGATAAAAAGAAACGTTTTTAACGTTGTTTTTAACGGCGTTTTGCTCCGCTAACTCAACCGCTCTCTCGTTGATGTCGCTAAGTATAATGTGTCTGTCGGGGAACGCTTTAGCAATAGATAAACCGATAGGCCCATAGCCACACCCTAAATCAATTATATCTCCTGATAAATTAGGTTGTTGAAAAGCATGGATTAAGACTCTAGAACCAAAGTCTACTTCATTTTTTGAAAAAACACCGACATCACTCACGAACTGAAAGGTTTGGCCACGAAGGTTATATGACCATGTTTTGGGGTTGCTTTTAGATTGAGGTTTATTTGCAAAGTATTGCTCCGACATATTAGCACCTACTTTTGATGATATAACATAAAGCTCGCCTACTAGTAGACGAGCTTTATGGTTAATTGCTTTACTTCATTTCTACTGAAGCGCCAACTTCTTCAA
>JABXHG010000786.1 GCA_013393545.1 Alteromonadaceae bacterium | reverse complement strand
ATATCATCGGTTTTCATCCCACTTACACCCAACCAAGCTCGGACATCCGCAATAGCTGACTACTGCGACGCACAGTCAGAATATCAACCTGATCTTTGATGCTGTAAATAACCCGATACGATCCAAATATCAGCTCCCTGATGCGAGATGAGCTCACCTCAGGAACCATGCGTCCACTTTTAGGAAAATCAGCTAACCGCTCAACCGAGGCAAATAAATCATCAACCCAATGTACCGCAGCCGCCGGATTATCTTCTGCAATATACCAAGCAATGTCCTCTACACGCTCCAGCGCAAGCGGGGACCAGATAATCTTCATTGAGCAAGCCTACTCAAAACCCGAGCCTTCGCATCTTCATGCGAAATACCGTTCCCGGAAGCAATCTGTTCTTCCGCCTTGTACACCTCTTCTAGTATTTCCAGACGTTGTTGCATCTTCTCATATTCGTGAACATCCACCAGCACTGCAACGCCTCGACCTCTTTGTGTCAGCACCATAGGACGACGGTTTTCATGGAGCTGCTTTACGAATGTGGCTACCCCTGCACGAAATTCAGACAGAGGGCGGATATCTTCATCTACTCGAACCCTTGACATGGAAATCACCTCAGTACTTTTTAATGTACATCAAAGAGTACAATAGGACTTGAAAGCAAGCAAGGTATCTGTGGGAAGAACCAACGCTCGGCTAAAGGGATGCCGGAGCGAAATAAAGCAACTTGTTAAGCTCCTTTTCGGACCACTTCTCCAGTTCAAGAACTGCAGCGTAAGGGTCTCCAGAAATTCCCATAACCTGACAAATAGCAGGTTCTGTTTTGAGACCGCTTTCTTTAAGCTGCCGTATTCTGTCGATGAACTCATTGCCGCCGATTTTTACAAGGCGCTTCATTACCTGATAATGACGAAATGCAGTCTGCAACTCCACCGGCGTTTTGGAC
>JABXHG010000785.1 GCA_013393545.1 Alteromonadaceae bacterium | reverse complement strand
CGCCGGCGGCGAGTAGATTGGGTAGTTGCTGCCCTTCCGTGTCAAGAACCCTGCCCTCCGTGGAGACTTCTAGCCCGCCCTGCGTGTGGAAAAGCGCACCGGTAACCTTGATAGCGTAGTAAGGAGCTGTCAATGTTTGCTCGGGGGTGAAGCGACGGCCGAATTGATCTTCCTTGTCCTGTTTCTGTAGTTCCTGCATTTTCTGGAACGTCTCGAGCACTGCGTTAGCGGGCAGGTTTAGGCCGCTTGCCAACGCTTCGAGGGATTCGAAGATCTTGATGGCTCCTGCCGCTTCAGCGTTGCGGTAGTCCTCGAACTGCAGGCATTGTTTGTGGATCTTACCGTCATAAACATTAAATGCGATCTGATCGCGTTGCGCCAAAACTTTTGCTGCTTGTTCAGAGTAGCCATCATGTTCATTGGAAAAACGTTTTCCTTCCTTGTTAAGCTGGATACCGCCCTGCATCATCACGGCCCAAGAAATCAGGGTCTGATGTGGCCATGCCACTGAACCATGCCCCTGACAGGCTCCCAGGTCTTTCAGGCTGGCACCCAGTGCCTCACCCCAAAGAATCGCTTCACCCTGATTACCCTCGTGGCCAAAATAAAAGGCATTCTGCATTTGCGGAATGTGGTGGGCAAGCAGTTCGGGGTTGCCGCCAAAGCCATTGCAAGCCAGGAGCAGCGCATCACACCCAAGTTGTTCTACGGTCCCATCTCGTCGGGTAAACGAAATACCACGCACTCGTCGATTATCATCGACATGCAGTGTTGTTACACGGGCTTCGGTAAGAATTGGAAGGTCGGCGCGCTCTGCTGCATTCAGCAGACAGGACATTAGCTCCTCGCCGGTACGGCGCGGAGTGCAGTGCATTCGCATGCGGCTGTGACCCGGGTACAGAAATCCTTCGACCAGCTCGAACGGGATGTCATGAACATCAGCGAGCCACTCGACCACCTCGGCAGAAGCCTCGGACAAGGCTGCAACAATGTCTGGGTCTGCCTCGTTATGGTTTTTACGGAGTATGTCCTCTGACATTTGCGCCGGGTTGTCGTCAACGCCGGCGGCTTTCTGAAAGCGGGTGCCGGCCGCGGGTATGAAGCCCGACGACATAAACGTACTGCCCCTTGGTGTGTCATCGCGTTCAAGAACAACTGCGTCGATGCCTTTGCACACCGCGCTCAGGCCAGCAAC
>JABXHG010000784.1 GCA_013393545.1 Alteromonadaceae bacterium | reverse complement strand
TATGAAGGCATTTCTTCGTTTGTGCCGTTCTTTTCCTTTATCATCATCGTCTCGCTTGGTGTAGATTACGGCATTTTCCTGATGATGCGCTATAAGGAATACCCGCAGCTTGACCCGAGGGAAGCGATTATACTCGCTTCGAGACATACAGGCGGTGTCATTATTTCCGCGGTCGTTATTTTAGGCGGCACATTTGCCACGCTGATGCCTTCAGGAATGCTGCTGCTGGCTGAATTGGCAATCGCCGTCATTACCGGCCTTGTCGTGCTTTGCTTTATCCTATTGCTATTCTTTCTGCCAGGCATGATCGCCTTGCCGGAAGCCTTGGCAAAAATATTTTCGGACAAAAAGAAAGAAAACTTGGAGCTGGAGAAAGAATCATCCAAGCGATAATGAAAAAAGCAGCCGCTTATCCAAATTGGGAAAGGGCTGCTTTTTTTTGCTGGCACGGTTTTAGATCGAGGCGGAGGAAGCAGGTAACCTTTTAGCTAAAGTACGGTAAAGAGATGGTAAGTGAGCAAACAGGCCAACTATTTTTTTGAAAAGTGAGCATAAAACGAGTATAGGTGAAGGAGCGGGCGAAAATTCCGTTGTTCCTTAACGTAGAGCGCGCCTATATGAAGGAAGCGAGCGAAAAATCTGTTGTTCCTTAACGTAGGACGCGCCTACGTGAAGGAAGCGGGCGAAATTCCGGCAAACAATGTACGTAAACGCCCATACCACAAAAAATACACGCCAGTGGAAGAATAAAAATTCCGTCGCAAATTTTTCAGAATAGACCGCTTCGAAGTGCCTAACCCCCGTGAAAGTTGCCATTTTAGCATGTATCAATTTCCGGTGTTCCCCTATACTAAACATAAAAGCATTTTAGAAAGAAGGGGCAAGCATGAACTATTTTGCAGGGTTGCTAATTGTCTTTGCGCTGGTGCTTGGAAATGCGGGGTGCTCTGCTGAAGGCGGCAAACAAAACCGGGAAGCTGCCGTCATGAAGACGGTTCCGGTTACGGGCTGCACGGCAAAGCAAAAAGCGGAACAGATCAAAATGGGGGTTGCCTGGTACCGGACATCCGGGGAAGCAAAAGCGCTCTATTATCAAGGATAC
>JABXHG010000783.1 GCA_013393545.1 Alteromonadaceae bacterium | reverse complement strand
ATACAACGGACGCGAGGTGGAGCCGACGCTCTTTTTGTTTGATGCCCAGCCGGGTGACCGCATCCTGTTGTGCTCCGATGGACTCTCGGATCCGGTAACTGCTTCAACCATTGAGACTGCCCTTGCTGCCGGCCCCATCGAGGAAGTCGCGTCACGCTTAGTAGAGCTCGCGCTGCGTTCCGGTGGCCCGGACAATGTCACCATTGTTTTGGCTGATGTTGTCGAAGCTACTAAGGAAGAAATCGCTGCGGCTAAAGAGCAGGGTATTTCTAATCCGGCAGATGCAGATACCTCAAAGTTCGCTGCAACTGCTGGAATTTCTGAAGAACAAGCAGCAGGCGAGAAGGCTGCTTCCATCAATCCGCAAGCTATTTTGGTTGGTGCAATCGCTGGTGAAGTTCCGGAACCAACTCATCCGGACTCGGCAGCATCCCGCGCGGCTGCACTTAACCGCCGACCGCAGGTCATTGAACCGTACTCCGGTCCAACCACCGCGAAGGGCGCTCCGCGTGCCACGCTATCCCCCACCGGTGGCAACCCAACTAACCCAGTCAATGGTGATTCTGGTGCCGCCGGTAGCGCCGACGGAAGTTCTGAAGGCGCCACCGACCCAGCTGATGAGGAGCCCCGCAGACCTCGCCGCCGGTTCTTTGGATGGCCACTGATCGTGTCCATCATTGTCATCATCACTCTGGTAGCCGGCGTTTGGTTCGTGGGTAAGAACTACCTCAACAACAACTACTACGTTGCTGTCGCCGACGCTGCTACCGCTGACGCAGATGCTGGAGCGGAAGAAGCGATTGCTGTAGAGGATGAGTCTTCCACGCCGAGTGAATCTACGGATGCCTCGGATGCGCCGGAGGGGTCTGAAGCAGCTGAGCCTGCAGGAGAGTCGGAATCTGCGGATGCTGAGGCGGCTGGGGTGCCGGCAGGCCAAGAAATCACCATTAAGCGGGGTGTTGACGTGGAGTTGTTCGGTAGGTCGCTGAACCAGCCGTAGCCGGTTGCTTGCCTGCGGGTGGTCGTTGCGTTGCAGTTGGCTGGTGCCTCGTGCCCATAGGGTACCTAGGCTTTTACCTT
>JABXHG010000782.1 GCA_013393545.1 Alteromonadaceae bacterium | reverse complement strand
CTGAGGATGAAGCTACCTATAACTCTCTCTTCGCTGACCTCGTGGCGCTTGAGCAAGCCCGCCGGGAGCTCAACAATCGTGCATTCCGCGGATCGGGCGGTTCCTAAGCTTCCACGAGGGCTAAAACCCAAAGAAGTGTTTAGTCCTCATCTACTTCATAGATACGATCAGGACCATTGTCCTGGTCGTTCTTGTTTTTCTTACCGCGGTTCAGGTCCTTAATTTCACGCATGCGTGGATCTGGATCTAGCCGGGTAGCGATGGTCTTACGCGTAGCGTCCACCGCCTTCTTAGTGACGGGGGGGTTGATTGTCTTTTCGTAAGCATTCTTAATCTGGTGAAAACGCTTGCGGCCCGCTTTTCTGCCTTGTACGGTCCCTGCAGCGGCACCGGCTCCGGATTGAAACATATTATTCCCAATACTCCCCAAAGGATGCCTATTAACGGTTCCGGTCTAGCCTTCCCAAAAAGATCCTTCACGGAACATCGCTATGCAGCAAATATAACTGCCCGCATACTCTGACGCATAGCGGCTTTACCACCCAACCAATTACACAATCCTTCTCCCGAACAGGGGTGAAGTATAACGATTCCATTTCAAACACTTTCCAGAGTGGTGTTTGTTCCGATAGCTTTAGTTTCGTGGAGTTTGAATCCCTGTTGCCTCAAGCAACTTCAGCCGCGATTGCTACAGCCGCACTTTTTGTAGCTAGCCACGCCGTCTCCGAAGAGCAGCGTACTGAACCTACGGCCGTATCTCTTGGTACGAGCTTCCAATCATCAACTTAAAAATCTTCCACAAATGCCTACTGCGCGTCTAAACGGAGCTTGCAGACGAAACTGAAACGCAGGGCGACCGGTGAATCGTGGTTGAGACAACATAGTATTAAACTGCGATCTTTAATGATGGACATTAAGCTCTAGACAAATCGAAATCCCGAAACGGTATGTAGGGCATGGTCGTGTAACAGTAGGAGGACCGCGTTGGCCAAACCAAAGGTGATGTCGGTGTACGGCACCCGGCCAGAAGCAAATAAGTTGGGGCCAGTTGTGAAAAATCTTCAAAATGCTGGTCGGTTTGAATAAATCCCTGTAACGTCCGGACAGGATAGGGAAATTGTCGACCAGGTGTACCCACTCTGTTGGATTTAACCTGTACTTGACCTTGGGATGATGACAGGTAAA
>JABXHG010000781.1 GCA_013393545.1 Alteromonadaceae bacterium | reverse complement strand
CCGGGAACTTCCGACCCAACGATGGGAACTAACAAAGGAAGATGAATCATCAGGAAAACCCCCAGGGAAGATCCTGCTTTCAGACCATGGTGATTCCAGGCGGAAGATCCCAAACCCACATATATAAAACAGGTGATCACCCCGATCACGAGCAGAATCCACTCCAACATCTGTGATGCGATGTCCGCCTGGGGGAACCACTGACTGATGAAAAAAGGGAACACCCACTCTTTCAATAGGATCACCGAGACGAGCACAAAAATCATTTCCACCGCCAGTGCACCCGCTCTTCCTTTCATCGCTCTCCCCTCCTGTTTCTACGCTTATGACAGGTTGGACAAAAAAAGAACCGCCCAAGTTGCGGACGATTCATATGGATAGGAGTGGAGAGAAACCATACTATATGTATAGTATAAATAAGCGAAGCGGGGCCGTCAACAGGTAATTGCAAATTTTCAGATTGGGGTGTCTCTTTATAGTTCCTCCAGCAGAGTTGAAAATCCTGGAAAAGAGATGCCGATGGCCTCAGCCTGGGTCACCGTGGTCCTCCCTGTGGCTAGCAATCCCGCCACCGCCATGGCCATCCCGATCCGATGATCCCCGTGACTGTCACAAGGGCCTCCGGTCAACGGAGTTTTCCCTTCGATCACTAGACCGTCCTCTGTCTCCTCCACCCGTGCCCCCAACTTTCGCAGTTCCTGAGCTGTGGCAGCGATTCGATTCGTCTCCTTCACCTTCAGCTCCGCCGCATCCCGGATAACGGTATGACCGGCTGCCTGGGTGGCAGACACTGCCAATACCGGGATCTCATCGATCAGACGGGGAATCAACTCTCCTCCGATCTCTACTGCCGTCAAGGAACTGTGGGAAACTGTGATATCTCCCACAGGCTCTCCATTCCATTCCCCAGTTGGGTGGATCTCCAGCTCACCACCCATCCGTCGGAGTACATCTAAAATACCCGTCCGGGTGGGATTAAGACCCACGCCCCGGATCGTCAGCCGACTTCCTGGAACGAGTAGGGCCGCCACCAGCA
>JABXHG010000780.1 GCA_013393545.1 Alteromonadaceae bacterium | reverse complement strand
TCTTTGGTGGTCTGAATGGGCTGACGAATCAGTGCTGCGGAATATTGGTTCCGCGAGGCTGATTCCGCATGGGAAGATAGTCTTGGATTGACAGGGCCAATCGATTTCCTTTCCCGAAGCCGGGGCCACCGCGAGTATTTCGTCGGTGGCTTTTTTTATGGCCAAACTTAGTTCACGTCGACGTAGATACCAGCAATTGTGGTGGCAGTAATATCCGACGCAAGAGTTGGCCGTAGCTGAGAAGCGTGTTTGCGAAAAAGAAAAGGCGACACCGATTTTCGCAAGTGCTTGAAAATGCGTGATAAAACGGCTTTTCGAGATCACCTCGTGCTGTTATCTTTTCGCGCAGCCGATGACGGCCAGTCGAAACAACCAGCGCCGCGTGAGGCGCGCTGATCAGAGGAGGGGAATGACGATGAAGCGCTAATACCATGAATACGAAAACACCCGAACCGCTGGCACGGAACGGGTGCATATTCGTAATGAGGCAGACCGAAATCTACCAATCAGTAATGGTTCCTTAGCAAATCCGGTTCCGGATTTCAAGGATGATGTCTGCCCTCAGAAAAAAACAGCTTGATCCCTGATGTCGACCGCGCCTGAGTAGTCGGCCCTCGGAAAAGGCTCCACGGAACAGGTTGCTCCTCCAGCGCTGCACTGCAGCGCCACGGCGGAGCTGTGTCCGAAGCCGTGATGAAACGCTTCCCTCGCCCAATGTCGGGCGAGGGGTCAATCCAAGCGTGAGGACAGAACATGTCTTACCCTCTTTCGGGTGGCCGCCGGCTGCCCACCGATAGCCTCGGCGACCGCTACACGCCCTTGGCCTCAAAAGGTCATTTCACCGGCCAGCTCGTGGTCGGCGACGGGGCCGGCGTTGTCGTTGAAACCGAGAGCTATCTCGAACTCAATTGGTGCCTGTGTCTTTTGGCCCGAGCAGAAACGGTTTCGCTGGTCGAGCAGACCGCCTTCGAATGGCACGACCGTGATGGTGAATGGCATACTCACTATTTCGACATCTTCGTGACACGGACCGACGGAACGGCCGTGGCCTACACCGTCAAGCCTG
>JABXHG010000779.1 GCA_013393545.1 Alteromonadaceae bacterium | reverse complement strand
TCCCTGTGCTTTGACCTGCCCGAGGAACTGGCAGAAAAGTTCAAGTATAAGCAAGGTCAACATCTTGTGGTACGTACCCACTTGGATGGCGAGGAAGTGCGTCGCACCTACTCCCTTTGCAGCAGTGTGAATGATAAAGAGCTGCGCATTGCGATCAAGCGCGTTCCGGGTGGCGTTTTTTCCAGCTTTGCCAATGACCAGTTAAAGCCGGGCTCCGTTCTGGAAGTGATGCCACCACAGGGCCACTTTTCCGCCGATCTGGACCCGGCGCAGCAAGGCAACTACCTTGCGGTTGCCGCCGGCAGCGGCATTACGCCGATTCTATCCATTATTAAAACCACACTGGAGACCGAACCCCACAGTCAGTTCACCCTGATCTACGGCAATAAAAGCACCAGCAACACCATGTTTCGCGATCAGCTGCAAGATCTGAAAAATGAACACATGAATCGCTTTAACCTGGTGTACACCTTTACTCGGGAAGAGCAGGACATAGATCTATATAACGGCCGCATTGACGCCGACAAGTGCGACCAATTATTTCAACACTGGATCAACGCCCAAAATCTGACTGCTGCGTTTCTTTGTGGTCCTCAGATATTGACCGAAACGGTACGCGACTCTCTGGTGCGTCACGGTATGGACAAGAATAACGTCCATTACGAACTGTTTACCCCGGCCGGAGGCCCCCCTCGGGCTCGCCAGGATCGGATGGAAACCCAGGTCGACCCTCAGGCCGTCAGTGCTGTCACGGTCAAGGCAGATGGACGCTCACTGACCTTCGACCTGGTGCGCGACACCAAAAGCATTCTCCAGGCAGGCAACGACGAAGGCGCTGACCTGCCCTACTCCTGCCAGGCCGGCGTGTGCTCCACCTGTCGCGTCAGGGTATTGGAAGGGGAAGTGGAAATGGATCATTCATTTGTCCTGTAAGACCACGAAGTGGAATCAGGCTACGTGCTGTCGTTTCAATTCTATCCCGTCCTCGTCCAGGGTGTTCTTGATTCCGTCGAT
>JABXHG010000078.1 GCA_013393545.1 Alteromonadaceae bacterium | reverse complement strand
TACCCGCGAAACAGCTTTATCAATGTCCACACTGATAGCTGCCAGTGCCTTCTGTGCACGTGCTTTGGACAGGCGACGGCGAAAAGAACGTTCCTCAGTCAGCGCAACGCGCTCTAGACGCTCATACAACTCTTGGCGAGTTGGAGCGTCGATAGAATCATCCTGGGACTTCTGTGAATTTTCAGCGGCATTATCGCGGTGTGAATTACTCATGATTAGTGGGAAATCATACCCGTTAGCATTGCCTTTACCCAGTTGGTTTGGCGCTTGAGCCTTAACTGGGCTTTAAGCTTGCCGATGTGTGGACTGAGAATTTTTCAAATTGTAATGAGTTGGAGCCTTAACGTCGATAAATGCTGTTCTACCTTGCTCAACGCTAATCCTATGCGGCTAAAAGTGGTTCCGAATCTCTCGGCGCGGTAATGCGAAGTTGAATGCGGTAGTGCGGGGTGTGAAAGTACACGGTAGCGTTGAACAAGAATTACTTTCGCGGTTGTGTTTATCCTGTGAAGTAGAGCTTTTATTTAAGAAGGGGACGGCAAATGAGCACTCCATACAACGGTAACGGGGATGACTTCTGGGATAAGGAGAATGAAGGTTCTGAGGACTTGCCACGATACGGGTCCACAAATCATCCTGAGGACCGCCCTGACTATGGGCAAGGCGGGTACGGGCAGAGCGGCAACGGCCAGCCGTATTCCTCTGGGTATGACTCCAATTATGGAAACTCTGCCTACAGCGGCGCTCAATTCGGCGGCGCAGGTTACTCGGAGAATCTTTTTAACAATGGCTCAGGCCAGCGTGATTTGGTAGAGACCGACGGCAAGCTACAGGTGTTTAGCGCAATTGGCTTCGGCTTCAAGCGCACGTTCTCCAACGCCAAGCTATGGCTGTTGGGCTCCTTGGCCTTTATCGTTGTCTCCTTCATCCTCGGTGGAATCATCGGCGCGATTTTCGGAAACGATGCTGCACAAACAGCTGGCGGTTTCGAGCTCGTTACCGACCTTGCCGGCAACATTGTCAGCCTCATTTCCCTGGCCCTGATGCCATTTGTCTACCGTCTTGCAACCAAGGAAGTGGACTCCCGCTCCACTGGCTGGTCAACCTTGGGCAAGGATGTTCACTATTTGCCAACCCTGGCCATCACGTTTATTCTCTGGCTCGTCAGCCTTGTGTTCTCGTTCTTTGTCGTCACAGTGATTCTCGGAAGCTTCTTTGCGCAGCTCGAGGCGGCCGGCACTGATGAGGTAGCGTTTTACAACGCTCTAGCCGCGAACATTGGCACCTTCTTGGGTATCCTCATGCTGATTGTGGCCGGCACCTTGCTGGTAACCCCGCTGTACCAGCTGATGGTGTGGTACGCAGCAGACGGCCGCTCTGGTATTGGTCAGTCCATCGTGCAAGGCTTCCAGTCTGGTGCTGCCAACTACTTCCGACTGATCGGATTTAACATCGCCATTAGCGTTGTCATGGTCTTCATTACTTTGGTAACTCTTGGACTTGGCATGATTATTGCCCTGCCGGTGTACTTGCTGGCGCAAGCCCATGCTTACCGCCAGATTGCCGGTGGACCAGTTCCATACGACAGCATCGATCGCAGCTAAAGGTAGATACCTGACTTAAGCGCAGAGGAACGGCCCAACCAAGATGATGTGGTTGGGCCGTTGCTGTGCGCTGGGGGAGTTGGGAGCCTTAGCTATCCAACTTTTTCAGCGAGCACGCTGCGCGAGCGTGCGACTGCAGCCTCATATGCCTGCACGACCAGCTCGCCA
>JABXHG010000778.1 GCA_013393545.1 Alteromonadaceae bacterium | reverse complement strand
CCCTATTGCAACACGCTGCTGCTGTCCACCAGACAGCTCCGCTGGGCGGTGTGACAAACGGTTAGCAATACCCAGACGAGTAGTCACCTCTTCAAACCACTCGCGGTCTACCTTCTTACCAGCGATATCCGTTGGCAGGGTAATGTTTTCTTCTGCTGTCAAGGTTGGCACCAAGTTAAAGGACTGGAAGATAAAGCCCAGACGGTCACGGCGAATAGCGGTAATTTCCTTGTCATTGAGACGTGACAAGTCAGTATCACCAATGAAAGCTCCGCCTGATGATGCCCTATCCAAACCAGCCATCGTGTGCATCAAAGTCGACTTACCCGAACCCGATGGGCCCATAATCGCAGTGAACTTATTGCGTGCGAACTCGATATTGATGTGGTCAAGTGCAACAACCGCTGTCTCACCTTCGCCGTACTGCTTATGCAACTCAATGGCACGGGCAGCAGCACCACCTTGAGGATTAACGGACGAATCAATACCAGAGGCCGGGACGGAAGTATCTGCCGTCTCTTTATCAGGGGTATCAGTGGGCTGGTTGCTCATATATTTCTGTACTTTCCTCAGAATTCAAAGTGCCCCATGCAAACGGGGCTTATGGCTATACGCCTAAAACAATTACCCTTGTCAATCTACCGGACAGTCTCACTGTGAGAAATCGGGGATGACCCTTAACTTTTGATCGTCCAAGAAGCAGCACAATACACATATTTGCCCCACGGATTACCCAGCCTTAACAGCAGCAATCCACAGCAAACAAAACTTATGATATGACATTCTTACAATGCTATGCTTAGCGACGAAGAACACACTGCAATCAAGCTAGCTCAACCTCGAAAGGCAATTGAAAGCATGAAAACCATCATCACTGGCGTCGATTCCAGCCAGACAGCCCTCACCGCAGCAGAAAAGGCAGCGGAACTCGCTGCCAACTTTAACGCCGAACTCTACGTATTTTCTGCATACAGCATCAGTTCCGCAGTAGCTATCCAAACCGCCAAGAGCGGAAACATGGCAACGAAGACCTCCGAAGCCTACCAACGCCTCGCCGATGGCCAGGCCGCCGCAGCTCAGCAAGCAGCAGAGTCTGTTGCAACCATCTTGCGAAACTCCTGGCCAAAGCTACAGGTCAAGCCACTTGCGGTTGAAGGACAACCAGCCGAGGTACTGCTCAAGAAGGCTGACGAACTCGGCGCTGACGCTATCGTCGTCGGAAACAAAAAAGCTGAAGGACTCTCCCGCATCCCCGGAAGCATTTCACGCACCGTCGCCGCCGAAGCAAAGAG
>JABXHG010000777.1 GCA_013393545.1 Alteromonadaceae bacterium | reverse complement strand
CCGAATTTACCTACTTTCCCCCCATAAACTTCTCGTCCCCGAAGAACTTACTGCAGAACAGTCCGCACGACTCTCTTCCAACCTTGCTTTATCTTCTCAACCTCATCCACTCCGGAGGTACGCCAGCATCCGCAATGATGCGGCCATTGCGCAGCGTGTTCACGGTGACCAACGAATGGCGATTATTCTCATCGCAACCGCTTGCGAAATCTTGATTAACTCCGTGCTGCAGAGTTTGATGTGGGAAACGGGCAAGGCACTCAACTCTTCAGCTAAGAATTTCCACCGTCAGGTTCCTGCTTCAAGGAGGATGGAAAAATTTTCTGGCTACTTCGGCGCATCTTGGGGGCTTAAAACTACGCCAGAGCTGATCCGCTGGGATGAGGATATCGCCCGTGTGCGAAACCGCGTCGTCCACACCGGCTCCCACCCTGAGGAAAATGAAGTAGACAGAGCGTCAGCTGCGATGGACGGCTTATTAAACCTCTTCAAAATGCGTCTTGAAAATCACGTTCAGCAGTACCCTCGAACCCTCAGCTGGCTGGTTGGGGACCAGTTACAGGAACTTTCCCCACAAACAGCCCAAGTTATTATCGATGCACGAAATAAAAATGAGCCCACCTGGGTTAATCTCCTCGAAAACTGGTCGAAGGCGATAGAAGCTCGGAACGAAAGGCCGCACCCTGAGCTGCCGATTGGCCCGCCGCGCATCGTGATCTATGAAGACTTTTCAGCTGCATGGATAGCTGCTGACGCAGGTAAAACCCACGCCTGCTTTGTGGATCCTGATTGTGTAACGGAAGTCATGGCAGAGTTTACCGAAATGATGAAGGAAAGTATTAAGAACCTCCAAAGTGATTACTCAAATGGCCTGCAGGAACCCCTCATTCTATCAATGGAGGGAGCAAAAGTGATGGAGTCTTTTGACCCAACTTGGGTAGCTATTCATGAAATCGACCCGATGCTTAACTTTTCGCTCGATAAACACCAGGTCACCCGACCTCCGGCAGAGTTTACGTTGACGTTTAGTTGAAGTCGCGTACAAAACGGGACCCGCCCCAGACTTGCCAGAGGCGCCAAGCGCGTTCTCGGTACCAGGTGCCCCTGGCGATCAGTGAAAATGGGATGAGACTCTGCTGCCGACGTCTCGGCAGCTCCATTCTGACGCAGCAATCATATGGGTGATTCCACCCCGAGCAAGGCCCATTCACATCTGCAGGCATGTTCGATCCGGTCGCCC
>JABXHG010000776.1 GCA_013393545.1 Alteromonadaceae bacterium | reverse complement strand
ACGAGCTGGTCAGTGGCGTTAACTTTGCTTCCTGCTTTGTTGTGTTTACCGGGTTAACCATGGCCACTGTTTATCACCACTTCGTGCGTGGCTGCGGCGAGCTTAAGGAGGCCTCATGAAAAACAAAATGATGGATTTACACAATCACCTTTTCGCCCAGCTTGAACGGTTAAGTGATGAAGACCTGAAAGAGGAAGAACTTAGCCAGGAGCTGAAACGCGCTGATGCGGTCTCTAAGGTTTCTATGACCATAGTTAAGAACGCTGAGGTTTGCCTTAAAGCTGAACGCATGCGTGCAGATGGCTTAATTGAGAAATCACCGGAGATGCTGGAGGTTAAAAACGATGGCTAGATTTATCTACGAACAGCATCACATTGAGTTCCTCATCGAAACGTATGCTGAATACGGCGTGGCTGAAACAGCACGCCTTTTCAACGCAGCTTTTGGCCTTGATAAGTCACAGGCTCAAATAAAAGCGACATTAAAAAATCATCGCATTACCTGCGGCCGGAAAACTGGTGAACTGAATAAAGGCAAATTGCGATCGTTTACCCAGGAGCAAAAGCAATGGGTAGAAATTGCTTACAAACAAATGAGCCTGGCTGAAATGACTCATGCGTTTAATCAGCAGTTCGGCACTAACAAAACAGAAATGCAACTTAGGAGCTTTACCCGGAACCACAAAATACGCTCCGGTCGTACAGGGTGTTTTGAAAAAGGCCGCGAGCCAGCTAATAAAGGTATTAAGGGGTGGCAGGCTGGTGGCCGCTCTAATCAAACTCAGTTCCGTAAAGGGAACGTTCCCCACAACCACCAGCCAGTTGGAACCGAAGTGATTGATAGAGACGGGTATCGGAAAGTAAAAATTGCCGAACCCAATCAATGGGCTTTTGTTCATCGCCTGGTGTGGGAACAACAAAACGGGTCCATTCCAAAAGATAAGTTCGTCCGGTTCCTTGATGGAGACAAAGAAAACTGTGGTATCGAAAACCTGACACTGATCGACCGGGGTGCTCACGCCATTATAAATCGCTGGCAGAGACCACTAGGCGAGATAGAACCTGAGGTTCGTCTCAACATTATTGGGATAGCGATGCTTCGCTCTGCCATA
>JABXHG010000775.1 GCA_013393545.1 Alteromonadaceae bacterium | reverse complement strand
CGGCGCCATCACCCCACAGCATTTCCTGGCGTGAACCACACTTGGCACGACGGTGCTCGGATGCGATCAGCATTGCTGAACGCTTATCCTTGCCCCCGGACTCCAACAGACTGATAAGAGCAGAGGTGGCAGACCGTTGTGAGGCGGTCACGTCCATCGCATGCAGACGCTTGCTCAAATTAAGCGCTTCACTGACGACGACAGAATTCTGGCGATCCAGAAATGGAACGGTGGTTGAAGCAAGACACAGAGATTTGACTGTTTCCCGATCAAGTACCGTTAAACAGTCTTGTGCTGCTTCCACAGCCATGGTGATGGTATCTTCGTCCCAGTTACACATGCTGCGCTCGCCTTTGGCAAGTCCGCGCAGGCTGGCGTCAAACCAATCGTTGGCGTCAGCAATGGCACTTTTTTGCAGGCGGCTGCGAGGAACGTAGGCGCCGTAAGCAGTAATCCCGAACATAGGTTTATCTTCCTCTTTTGCTAAGCCAATGGTTAAAGCGTGCGGCTAATAACCAGTTTCATAATTTCGCTCGCACCGCCATAGATACGACGTACCCTCGCATCTACAAATGCCCGCGAAATTGGATACTCTTGCATATATCCGTACCCACCGAAGAACTGCAGGCACTGATCGACCACCTTGCCTTCATTCTCAGTGGTCCACAGTTTAGCCATAGCACCCTCTTCTGGACTGAGCTTGTTTTCGTTGATTTTCTGTAGACACTGGTCGAGATACGCCCAGCCAACTGCAAGATTGGTTTTGATGTCAGCCAGCGTGAACTGAGTGTTCTGGAAGTCAGCAATGGCTTTACCAAATGCTTTACGCTCTTTAACGTACGCATTGGTCAAGTCAAAGGCCCGTTGAGCTTCGGCCTGGGCACGACACGCGATCGTAATCCGCTCACGTGGCAATTCGCGCATCATGATTGCGAAACCTTCCCCTTCGTTACCAACCAGATTACTAACGGGTACCCGTACGTCCTGAAAGAACAATTCGGACGTATCTGCTGCTTTCTGGCCGATCTTTTCCAGGTTGCGGCCACGCTCAAAGCCTGCACGATCGGTTTCCACAATAATCAGACTAATGCCCTTCGCACCCTTGCTTGGGTCTGTTACGCAGGCGAGCAGACAAAAATCCGCGTGCTGACCATTGGTGATGAAAGTCTT
>JABXHG010000774.1 GCA_013393545.1 Alteromonadaceae bacterium | reverse complement strand
CTCCCAACTGAGCTAACCACCCGCTGATCACGTGGCGCTGCATTTTACAGCCACTTGGCAGGATGTCAACGCTTTTGCTTGATTTTGTACACTCCGGAGACTCGCCCTGGAATATGCCTCTCACAAAAGCATAGCGCATCGCTACCGATCTCTGCTGTCAGCGCGGACGAAGGATGCCGCATGATGTGCCGCTTCGTCAATCAAAATCTGCTGGGTGGTGCCAGACGACCGCCGAGGAACGTAGTCGTGGTTCCCGTCAGCAAGCCAGGCAAGGCGCGCGCAGGGCGGCAACGTGTAGCTTGGCACTTCCTGGCGTGAGCCAAAAGGATCACGCTCTCCCTGAAGAATCAGCGCCGGACAGGTAACCCGTGACCAGTGACCCAAACGCAGCTTTTCCGGACGGCGCGGTGGATGAAACGGATACCCGGCAATCACCAGCCCATCTACCGGTTGCTGCGCGGCAAGCAAACTGGCTACGCGTCCGCCCATGGACTTGCCGCCCAGCCACAGCGGCCCGGCCACCCCTGACCGGATCAATGTCTGCCAGCGTTCAAATTCTTCCGTTAATACTTCCATCCGGGGCGGCGGCCGGCGTTTGCCGGTTTTGTGCATCTGCTGCATATAGGCAAACTCGAACACCAGCACCTGCACACCGAGGCGCGCCAGCGCCGTGACAAACTGCCGCATGAACGGCGATTCCATTCCCGCCCCGGCACCATGAGCGAAGAGAAGGCGCCCATGACGGGGTTCGCCGCTCATGTATAAAAGGCCGTGATTTTCCACCCTTACCGTCGCATCGCGGTATTGATCCAGCGCCGCTGGAAGCTGTGCCTCAGATAGGGTAGAAGTTGCTGAAGGTGCGTAATCAGGCATTCTGGTGATCCTTGAATATTGCTGACTTAAGCGTTTGGCATGTTCAGCTTCTGACCCAGCTGCGCTAGAATCCCTGCCGGATCTTGACCTGCATCATCAAGCGGGTGGTCGCACTCGGGCAAAATGCCCGGGTTACCCCCTAACCGCGTTCGATGGGAACATAAAATGAACACAGCATTTGAACATCCGAC
>JABXHG010000773.1 GCA_013393545.1 Alteromonadaceae bacterium | reverse complement strand
TTTGCTTCCTACGCTTCCGCAGCGAGTTTGCGCCTTAAAAAATCCGGCAGCTTTACATCGCGTGGTTAAAAGTTAGCGCTGCTTCTGTAGCTGCTATTGAGCACGCGTTTTTTATCAGCCGGATAGTTCGCCATCGTGATCACCCTGTTGTTATCGGTGCCTTGAATAAATCGGGGCCGTTTTCCCGATTCTCTTAATCATCTTTAGACTCTCAGGCTAGCAAAGGGCCCGGCGGCGGTTTGCCAGCCTCCCCCTCTTTTATTACCCTAGGGCCTGTTGACGTTTCACATTGGTAGCCATAAAAAGCCGCATGCCAAGGCCACCATGCTTTCGTAATTTCGTTTGAGCTTATCGTAGCGCGTCGCAATGGCGCGATACGGTTTCAATCGAGCAAAGGCATTCTCAACCAGATGCCGGTAGCGATATAACCCTCTGTCCAGATTGGCATTTCCTTTTTTCGAGTTACGCCTGCGTGGAATGACGGCAGCCATTCCTTTGGCTTCGACCTGCTCACGGATACGTTCACTGTCATAGCCTTTGTCAGCCACCAGCGCGTCACCTGCCGGCAAACCGTCAATCAATGCCTGGGCTTCCGTGCTGTCGTGCACTTCACCCCCGGTTATTCTGAAGGCGATCGGCAACCCATAAGCATCCACGGCCAAGTGGATCTTGCTGGTATTGCCTGCACGACTTTTGCCAATGGCTTCTGCATCTTCCGTGGCAGCCCCAGTGCTATCTTGGTGAGCCTTGACGTAGGAACCATCAATAAATAGCCACTCGACATCAGGATCTTCCACCAGAGAGATGAAAATCCTCATCAGCTTTCCACTCGCTGACCAGGCGTTGAAGCGCTTGTAGACCGTGTTCCAGGGGCCAAACGCCTCCGGTAGGTCCCGCCACGGGCAGCCGGTTCGCATCCGATAAAGGATGCCTTCCACCGTGGTACGCAGATCGGTCTTGTCATAAATACCTTGTTGAAGCAGGATAGATTTCAGCTTCGGCCAGTGTTCATCCGTGAGCATTTGTCGGGGCATGGCAGGCTTGCAGTTTGTTGGCTTAGGAACCTTTATTCTGTGAGCTTGCCCCTATCCTGCCAATACCCCTGCCATGAAACGTCAACAGACCCTAGTAACCGGTACAGATTTTCTGCATTGCTGACAAGTGGTTGTCCTATTCCACACATCTTGAGATCTATATCACCCCTGTGAGCAATGCCCTCCCTGGGCTTTCTTCACCCTCACAGG
>JABXHG010000772.1 GCA_013393545.1 Alteromonadaceae bacterium | reverse complement strand
AACGTAAATGGAATGAAAATGAGCCTGTCAAGCTGTTTGTGTGTGGGGCTTTCGGGTAAGTGTTTTATAGGTAGTTTGTGAATCGTTCGGGATAGGCCACTGCCATCTGGTTGATGGCTTGTTTCCAGTTGGTGACCTTTCTGCCTTCGATGAGCCTTCCGCTGGTAGCGGCAGCTTTCTTTTCTTGTTTTGCGCGTTTGTCTTCAATATTGCAGATCATCAACCACAGTGACTTAATCGCGGAATCATCATTGGTAAATTGCACGCGGTTACGGGTAGCTTTACGCAGCTCGTTATTCATCGACTCGTTGGAATTAGTCGTATAGATGACCGTTCTGGCCATCGGCGGGAACTGCAGAAACGGCACGAAACGCTCCCACGCATCGGACCAGACTTTCACCGACTGTGGATATTTGTAGCCTAGTTCTGAATCGGCGAATTCATCCAACGCTGCGCATGCGGTCGCCTCGTCAGGGGCGGTATAGACCTTCTTCAACGCCGCAGATACCGCCTTGCGATCGCCGTAGGCAACCCACCGGTTCGCTGCCCGAATCAAATGCAATACACAGGTTTGAACCATCGAATCCGGCCAGGTTGCCTCGACTGCTTCCGGTAGGCCCTTCTAGCCATCGCAGCAGACAATGAACACGTCCTGGATACCACGGGTACCTGGGTTTGAGGCGTCCTGGGTTTAGTTCCTACCTCAGCTAAGGAAGGATTGAACTAAGTCTAGAAAGTATTCCGTTTAGTTTAAGGACAAGGCGGTCCATCAGATCATCGAAATGGTCCGCCTGGAGTCCTGCTCACTGCAGCGCGCCTACACGGAGGCCGGTGAGCTGCTTGGGGTATCTCACCATAAGTTGCGGGCTTGGTACCGTGACAGCGCTTCAGTACGTGATGACTCTGACGCTTCCGGCGGCGAGACAATGGAGGAAGAGCTCAAGCGTCTGCGCCGCGAAAACCGCGAGCCGAAACGAGCAAATGAAATTCTTAAGACTGCTTCGGCTTTTCGCAGCGGAACTCGACCGACCCACGACCAAATGATCTCCTACATCGACGCATATAAAGATCAGTT
>JABXHG010000771.1 GCA_013393545.1 Alteromonadaceae bacterium | reverse complement strand
GTATATGAACACGCCTATCGCCCCGGCAATGACTGTGCCGATATTGGCGCGCAGTGCTACCCGGGCTCGATACAGCGCGGGCAGTGCAATGAGTGCTTGAAGAAGGCCGCCGATGCCCAGTGCGGCGGCGCCCATCGCCAGTGGCCCGACCTCCGGGGCGAAGGTCGCGGCGGTACCAGTGGTGCCCCAGAGGGCTGCAGCGCCCAGGACAGCGAAGATTCCCAGCAGTGTGCCTTGTGGAGATAGTGACTGCCCTGCGGAATTCGAATGCGCAGTCATGCGGCGTTGAGCATTCGTGCGGCGATGGCGCGGGGATTGTGCAGTCGCTCCGGGGTGCCTTCTAGCCCTGCGCGGGCAACCGCACCTTCAAGCAGGAAGCTTAGGTGCTCTGCTGTGGCTTGGGCTTGTTCATCGGTTTCAACGCCTGCGATTCCATCCGCGCCGTTGGTCTTGGCCAGGTGACTGGCTAGGATGCCCTCGACTTCCTGCTTGTGCTCTTTGACTGCTTCGCGCGCCGGAGAGCCAGCGGGAAACTCAGCTGCAGCATTGAGTAGTCCGCAGCCGCGAAAGCCATTGGCGTAGTTGTATGCGGCGTGGTCGATATAGGCATCAAAGACCGCAAGGATCCGCTCGGTAGCGGTGGCAGCTTGTGCTTCGCGGGCGTGGGAGAGGCCAAGCCATGCCTGGTTGCGTTGGTCAATATAGGCGGCCACCAACGCGGCTTTGGAGGAGAAGGTGTTGTACAGGCTCTGTTTTGCAAAGCCTGCATCTGTCGTCATGGGGTCAATCCCGGTGGCGTTGATGTCGTTGTTGTGGAAACGGGTTTCTGCCGCTGGCAGTAGCTTTTTCCGTCGTGGTGGCATTACTTC
>JABXHG010000770.1 GCA_013393545.1 Alteromonadaceae bacterium | reverse complement strand
TTATGTGGAGATTGTGAACGAAAAAGGTGAATTAGTCCCTGATGGATGTTATGGAGAGTTAGTGATTACGAGTTTTTTGAAAGAAGCGATTCCGCTTATAAGATATAGAACTGGTGACATTACTCGTATTATAAAGAGAAATGGGCTTTATGGTGTATGGGTGGAACGTATAGCCTCTCGGTCTGATGACATGCTGATTGTCAAAGGGGTTAATATATTCCCAAGCCAAGTGGGGGCTGTTTTATGCAACTATTCAGACCTATCGCCATATTACTTGTTGGAAATAGAAAGGCGTGGGTTTTCAGATAATGTTATTCTCAATGTGGAGCTAGCACGAGGAAAACACAATCTTGAAAGATCCCATATTTACAATGTTTCAGAAAATCTCAAGAAATATTTAAAGGATGAGTTAGGAATTTATATAGATGTGAAAATGTACAACCCAGGTGTTTTGGAGCGATTTACATCAAAGCGACAAACTGTCAATGACAAGCGTGAGAATGCGGGATCAGGCTATATCGTCTGAGATCATATTCTTTACGAGCATATAGGTTATATCCAATCTTTAAGAGATGCAGTCAACTTAGTACTACAGCCGTAACTGTATAAGCTACAATGCATGTGGTTGATATGGAAGCAATTACAGGGTAAAAGGTGCAAGAACTGGATTTCTCTTTTTCAGCATTATTGGATGACCTGGCAGCGCGGTTAGGCCCGCTCTTTGTGCGATCCGAGACACTTGATCGTGCCTTACGTTACCTTCAGGGACTGCTCGGTCAGTGCGAACGCAAGAATAGCTAGCATTTGGCCGAGTGGCTCGGTGATGCCACTCCCGATGGCGTGCAGTGCCTGTTGGATCGTGCTCGCTGGAGTGCGGAGGCGGCATGTGATGTCTGATCTTGCCCACCAACAGTGGTCCCCCCGTTAGGTTTTGTCTGAAAAGTCGACTCTCATACACCGCTCAATGCAAGCCAGCGTCACCATCGCTCTGTAACTGCTGGCGAGCTTATCGTACCGAGTATTAAGTTGGCGTTTTTCCTTGAGCCAGCCAAAGAGCCACTCTACCA
>JABXHG010000769.1 GCA_013393545.1 Alteromonadaceae bacterium | reverse complement strand
AACAAAGCAATTCTTAGGCCAGAAATAAATAATAATAAAATCATTGAGTTAAAATATTTTCATTCGGCTATGTTGTGTTATTCGGCCAAATCCTAGTTAAATCGACTATTCAATCAATATTCTTGCCGTTAATTTAATAGAATTGGATTACATGCCTTTCTTCTTTCGGTACTTGGCATTCAGACTTTTAGTGGGTTATGCTTATATCATAACTTCTTTCATGGATGAAATAAGAGTTAATGAGTGATAGTGGAATTGACTATTTATTGGAACTGCATGGTACTCAAGTACATAGAAGTGATGGGTACTGGTATAAAGTCGAGGCTTGGCGTGTGAAGCCTTCAAAGCATATTCCCCATGGAATTAGATATAACTTAACTCTGCACGATAGAAGCAACAAACGTATTTTTGGGATGGATAACGCGCACGGTATTAAGGCATCAAAAGCGTCAAAAGTGAGTGGTAAAAGGCACGCTTATGACCATAAACACCGGCATTTATCAGATAAAGGTGTACCTTATGAGTTTTCTAGTGCATTTCAGCTTATAGAAGACTTTTTTATTGGTATTGATGACACTATTGAGCGGTTAAGCAGTAAATAAGGAGCAATATGATGAAAGCTAAAATAGGAATTATGTCGGAAGCTCTTATCAGAAAAAGAATGCTTGCGATTGCTGCCGGAAAATACGAATCAGATGCCAGTGAGCCCAAAGTTTGGTATACCTCTATGGCTGCGGTTTCGCATATTTTGAATGAACGAAACATTGAATTATTAAGGTTGATTGATAAAGCTCAACCACAAAGCTTGGCTGAATTAGCTGAGCTGAGCGGGCGTCATAAGTCCAATCTGTCAAAAACATTAAGCACTCTCTCAGAAAAGGGCTTTTTAAAAATTGAAAAGCATGGAAATAACATGTCAAAACCTGTGGCCTTATACACAGATTTTGAAATTATTGTGGATAAGTATTATGAAGATAAAGTAGTGAAGGCAACTTCTGAGGAGGAAGCGGCGTAGCTTGGATTTTGCTCGACTACTAATAACTTAACTAAAACCTAGAAAAATCAGGTTAC
>JABXHG010000077.1 GCA_013393545.1 Alteromonadaceae bacterium | reverse complement strand
CTGGGCGCTGGGAGCTCCGAGGCTGAAAGCGAAATCCGTCAGGACATCATCGGCTGGCAGGGTGAAAACCCAACCAGCGACAGCCTCACCAAGGAGCCAACCAGCTCCGTCGATGCTGCCAACGATTCTTCGGACACCGTTCGCGAGAACAGCTCCGAAGAAAACCACAACTCCGTAGTTGAATCCAGCTGGGGCGTTGCAAAGAGCTCCGTCAAGAACGACATGGAAAACAGCGACGCTCCAGGAACCGCTTTGGACACCATCCTCGGCCTGGGCGCCATCGTTGCCATCGGCGCAGCACTCTACAACTTCGCTGTACAGTCCGGCTTCTCTCTGCCGAACTTCACCCGCTAATCACCGCAGGGAAGTAAACCACCCCGGTTTACACCGAATATAACCACCACAGTGGGCAAAAGGACTTCTTTTTGTCCACTTTTGGTGACTTTTACTCCCTGTACTGGTTACGTGAGCAAAGGGGGCCAACAAGTGACCCCTCATAATCACCGCTCACCTGAGCCCTACGCAGGAAGTACCACCAATGAAACGATTCGCCGCTGCCACCCTTGCAGTCGCCACCGCACTGTCCCTTTCCACCGGCGCCGCCGCCGCTAAGGGCCTCGACGCCAGTTCTAAAGCTGACCGCGAAATCGGCTTGGAAATTACAGAATGGCACATCAAGAACCCTGGCAGCTGGACTGCGCGGAAGGAACCTTCCAGCTCGGTAAACACGGCTCTAAAAGCGAACGAAAGCATCAAGGAAAACAGCTCTGAGGAAACAAGCGAAGCTGTTACCGAATCCAGCTGGGGTGTTGCAAAGAGCTCCCTGGAAACCGACGTTGAAAACAACGATCCGTTCGGAACACAGTTGGATTCATACCTGGCAATCGCCGGCGTCATTGCTCTCGGCGCAATCATCTACAACGTAGCCGTACAAGCAGGCGTCCCGCTGCCTCACATCGCACCGGAGTAAACCAACCAGCGATAACAAACACTCCGCTTTCCGCTTTTGCCGGAAGGCGGATTTCGTCGTCTTTGGGGTCTTGCAGCGCGAGGCGCGCCCCAAGTTTTCGACATCTCAAAACAAGGAATGCCCCAAAAATAGGCTGAATTCGTAGTTTCATTCCAAATATATGTGACACACAGCATATTTCCATTTTCCCTGGCTGCAATTCGTTTTGCCAACATCATCGCCGTCGACAAATCGGATTCCTTGTTTTCCAGGTAGAGAACACTTAGAAACGGCTGCAGGGTTTGCAGTAACGTCAGTCATTCCCAGAAGCACTTCGTCCTGAACCAATCCGTGATTCCAATCCATGGAAGGTTCCGCAGGTTGTGGATGGCCAGTTCTAAGAGCTCTCGCCACCCGACAGTTTTGTGCGCGCAGTGACTATCGAAGCCCCTCATCGCGAATTCGGCTCACATGCCCATCTGGTTTCACATCACCGCTGAGGCTGATCAGGCTTTCGTGAATTGGGTTCGAGGTCATGAGCGCGCGCCAGGTGGGGTGCTTCGCGGCAAGGTCGGGGAATTGAAGGCTCGGCTGGGTGTCCGGTTGAAGGTTATTGAGTGAATCGGCGAGGTCGTACCAGCGTTTGACCACGGTGCAGAACTCGGCGGAAAGCGACGTGATGTCAACGGCCTCGTGGTACAGAATTGCGGCCCAGCGTGGGTAGACCAGGAAGCTTTTCGCGTACTTCATGAGGGCGAGAAACTGCAGGCTGGGCAGGACATCGCCAAGTAGTTTGTGGG
>JABXHG010000768.1 GCA_013393545.1 Alteromonadaceae bacterium | reverse complement strand
AGGCGGTCTTGCTATCTTAGGAGATGGAGGCGGTCCGGAGTTATTCCGTACACCTTCCGGTTTCACAGGTTTAAGCCCTGGAACCGACACGCTCTTTAATCTGCCAAAGGGGACGCAAGTCTTGCCGCATAAAGAAACACGCGAGGTACTATCTTCTGGAATCCCCGCATTCAGGAAAGGTACGAAGAACAAAAGTTTCTTCGATTCTGCTATCGATGTTGGAAAATCCGCTGTTGATGCGGGTAAAGCTGCCGTAAACAGTGTTAAGGATTTCGCTTTTGATGCGTGGGAATACGTAAGCAATCCGTCAAAACTTATCGCTAAAACGATAGAAAGTCTCGGACTTAAATTGCCTGATATAGCGGGCGCCTTTGGGACTATTGCAAAAGGAGCTTTCGGAAAAGTTAAAGATTCCGCAGTCACTTTTATGAAAAATCAGCTTGCTAAAATCGGAGGAGCTTTCGGAAGCGGCGATAAAGCGTCCGGAAACGTTAAGCAATGGATTCGAGCGGCAATGGCTAAAACGAATTCTCCGGCTTCCTGGTTCGAACCACTCGTTACAATCGCGATGAAAGAGAGCGGAGGACGTACAGGACCATCGACAATTAACCGGTGGGACTCGAACTGGAGACGCGGTACACCATCGATGGGACTTATGCAAACGATAAAACCAACGTTTGATGCGTATAAGCTGCCGGGCATGGGTGACATTATGAATCCGGTTCACAACGCGGTTGCGGCGATTCGCTATATCAAATCTCGCTATGGAAGTCCGTTTAATACTCCGGGCATCAGATCGATGGCGAAAGGCGGTCCGTACAAAGGGTATAAAATCGGCGATATTGTGACGCAAAAGCAGCTCGCCTGGATTGCGGAAGAGGGTCCAGAAGCGGTTATTCCGTTACAAAACCACCGTCAGCGTGCTCAGCAACTATGGACGGCTGCGGGTAAAGAGATCGGTATGGACCCGACGAGCGGAAGTAACGCAGAAGAACTCGCATTGTTGCGAGGACAGAACGCGCTACTCAGAAAGACGAACACATTGCTAACGGGAATTCTACGCAAAGATCCGAGTGTAGTTGTCGATACGGCAGCACTAACGGATAGTGTAGAAAAAGGTCAGGCACAAAACATCGGATTTAATAAACTGCTGTGGGGTGATCGATAAATGGCGTATCTGACAATTATAAAAAACGGTGAAACCATCGATCACCGTAAATACGGCTTAAAGCTTTTAAGTTTCCGTAAGGAATCGCTAACACACCGAACTAACTATGAAGAA
>JABXHG010000767.1 GCA_013393545.1 Alteromonadaceae bacterium | reverse complement strand
GATAGCGAGTTGCTGCTGCTTTGCGTTGAATTTTAAATACTCATTCGCCAGTTCATCTAGCAAACGATTCAGTCTCTCCTGGTTCGTCATCGTAAGTCAGCCCGCCCTGCGTGCGACTGCCCGGCACCTCTCCTCGCCCGCAACGTTTTACGGTAATTTCTACGCGCGTTCAATGCGAGGCGCATGTAATTGTTGTACAGGCGAGACTTGTCGACCATCTCATCGCCGTCTTTGTATACGAAATATTGGGCGGCCCTTGTTGCGAGTGTCTCGGATGCGACCGCTAACGCCATATAAAGAAGAGCCGTATCGTCTTCCCCTTCTTTCAGACCACTTTCGTTCTCTGCTTCGGCAGTCCATGCGGCGATATCGTCCGCTGTGACGCCGTCAACCCCTTCTAAACGCGTTCGTAGTCGATCCTCTACCGCCACATGACACACCCCCGTTATTTTTTCGGCTTTGCTGCTGCTTTCGGCTTTGCTGCCGGCTTATCCACGCGTTGAATGAACGGATCGTATTTATCGAGCGCTGCGATTTCCTTTTCAACGTTCGTTTTATAAACGCCGTATCCGTTAAAGACGATGTATAGACCATCTCTGATAAATTCGTAGTTTGGCAACGTCTTATATTCCGCCATTAAGACATCAATCCTGCCGTTTTGAGTTTCGCAAGCAATGCGTTAAAATCGGCCTTCAAACCGTCGACGTCTGCTGCGGTGCTGTTCGCTTGCGTAGCCGCTTTTGTTGCGGTTAGTTTCCCGTCCAAAGCCGATTTAACATCGTCGCCTAGTTTCGTCATAGTCACCGATTTAGCGCCGAGATTGTTTTCTTGAACGCTTCCGGTTCCGATGTTCCGGTTTTGTACGGAGCCATCGCCGATATTACGGTTAAGGACTGAATTGTCCGCTAGTTTTTCGGTTGTGATAGAACCGTCTGGAATTTCGACAGGACCTCCGGATGCCTCGAGCAAACTTTGGATAATTTCTCCGAGTTTCAGGTCGTTTGCAGCCGGTGAAATAAGGTTCAATCGTTGTACGTCTTCATTACTTAAAGCCATTTACGGCCTCACCCCTTTCAAAATAAAAAGGGCCTTGAAAGGCCCCGTTAATTAGGA
>JABXHG010000766.1 GCA_013393545.1 Alteromonadaceae bacterium | reverse complement strand
TCCGTCTTTAGGAAGTCCTGTCGCCTCAATCAACTGCCCTTCTAACTGGACGAAAACGGCTGTGCCGGAAGCGAAGTAAGCGAGCTGGCCTGATGTTAATGAAACACTGGTAACGGTTTTGCTGCCGTTGGTAAAGTTTGCTGTGCCTTTAGTGAATGCCATAAATCCTCACGAAAATGATATTCCGGCCGTGCTATTTTTCAGCACGGACTCAACCTGGACGAAGTGATAGTTTTCTAATACGTTGTTCTCTAACGACACGCCGGCAATCAGTTCAAAGCTCGGGCTGCCGGTTACGCTATCTACTTCAATTGTGAAGTCGACGATGGTGTCGTTCGCTGAAAGTTGGACGTCATCAATAACGTTCATTTCCCCAAAGCCGAAGTCGACGTAGAAGCCGGCATGAGCTCTGCCAGTCAGATCGATATTCCATGTTTTCAGTGTCTGCCCATTCGCTCTTTTTGCCCGGACAGTCCCGAGGGCCGATTCACCACTGGTAAGATTCGCATTACCAAAACCTAGGGTGAGGTTGGTAAATTTTAAAACCCGGCTTTTATTAAGTTGAGGCATGCTGACACGCAGGATGCGACGCTCTGAAACGGTGGAAGAAAAGTTATTTGAATACCAACGGTTTGAGTATGGAGGTGTAACTCGTTTTACATTAAACACATCCCCGATAATCTTCTCGGCGCGGACAGCTCCTTCAAAGGTTCCGGTTGCGCCCGAAACGTCTCCTGAAAAAGAGCCGCTGGCAGCAATCAAAGTGCCGGTAAAAGTCCCGGCAGCAGCTTGTAAAACACCTGAGAATGTTCCGTTTACAGCGTCAAGGCTGCCGGAGAAGGTACCTCCAACGGCCTGTAAATCACCTTTAAAGGTACCAGTTGCCGCTTGCAATTCTCCAGTAAAGGAGCCAGATGCAGCCTGTAACTCACCCGCGAATAACCCACTGCGGGCGACTACATGACCATCAAAAACATAGCGACCCTGATCTAAGTCGTAATAGACCATTAACTGTCCGTCGCCATCGGTAAAAGCGACGCTATCAGCTGTAAATTGTATCTGTCGGAGTGTTCCATCATCCCCCACAGTGATGCCGGTAACGCGATTAAAAGCGTCGGTACCGAAAAAGGCTCTTGCAGCCAGTCCTCCTTCATTAAGATATGATTGCA
>JABXHG010000765.1 GCA_013393545.1 Alteromonadaceae bacterium | reverse complement strand
TTAAGTCGAGTTAAAAGCCTAGAAACTAAGGTGCAAGACAAAAATGGAAGAATAAGAACATTAAAAGAGAGATTGCTTAAGTACGTAAAAACTAAAGAAAATGGGCAAGCTACTGTAAACCTACATCTATCAGGTAAAAAAGAACGAATACTTGTACAAAAATTAGTCGCAGAGGCTTTTCTTGAAAAACCATTAGAGTCAAAAGACAAAATAAGACATATAAACGGCGATGCTGCAGATAACAGAGCATCAAACCTGATATATGGCTCTAAATCAGACTGTAGTATAGATTTGTATAGAAAAGGTGGGCTATAAAGCTCAGGAAAGTTATATCCAAATCAAGTGTTAGAAATAAGGCACTTATTAAAAAATACAGGAATGAGTCAGAGAGCTATAGCCTCAAAATACAAAGTGTCGCAGACAACAATCCGAAACATAAACAACGGAAAGATTTTTTCATGGGTAGATGAAAACGATGAATGGCGTGATTTTAAATGACAACGCTAAATATCGACATCGAAACCTACAGCAGCTATGACATTCGCAAGACAGGGGTTTATCGGTACGTTGAGGCACCTGACTTTGAAATATTAATCATTGCTTTCTCTATTGATAGAGGCAAAATACAAACAATAGACATGTACGACCTAGACCATGATTTATATAAAAAGTTTAGAGGCTTATTGTTCGACCCTGGGGATACAAAATACGCCTTTAATGCAAATTTTGAGCGTACGTGTCTAGCAAAGCATTTTGACACTGAAATGCCGCCGAGCGAGTGGGTCTGTA
Organism: Alteromonadaceae bacterium; assembly: GCA_013393545.1. The sequence continues at coordinate 415 of JABXHG010000765.1, read as the reverse complement.
CAATGGTCAACAGCGCAAGAGCAGGTTTGCCATTATCACTTGAAATGTGTGCCGAAGTATTAGGCATAGACATGCAAAAAGATGCTAAAGGTAAGAACTTGATTAAATATTTCTCAATGCCATGTAAGCCGACAAAAGTGAACGGCGGACGCACTCGAAACTATCCTGAACACGACACAGAGAAATGGCAGCAGTTCATTGACTATTGTGAGCAAGACGTAAGAGTCGAAATGGCTATAGCAAATGAAATCAGCAATATTGAATATCCTGACTCAGAGCAGCAGCTATGGACGATAGATCAACGTATTAATGATAGAGGCGTTCACATAGATGAGGCTTTAATGCTAGGGGCTTACAAGCTAGATGAAATCAGCAAATCAGATTTAATGAAACAAGCTAAGCAACTGACAGGCCT
>JABXHG010000764.1 GCA_013393545.1 Alteromonadaceae bacterium | reverse complement strand
GTCGATAACCAGGTCGCCTGTGCGTACTACCGCGCCACCAATCAATGATTGATCCACCGCGGTTTCAAGCTCGACCTTGCGCTCCAGCTTTTTGGACAACGCGTCGATCAACTTCTGCTGTTCGTCGGCAGACAGCTCGAAGGCGGTATCGATTGTCAGACTTACAGACTGGTCAAAGTCCGATCTGTACAGATGGAACAGAGCAGAAATTTCCGGCACGAGGGCCAGACGCTTGTTTTCAGCAAGAATCAACAGGAAGTTGCTGAGTGCTTCCGGCAGCGGCTCTTCAAAACAGTCCACGAAGAGTTCCGCTTTTCGCTGCTCAGAGAGGCCCGGATTGGCCAGAATGTTCGCTACCTCTTGGTCAGCCGCGACCACAGCCGCGAAAGCCAGAGCCTGATCCCACTGATCAACGGCGTTCTGGTCTTTGGCGGCTTCGAATACGGCTTTCGCGTAGGGTCGGGCTAACGTAGTCAGTTGTGCCATGATGACCCTCTTTTAGAGTTCTGCGGCCAGCTTGTCCAGCATCTCGCTGTGAGCTTTGGCGTCTACAGAGGTTTCCAGAATCTTCTCGGCACCGGCGATGGCCAGAGTGGCCACTTCTTTGCGCAGTGCGTCGCGAGCCTGAATACGCTCCTGTTGAATTTCGGCCCTGGCCTGCTCAATCAGCTTCTCACCCTCTTTGCGGGCATCATCTTTGGATGCTTCGACAATCTGGGCAGAACGCTTGTTGGCCTGGTCAATCAGGGCTGCAGCTTCCTCTTTTGCCTGTTGCAATTCTTTCGAGGCTTTTTCCTGCGCAAGTTCCAGATCGAGGGAGGCTCGATCCGCAGCAGAAAGGCCGTCGGCAATTTTCTTCTGGCGCGCTTCCATGGCAGCCGTTAGCGGCGGCCCTGCCTATTTGACGCAGGACCAGTCGAAAATCGCGCAGTCAGTTGCTTGCCCTGTCACCGTAAGGTTTATATTCACGACATATACCTCTTGCCATTCT
>JABXHG010000763.1 GCA_013393545.1 Alteromonadaceae bacterium | reverse complement strand
CACCATTCACACATCTTTATGTTGGGAGGAGAAAGCTATCGACTGAAGCAGAAAGCCACGAACTAGACTATGAAAGGTGGGTCAATTTTATTGGCCAAAGGTGGGTCAAAATAAATGGCCATTGACATACAGGCGTTAAAGCGGTGGGTGAGGGTGCAAGGTTTTCTTGCCTTTCACCGCACGATATCGTAATAGACTGTATAAATAAACAGTACGTTCGTCAGTCTGGAATCGGGAGCAAGAAAACGAATAATGCGGATCGCCGTTGAGCGCTCTCCCTGCTACCCTCAGGAGACAAATCTGACGGATAAGGCTTGGCTTGATCCGTCAGATTTGTCTCCTGAGGGAAAGCCGATCAATCAGCGATCGTGTCTGCCTTTTCCGTGCCTTCGCATCCTCGGTGCCCACGCTGGCCATTGGCCTGAGACCTTCCCAGGGATGTCTGCTGAACGAGGGATGGATTGTGACAAAAGGGGAACATGGAAGTGCTTCAGGACGGTCCGTTTAACAACACGTTCATCCGACCTTCGCTGCGCTCAGGCAGATGAACATATATCGTTATACACAAGGAATATTCATAGATCATGGCAAGAAATCGTGGCCAAGGCGGGCCGATTGAGACAAGGCTGATCAGCCTTTTTGCGTCGCTGTTTTTCTCTATCCCAACGGCAGCGTTCGTTTGGTATTGGATCAATCTGGAGCTAGCTGTCTACTGGGATAGCTTTCTCAGCAGTCGTTACCTCATCACCTGTATCATCGTATTTGCTGTGTTGGCTTTGCTGCTCCCAAAACTTTTCCCGTCTATGCTCGGAGGCATCTGGCGTGGTATTGCCAAGGTTTGGCATTGGTGGGGGTGGTAGGCTTATGTATAACCAATCGTTCAAGTTCGCTACCGGCCTGGCGGCCGTCCGCCGGACGCCTACTACGCTGCGCTCCGCAGGCGCCGCTTAACATTTAGCGTTAGGCAAGTCTGGAGTTTTGATATTTTTCTTATAATGTGATCCAAACGACATACACGAGGTAAAATATGAACTGCATCGTCACCCTTAAACTTGACGAAATACTTTCCGGAGCCCGCCCAGGCG
>JABXHG010000762.1 GCA_013393545.1 Alteromonadaceae bacterium | reverse complement strand
GATATAGGCGATCCAGAAGACGAAGCCGCACGGAATCCGCTCTTAATGTTGTTTGGTACGGTTGAATAACGCTCGCCCCCAATAACGGCCGCATCTGTATATCCGTAGGCACGCACCGCAATGATATTCGCTTGGTTATTCGGAGACGTGATTCCGGCAGTACCTCCGCTTGTGTGAGCGATACCGTTCGTTAAATTAACGTTATATACGCCGCCGCCCAAACTGATGGCGGTAGGCGCCGAATCATGAATCGCAAAGTTCGAGATAAATACGTCATCTGTCCGTTGATCGCCGCCGGTAACGTGTATATCGGAACCAGCTTTAGCGAAACCGTACATTTGCAACCCGTTAACGTTTATTTTCCGACTCTTGTACTGGAATGCGATCGCTGATGTTCCTTTATAGTCGTATGTCGGATCTCCAATCGCACGGAAATTCGAAATCATGACACGCTGATAAGCCGAAACGACGAGTGCTTTCGGTTCAAGTCCGACATATAGATCGTTGAATATCGGCTCACGCGCCGTACAATCGACTAGTGTTACGTCCCGTGCCGTTTCGCTCCACGGCTCGGTTGCTAAGTGATGGCCGCTATGCCGAAGGTCAAACGCGCGGACGTCACGGTAGGATTCCGAACCGCCAATATGAACGTTTGACGGTGCCGGCCATTCAGTGTGCGGCTTCCGCTCGTAACCGCGCACATTCCCGTAGGTTAAACAATCAATAACCCAAACGTTTTTAGATCCGTCGTCGACTTCGATACCGTTTGAGTTTGAGGACCCCGTGGCATGCGCCTTTCCGCTCGGATTTGTCATGACGCAGTTTGTGATGAAAATGTACTCGCTGTAGTGCGTAGTCACTCCGTCATCACCATATCCAGATCCGACGCATCGATCGAACCAGATATACCGACAACCGTTTTTCGTATAGTCAGCGTCCGAAATATTGTAGGTAGGCGCAGACGCATCGAAGCAGTGAAGGGCTGGATTGATGCCTTCTACTTCGCGCACGATCCCGAACTTAACATTCGCTAAGGTTAGGCAGCTCGAATGTAGTCCGCCGGTCGGCCCAAGACCGCCTTGACGATCCGGGTTCCAGTCTAGCGACATTCCTTCGACCATGATATTTCGGTTTCCGTTCGTATGGTCCGCGTTGGTTACGACCCATTCGCTGGCCGGCGTATCCTCGTGAAGTTTTAGCGTAGTAACTCCGATTCCCTGGCCGACCATATACGTCCAGGACGGAAGTTTGACGCCTTTTACGAGATAAGTTCCGGCGGATAGAACC
>JABXHG010000761.1 GCA_013393545.1 Alteromonadaceae bacterium | reverse complement strand
GCTCTGGAATGGACTCCGGGTCAATCTCAGTAGCCCACAGGGATTCATCGTGTGGGTCTGCCTCAGGGTCTTGTGGTCCCATATAGGCCGCGCCTTTGTTATCGCCCGTGAAATAGCGCAGCCAAGCGCCACCAGCAGGGACATCGAAGTCGGACATGGCGATGACACCGCCATCAACCAATGGCGACCAATCTGTCACGTACCGTTCGATATCCGGCCCATGCGATTCCGGGAGCTCTGCTGATTCATCTCCGAAGACAGAGGTCAGATACAGCAAGCGCAACAGGTAGGTTCGGTCTTCTTCTAGGGCAAGGCGCACGCGAAGCTGCGTGTCATTTACTTTGCTTAGATCCATGCTTTCCGAGCATAATCAGAGTAGGGGAGTCCGTGCATCCTTTATTTCTAAACACGATAAAGATACCCAAGAACTATAGTATTCCCTCGGGAAATACACAGCTTTGAATTTCTGTCAGCAATACAGCCAAGTGGGCATTCAATATTTTGGAGCGGAATAGTGGCTTCTCACTATTTAGCGAAATTAAAGTGAGGGAAGCGAACATAATGGCGATGGGGTCATCCTAGACGACTAAAATGAGAATTGCTTTCATAGCAATTGGTCTGGGATCTTTCAACACGCTCAAATTCTGTAGTATCAGTACATCGTTGATGGAGTCGAATATTGAGTCGATAATGCCGGCTATGGTCACGATTGTAGAGCCGTGATTTCAACAGAAAAATGACATGCAAGGCGGCCTGGGCTCCTTAAACGTAATCGGTGCTGGTTCCGAGGTAGCCTCGGAACCAGCACCGAACTAACGTAGCCTATTTTGACGCAACTTTAGAAGCATTGAAGAGCCCCAATTGTTGAGATGCAGATCGATCTTATTGATTACGTAACCTTCGAATCTGAATTAAATCCGATGGCTTTGTATTCCGAAATTTGATTGAAAATCTCAGGTAGAAAACTATTTTCCTTTACGATAGCCAAATACGCCAATAACGGCTGCAACTACGGTAGCTGCTAAGAAAGGGCTGAGCGTCGAAACAATATCTGGCGCAACCCAGACACAAATAATGATTGAAACTCCAAGAAGAAGAGTGAGAGTAATTCCCACCCATCCCAGTACTTTATAGCCCATTGGTTATCCTTTGCCACAGACTGCATCTTGAATGGCCGTATTAACCGCCGTAGTTATACCACCTGCAGCGACGAATGCTTGTGCGACGCTCATCGGTACCGTAACCCCGGCTACGGTAATTGCGGTTGCGCCAATTGGGGCTGTCATAATGAGCCCTGCTACAACTGCCGTACCTACTGCGATGAGGGCTGCGC
>JABXHG010000760.1 GCA_013393545.1 Alteromonadaceae bacterium | reverse complement strand
GTCCCGAGCCCACACGGTACCGGCAGAATACGCGGTGGTACCGCCGGTGTAGTCACTCTTTTCCAACAGCGATACATCCTGCCCTTCCGCAGCACCTGTCAGCGCCGCGGTCAGACCAGCGGCACCCGAGCCGAGTACCAGCAGATCTACTTCTTTTGCCCAAGAATCCTTGTTCGTAATCAGCTTTATATCTCTGTTCTATTTCTGTGAATTGATGTGGTGGCCAACGGCATAAGCACGGGTAATTGCAGGGCCGATGGTGGCGCCACCGCCCGGGTAGGTATCTTTAAACACCGTGGCTGAGCAGTTGCCCGCCACATACAGGCCAGCAATAGCGTTGCCGTCCCAGTCCACCACCTGGCCGTTGAGGTTCGTTTCGATACCGCCAGCCGTTCCCAGCACGCCGGGATGCAGTTCGATGGCGTAAAAAGGTCCCTTGTCCAACGGCGCGAGGCAGGGGTTGGGCTCGTTCTTCGGATCACCCAAGTGGCGGTCTTCTTCAGATGAGCCGCGGCCAAACAGCGTGTCTTCGCCACACTCGGCATCAGCATTGAAACGTTCCACGGTGGCAGCCAGGCCTTGGGCATCCACGCCGAGCTGTTGCGCTAGCTTGTCGATGCTCCCTGCCCGCACCATCCAGTCCGGCGCCTTTTCTTCACTATCGAAGACAGGATTTCCAGCAACGGGATACTTGGACACGAAGTCAGCGTCCATGACCAAGTAGGCAGGCAGGTTGGCGAATTCGGCGGTATCAGGATCGATGTTGGCAAATACGCGGGAGAAGTCGTGGTAGTTCAGCGCCTCATTAACAAAGCGCTCACCCTTCTTGTTCACCACGATGGAGCCGGGCAGCGTTGCTTCCACATTGCCCATGCGCCCCGACGCAATTCCGTCATAGGTTGCGCCGTGCGCGGTGATGACCGGAACACCCCAGATGTCACTGGTCTCAGCGATTGCTGCGCCCACACCCATGCCGAGCTTCAGTCCATCACCGGTATTCGAAGGTGCCGAAATCGGCGTGATGGGAAACTTCAACAAGGTGCTGGTCAGCTGCTTCGACCATTCGAAGCCACCGGAAGCAATCACCAC
>JABXHG010000759.1 GCA_013393545.1 Alteromonadaceae bacterium | reverse complement strand
GATTATGGGTGGAGGAGACAGAACGGATATGACTGAGAAAGGAAATTATCGGGAACAGTTTTTTAAGACCGTAGACAGCGTTGATACCCACGCTAAAGTTAATGAGTACCATGCTGCAATGGAGGAGCCAGCACGTAAATCCGGCAAGGTTGCTTTATTGTCGGTGGGGTGGGACCCGGGTATGTTTTCACTGAATCGCATGTTTGGTGAATGCATTCTGGCAGAGGGCGAAACCTACAGTTTTTGGGGTAAAGGGCTGAGCCAAGGCCACTCTGACGCAGTGCGTCGTGTTTCGGGAGTAAAAAAAGGCGTGCAATATACCCTGCCATCTGAGGATGCAATGCTTCGTGTGCGGAACGGTGAGCAACCGGAACTGACAACCCGTGAAAAGCACGTGCGTGAATGTTTTGTGGTTCTGGAAGACGGTGCAGACGAGGAAGAAGTACGCAACAGCATTGTCACCATGCCGGACTACTTTGAACCCTTTGATACCACGGTTAATTTTATCGATGAGGCAACCTTTGCTGCAGAGCACAGCGACATGCCCCATGGTGGTTTTGTGATTCGAAGCGGTGAAACGGGCAACCAGAACAAACAAACCATCGAATACTCACTCACGCTTGGCAGCAACCCGGAGTTTACTGCCAGTGTGCTGGTTGCCTACACCCGGGCTGTTCATAAAATGGCTGGCATGGGGGAAGTGGGGGCAAAAACAGTGTTTGATGTTGCGCCCGGGCTATTGTCTCCCAAAAGTCCGTCACAGTTGCGCAAGGACCTCCTGTAAAGCCCGGCCACGGTCGTGCGGAAGTATTGAGGCCCCTTCTTTTTCTGAGGGGCCTCAATAACCTCTTATTCAGTACGGCGCTGTTGCATTTCCTGGCAGTACTGACCGGCCAGGTCGTCTTTTTGTTTGTTCG
>JABXHG010000076.1 GCA_013393545.1 Alteromonadaceae bacterium | reverse complement strand
CTACAGAACCCTCTAATAAAGTAAACAGGGAGGTAGTGGGTCTGAAGTGAGGCATGTTATAGAGAGAGGATGATAAGAGAGTTATCAGTCTATATGTAATGCGAGAAGAGCGACAGATTAGGGAGTACATGCTTGAGAACAGCTAACCAGGAGAGGCACTAGGATGACCTTGTATCCGCTTCGCTACGTCAAAGTCACCGGTGCGCTTCGGCGTTAAGTGGGGAATTCGATGCTCCAACGCAGGTGGGATAAGGTGGCCAGTGACGTCGACTTCAATCTTGAAATTGACCTGGCGCGATTTCTAGGCATGATCAGCCGAAAGGCCAAAGTGCTCGACTTTGGGTGTGGATACGGGCGGATTTCCAACGAACTTACCGAGTGCGGGTACATTGATGTAACGGGCGTTGATACTTCCTTCGCAATGATCGAGCGTGGAAGGAAGGCGTTTCCTGGGGTGCCTCTCCTTAATTTGGATGGAATTGATCTTCCGTTCGGCGAAAATGCATTTGATGTCGTCGTCATTTGCGCGGTATTTACGTGCATTCCTTCACTCGCGGAGCGGGATAGAGTGTCTTCGGAGATAACCCGCGTGTTGAAGCCTGGCGGCATCGTGCATATGTCGGAGTTCTGCTCCGAAGAAAGTAGGAGCTTTATTTCCGGTCTCGGTATACCTATGCGGTACAGTAGCCCGAAAGAACTCCGCAACGTATTCGTGGGTTTTTCCTGCATTCACGATGAGGTTGTGAGCGCAAGTACTATGGGTGGTGAGTCTACGTCTAGCTACCGCGCTTTCATCCGCAAGCCACTTAACAAAGCAATGCACGCGACAAGCGCGTGATTGCGGGCGTTAGAGCTTACTGACCACACAGGGAGAGTCTGAAATTTTGGAATGGTTTCCTCTTCTGGGTGCGTTCTTAACATTGGCCCTCGGGACTTTAGGGCTGGTCGCTCCCCGAAAAATCGCGGGCCTGGTTGGTATCGTCCCAGATGGAAAGCTGGGGCTATCGGAGGTTCGGGCTACCTACGGCGGCATTTTTATTGGCTTGGGTGCCGGGTGTTTGTTCTTCCAGCAGTCTGAGGTCTATGTTGCTGTTGGGCTGGCATGGTTATTTGCGGCAGCAGCACGCACAGCCTCTATCTTTCTGGATCGAGCTTTCAGTATTAAAAATGCGGGCGGCATAATCGTAGAGGCAGGTATCGGCCTTCTGCTGGTCGCAAGCGTGCTCTAACCAGTCGTTCAAGTACGTTCCGGCCTTCGGCCTCCACCGGACGCCCTTTTCATGGCGCCGTTGGCGCCACTACAAGGCCGCCGCTTAACATTGGCGTTAATGGCAAAGGCTTCGGTCTTTTGGGTGGCTATGTGCCAGTGGCCTTGGCACCGGACTTTGGTAGCTAAACCCGGCAACTCGGTGAGTGCCAAGGCCAGCAGAGTCCGCGTCCGGTTTGGCAGCTTTAATCGTCAGAGGCGTTTGTAGCAAATTCGGTGTTCACCGTTTGGGGCTGTGCGCCGACAAGTTATTCTGGATCTGGTACTTTTGAGTACAGGTTCATCCACCGCGAGGTTCGCGGTGGTTTCACACACATCGTACTGGCGCGAGCTGGTGCAAGTAACGGAGTAGGCCGTCACGGCCAGTGCCAGGGAGCAAAGCAACGTCATAACCCCTGCCACTAACCAGGCGCAGCAGTTCGCGGCCGGTGGCCGCCGGACGCCCTTTCCGTGGCTCCTTCGTCGCCCCCCCAAGGGCGCCGCCGTGCTTCGGCGTTAGTGGCCCTTGTGGCCGGGATTATGTCCAACCACACCAGGAGATAAAATTGAATTTGTGGGGGGCCAGGCCCACAAGCAGAAGACCACATTTGGGCGAGGGGTCGGTGTTATTGATGCTGCCCCGATCCGGGCCGAAC
>JABXHG010000758.1 GCA_013393545.1 Alteromonadaceae bacterium | reverse complement strand
ATTCATCGCCATTCTCTGCTTCATAGTTACGATTCTAACGACCTGTGGCATTGCTTACCTGAACGCGGACAGGCTGGAAGCATTTCTTAGCCGGAAGTTTGCAAAGCATCCCTCCGCTGATAAACATCCCAAATAATTTGGGGTAAACGGCTGCTTTTGCCCAAATTGGCCAATTAGAGACCCGTGGGTTTGATTCGGTGAGCGGTAGCATTTCTCTTGAATATCAACCAAGAGGACACTACCCATGGACAATCCAAAAAAACCAAACGAAATCGCTGAGCAATGGCATCAGGCCGCTCGGGCAGAAAACCTAGACCACGAAAAAAGCAGCCAAATAGCATTTGAACAATGCAGACTCTATTTACAGGCCTTGTCAGAGACACTCGACATAGAACGAGCACGCCTGCGATACATCGCTCAGCGATTCTCCGACCATTTCTGGTCACATAACCAAGCGCATCGATCGAAGGAAACGGACGGTTATCCAGGGCACTATGGCTGCCGGGTAAGAATACTGCGCGGCAGCCTGGAAATGCACTGGTACTACAATACGTTTGTAAAAATGAAGAATGGTGACGGGCATGCCGTTTTCAGTAAGCACATTCGCCGTGCTCTGAAGCACCGCTATTCAAAACCCGCGTTTAACCGGGCACACGACTGGGAACGAGCCGCCATCGAAGAAACCGAAGCCGGTTTTGAGATGGTGCGTATTATAAATGCAAACCTCACGCATATACGTCGTCTCATCAGGGCAAACCTGAAGCGTTTGGATGAATTGGAAGATCACCTGAACAGTCTTAACTCTCCTGAATCCTGAGCGCAGGATAAACCAACTCAAACCTGCCCGCTGATCTCCAGCGGGCTTTTCACACTGTTATCTCTTTTGGGAAAGAGGCCAAAACTTTCACATGTGAAAGTTGTATAGGACAAATCAAAATGATTGTATGGTACAAGTTTGTGTAATAAGGTGGCTAACAATTTTAATAGGACGTTGAGTCATAAAAGGTGCAAAAGTGCAGGAAAATTCCGCCTTAACACTTGAAAACCATTCACATGCCCAGCGCGAGCGCTTGGCGTTCATTGATTTTCGCCTGCAATACCATG
>JABXHG010000757.1 GCA_013393545.1 Alteromonadaceae bacterium | reverse complement strand
ACCAAGCCGTATACTTAGGAAGTAAAGACAGGAAATGCTAACAAGCAAATTTTATCGCCAGCAAAAACGCCCTTCCGGCTCCCATGCTAAGGATGCAGCCGCCTTATCTTCTGATATATATCTGGTCAGTGTCGCAAAACCTGCTGACGCCACAATACACGCGACTGATTGCGAAGTTAAATATCGATAGAAACGGGAGTAAAAATGTCAGGTATAGAAATTCGTAAGGCAACAATTGAAGACTCGGCTCTGATTCATCGTTTTATTACGGAGCTTGCTGCTTATGAGAAAGCAGAGAATGAAGTACTGGCTACAGTCGCTGATATAGAAAATTCTTTATTTGGCGGCAATACGGCCACGAATGCTATAATTTGTTACTTCAATAACGAACCTATTGGTTTTGCTGTCTACTTTTTCAATTTCTCAACATGGCTCGGTAAGCATGGGTTATATCTTGAGGATTTGTATGTTTCTCCTGAGCATAGGGGCGTCGGTGCCGGGAAAGCTCTGTTAAAGCACCTTGCAAAAGTAGCAGTGTCGAAAAATTGTGGTCGTTTCGAGTGGAGCGTACTTGACTGGAATGAGCCCGCAATACAGTTCTATAATTCAATAGGTGCAAAACCTCAAAATGAATGGATAGGCTATCGTTTGGCTGGAAAAGCACTTGAAGAATTTGCAGGTAGTTAAGAGTACATAACTCGTGCAGATACAGCGACGCTCTTTCCATTGTACCTTCGGCTCGCCCCAGCAATGTTAAAGATTAAATGAACAATTTATTCGTAATTACCGGCGGCCCCGGCGGTGGCAAAACAAAAATGCTTACCGCTCTTGCCGAGTGTGGATACAATTTCGCACAAGAGTCTGCCCGGAAGATAATCAAAGAGCGTTTAGCGGTGGGGTTGTCGGCTCGTCCGGAACCGGTTTCGTTTGCCCAAGAAATACTAAGTGCAGATATCGATAAGTACCGAAAGGCAGATAGCTGCTGCCACACGTTCTTTGATCGAGGTGTGCTGGACGCGATGTATATGCTTAATGAGGAAAACGCACTGACTCACGAGCAAGCCGAACAGTATATTCATGACTTTCCTTACAATAGAACTATTTTTCTTCTGCCTCCGTGG
>JABXHG010000756.1 GCA_013393545.1 Alteromonadaceae bacterium | reverse complement strand
ATCTTATTGTTCTGCGCATAGTTGCGGCTCGGCGGCCATATCTCCCGCACGATTACGTCGAACGGCTGATTATCGCGAACAAATAGCAGTGTAAATGCTTCGATCTCCTCATACCGCAATGGCTGATCGGTTGATGCGGACGTTTTAAAGTGAGCGGATTTTATTAGGCGAGCTTTTCCGCCCTTTGCTTCGATGATTGCGAATCCTGGCGATGTTAACGAAAGGTCAAGGCCGAGGATTCGGATAGGCTTGGCGCTACTCATGCGCACCACCGACTGAACTCGATATCCTTCGTCTTTAGCGCCTCCGCCGCCAGTTTTTCCGGGTTATCTGCGCCAGTTGCGATTGCCTGTAGCACATCGGCATGGAGAGCGTCCTCCATATTGTGCGCAACCTCATCATCTCCCCCTTCGGCCCATGCACGAATAATTTCAACTGCACCCTTTACGTCATCAACCGTCACTCATTCCGCCTCCCTTTCGCGAACTCTTTCGATAAATTCGAGCGCCTCAACGTACTGCCGTTTCGTAGATTCGTAGACGTTCGATCTCAATACTCGCGACACTTTTGCGCGAAGCTCCGCCAGTTCTTCGTCCGTCAACGACTTCGCAATAGCCGTCTTGTATCCGTTAAACGTCCAGCCGTTCATATCCAACGGTAACGGCTTTCCTTCCTCAACAGATTTGCGGATCTCTACGAATCTATCGAATAGCTGCTCGACGTCTTCTTCCGTAATTTCGATGCCGAACGCCCGCATATCCGGCGACTTTTCGAATTCTCCTTCCGGATACACCCACGATTTCTTAGCCGCGTTCACATAAAGGATGACGTATAGGTCGACGCCGTACATCGGGCCGTAGGCGACACATTGCTTGACGTGCTTTTCTTCCGGCTGACGCATCGAATGGAGGGACGTCTTTGCAGCGGTAGTCTGCTTCGATTTAATCTCGAGGCCGACGCGCAGCACTTCGCCGTCTTCCGTTACGTAGCGCATGATGCCGTCGCACGTTCCGTAAAGGTTGAACGAGTATCCACGATGTGTGACCGGATGATTCCTTTTCGCGAAATCCTCGAACATCGGCGTTCCGTCTTCGTTCTTTTCGAAGCTGAACGGACAGGGGCGGCCCGTCTTCTTCTCGAAATGTTTCTCCATGAAGAGAATGTCGCCCTGGAGCACGTCACCGATCGCTGTACCAATTCGAATCCACCCGCCTTCATACGGAGGGCTTTTCGTTT
>JABXHG010000755.1 GCA_013393545.1 Alteromonadaceae bacterium | reverse complement strand
AAACCAAATACACCGTCTTCCAGTTCACCATCAATAAGCTGACCGCCAATAACAAAGTTATGATGTCCGGCAAAACCAGAGACAGGAATGTCCAGTCGTGCATCAACGGTATACTGACTGCTGTCTAACTGACGAGCCGGCCGTGGCAAGAAAGTTTCTTCTGCAATTGAGCGCCTCTCATCTTCGCCCAAGCCAGCATACTCACCGGTGCCATCGTACATTTCCTGCAATAACAAACGCTCATCCACGCTTAACGGCAAAGTTCTGCCATTATTTTGTGTGTCTACATAGGATAAGGAAATCATGCTGGTACCAAACGACCAGTCCGCATCATGCGCGATTGACCACCAGGTACGATCAAAAGTCTGATCCGCCGCATAACCTGCACGAGGGTTTACATTTCCTCCACGCGCCTGCCAAAGAGCTTCTATGCTGTCCTTGGTGCCCAGAGGATAAGTAATAGTGTCATTTTCAACATCATAAGAAGGCGTGTTGTCGTAAGACTGATGTGAGTCATCGTAATCAAATTTTATATGATGATTCTTTGCTGGCGTGTAAGACAAGGAGAACCCGTAGTGCTCGTCTTTGTTGTCAACAGTACGCCCGCCACTGCCAAAACCCAGCTGACGAACATGTACCGTGCCATTTGGGTCAACTGCTGGCTCAAATTCTGGAGAAGACGCCTGCTGGTCATACAGGCTGCCACGTACTCCCAGGCTTAAAACATTTTTAATTAACGGACCTGTGGCACTGAAGTCCGTTGTAAAGTCATCACCAAAATTGTCGTTCGTTTGCAGACTACGTCCGAAGGTTACAGCACCTGACCAGTCCTCCGTGTGCTTTTTAGTAATGACGTTAATGACACCGCCAAGCGCATCGGCGCCATATAAGGTGGAAGCCGGACCACGGATAACTTCAATTCGGTCAATGGTTTCCAGTGGCGGAATATGGTTAAAAGCATTGCCACCGAAGTTATTAGGATAAATATCACCATGGTTGTTCTGTCGTATACCGTCCACCAGTATTA
>JABXHG010000754.1 GCA_013393545.1 Alteromonadaceae bacterium | reverse complement strand
GCGAGCGGCGCGTTCCTTCCCGTCAACAGGGGAAGGAACGCGCCGCTTTTGTGAGGTAGTCCAGTTGCCGTCATTGGATTTCTAATTACTAATGATGCGTTGTCCGCTATTGAAGAACCGTTTCAACAAGAATTTTTCGATAGTTTGTTTGAGGTGTCCGCGCTGCTGTCAGGGATGGGTTCTAGCATGTCCTTGATGTTGACGTTCAGAAGCAAGGAGTCCATGTGTTTGGCAAGCAGTCTTTGAAAATTGCAGTTGATGTGAGTGGGGCAATGTTGAGTCCATACGAAATTGACCAGATCTATGAAGAGGCCTGCGAAAGATCAATGGTTTATCGGACTGAATTTCGTGAACTGTTGGAAGTGAAATATGAAAACGAACTGGGTCGTCCGGTATCAGAAATGGTCGATGACGCCACTTTGAATTCCAAATCTGCGAAAATAGCCGACGACTTCGCCTACAACGAATATGTACGCCCGCTGATCGATCGTGCTATTGGACATCACGAAAATGTGGTATCAAATTCTGATATAAGCACCATTGAAGTCCTGCAGTCACCCACTCGGTGGAAAGTTCATTGGGGGATCTTTCCAACCGACCTCGAGCGACGTGATGCTATCCGAGGAAGCTGGCCTGGCAAGGATGAACTGTGGGTCTCACTTGCGGCAGCTTATCTGAGGGGCGTAGATTTCAATGGGGTTGAGATCACCCAATTGTTTGGAGATATTGATCCTATAGACGCCATTGAAAACATAGTGGATGGAGCTCACTCCCTGTATCGACCCTAAGTTGTAAACCGCAGGTACTCTGAGTCAGTAAACGCCGGCTGCAGAAGCGTTGGGCAGAAAAAGTTAGGGTTTGTCGGCCTTGCGAACCGCTTGCGTAATTGAAGACGAGTTACGTGTTACGGCTGCGGGCTGGCTGACCAGCGGCAAGACGGGCAACGGCATTTGGAAAACCGGCGTGTACCGCGTAAGCTATGTCGATGGTGTATGCGCACACGCGCTCGTGTGTTG
>JABXHG010000753.1 GCA_013393545.1 Alteromonadaceae bacterium | reverse complement strand
TGCAAGCAACCTGGCCCTCACGCCTACAAGCAGGCCACCGTTGAGCGACCAGACATTCCGAACCATCTGGCTCGTGAATTTACAGTAGACCAGACCAATCAGGCGTGGTGTGGTGACATCACCTACGTCTGGAGCGGGCAGCGGTGGAGCTATCTTGCTGTCGTGCTGGATCTGTATGCACGACGCGTTGTTGGCTGGGCAATGTCATCCAGCCCGGATGCCGACCTGGTCGTCAAAGCTCTGGACCACGCCTGGGAACAGCGTGGTCAACCGGAGAAAGTCATGTTCCACTCGGACCAGGGGAGCCAGTACGCCAGCCGTAAGTTCCGCCAGAGACTCTGGCGCTATCGAATGACACAAAGCATGAGCCGGCGCGGCAACTGCTGGGACAATGCCCCGATGGAGAGGCTATTCCGGAGCCTGAAATCCGAATGGCTGATATCGGGTCCTTTGGCGACTCCGGTATGAGCATCAACCTATCGAACTTTGGAGATAACGTTATGCGTAAATTTGTATCGATTACCCTGGCTTCACTTTTTGCCGCCGCCGCCCTGCCCGCTAACGCCACCTTGGCAGACCGTAAATCCGATGAGCCCCGCTCCGAGCCGGCTCAGCCGGCTCCTTATAGTGGCCAAACCGTAATTCGCGGTGAAATCCAGGATCGGGTTGCAAAGAGTGGCTTCTCTGAGCTATCCCCGTACAGCGGCCAGATAGTTATACGTGGCGAAGTACGCTCCGAAAGCCACGGCTGAACATAAAGAGTGTCATTTGCGTCTTGGCACCAGGGACGGTGCGTTTTTGGATCGATTTGCTTGGAATCTGCGGTTCTTCTCTTCAAGACCCAAGCGGTATTGAAGATAGAGGCACGGCTCGGTCACGAAAAACTCTGACTGGCCATATCTATTCCCATCTTACTAATCCGAAATAAAGTAAGCGGACATCACCCGGATATATAAGCCAAGTCCGGATGACCAAAAAACGACTTCAACAACCGTGGCAGTTTCTGCAAGCGCCGAAGCTGCCGGTAAACAATGCTCC
>JABXHG010000752.1 GCA_013393545.1 Alteromonadaceae bacterium | reverse complement strand
GACCACTCACTACTCATTGATTGCGGGCTGTTTCAGGGGGCGGAAACGTCGGGTTCCGGCGCCAATTCTAGCGCCCAGGAAATAGACTTTGATATAAGCAAGGTTCAGGCGCTGGTGGTAACTCACTGCCACATAGACCACGTAGGCCGTTTGCCCTGGTTACTTATTGCGGGCTTCACCGGCCCCATATTCTGCACCAAAGCTACCGCACTGTTGCTGCCGCTGGTTATTGAAGACGCGCTGAAAATTGGCTTAACCCGTAATGGTAAAATTATTGATGCGGTTATTGCGCGCTTACACCGCCAGCTGCGGCCTACGGCTTACGAGAAATGGATTGAACTGCCTACTGAGTTTGCCTCTGAGCGCTTTAAGCTGCGCTTTCGACAGGCCGGGCATATTCTGGGCTCGGCCTATGTTGAAATTGAGAATGTGAGTACCCACTACCGCGTGGTGTTCTCCGGCGACCTGGGCTGTAAAAACACTCCGCTATTGCCCGACCCTACGCCATTAGAGCGTGCTGATTTTCTGTTGCTGGAAAGCACCTACGGCGACAAAAACCATGAGTCCCGCATTGACCGGTCTCAGCGGTTAAAGGCGGTAGTTGAGCGTTGCGTGGAGAACAAAGGCGTTATTTTAATTCCGGCTTTTAGTATTGGTCGCACGCAGGAGCTGCTGTACGAGCTGGAAGACATTATTCACACCGCGCGTGAGCAGGAAGCTGAAGCCGGAGTAGCTGACCCGGTGTGGCATAAAATGACCGTTATTCTGGATTCCCCGCTGGCTGTGCAGTTCACAAAACAATACCGGGCTATGAAAAACTTATGGGACGAAGAAGCCCGCGAGCGTTTAAGTGAAGATCGCCACCCGCTTAATTTTGACCGCTTACTGACGGTGGATGAGCACAGCGAACATGAGCGTATTGTGAACTTTTTGCAGAGCAGCGGTGACCCTTGCATTGTTATTGCTGCCAGCGGGATGTGTACTGGCGGGCGCATGCTTAATGATTTAAAG
>JABXHG010000751.1 GCA_013393545.1 Alteromonadaceae bacterium | reverse complement strand
TGACGTCGGGCGGTAACAACATCATCTTACGTGTGGAACAGCTCGACGGCGGTAGGTGCCTGAAACTGCCCACAGCGGGTGCCTTTACCCACGGGGCCTCCTTCTCCCTCCCCTTTCCCGGGCCCCTTCTGTCCGCAGGCGGGCGAGTGATTGACACTCCAAACCGCGTCGGCGACCCGGGTGTTCAGTTCCAGACCCGCGGCAGCTTTGCCGGGGCAGCCAGGCTGGCAAACACCGAAGACACCTTTGATGTTGCCTGGACAGTGCCTGCCATTGACGGCAAAAGCGACGAACGCTTTGAAGTACTGAACTTCTCTACATTCCGTATTGCCACGACCCAGCCAATCCACCCGGAGTGGCAAAAGGATGGCAGCATTGAATTGCTGGATGAGGACGGCAAACAGGTGCCGGCAACGGTACTGGTTAAGGGTAACCGTATTACTGTTGACCCCTGCGTCGAAGCTGCAGAAAACTGTGGTGGCAAGAATGATATTCTGAACGCAGGTGAAACCTATACCCTGAAGCTGAACAAACTGGCCAGCCTGACCAGCGGCCCGGATGCAAAACGCATCACTAAAGAGTTCACCTTCACCCCCAGGGATACCGGCCCAACCACCCTGCTGGAACAGACGGCCGTGAACTCCAACCTGGGCTCTATTACCTCGATACTGAATGGTCAACCCATTAATGGCGTTGTGCTGAACTCGGTACTCCAGGGTGTAACCGACTCGTCTCAGCAAACCGGCTCACTGTTTGCGGAACTGGGGTATGCGCCCTCGTTTGAGGCAGATGAGGCACTGCCCTTACGAATTCCGAAAGGCAGTGTGCTGGAAAGTACCAGCCTGAATGTCAAAGTAGGTGGCAAAGTGCAGGTACTGGATGCCGCCACAGGCGAAAACCAGGAAACCGGCACCATCAAGGTCACCATGCTGTCGGACGCATCCGGTTACATGAGCCCCAACCCGTACACGGATGACATGAACGCTCCCCGTCACATCACCCTGTTTATGGATGTCTCCATGAATACAGAGGAAGCGCAACCAAACGCTGCCCTCTCCCAGGATTTGATGGGCGTAGAACTGCGCGGTATTGCGCTGGTCCGGGACGGTGTCCTCACCATTGATGCTATCGGCATGGTAGAGCCCGAACTGCTGGGACAGGAGTTTACCGACTCGACCATCGCCCTCCACCTGCAGGCTGACACAGACGTGAACTCTGCCCTGGATGCGGAGGATATCTGGAAGCGCGGGCTGGATACCACCCCGCCCAAACCGGTCAGCTGGATGCCAGGCGATAAGGAAAACGCCATTCCAAAGACGCGC
>JABXHG010000750.1 GCA_013393545.1 Alteromonadaceae bacterium | reverse complement strand
ATCAAATTATTTTCGATAATTTTAAAGACGGATTTAGTTGTTCCCGCAACTGTTCGTCTTTTTTATTTCCCATCCAAATAAAGCATCGACGTATCTTATCCCCTCATTATTAACTACGAATACACTTCCGATTGGCACATTTTAGATATAAGGCACAAGTGCGCGTTCCAACTCGGTCCTTTCCTTCCTCAACGCAGACCTTTCGTTGTGCAGCCGTTTGTTTTCGGTACAAAGCTGGGCCAGGCGTCTTTTTATTCGCAGCTCTTCGTCACCGGTGGCCTCTATTAAAGCCAGTCGACGCCTAGCAATCTCGTAGCTGTTCGAGTGGAAATCGACTTCTACCTCGCACCATTTGCGATGAACTTCGTCCCTTTTTGCAATTAGGGCGTTACGTGTCGCTTCTTTTAACGATTGAAGGACGTCATCAGACAAAGCGTGCGGAGACTGAAGCGCATAGTCCGCCGGGAAAACATCTAAGATCGTGCCATTTTCCGCAATGACCAGGCGCACCTGTTCGCGAGGATTATCATAAACGGACTGGCTGCCGTTTGTTGATTCGAGCGACCAGACGAACGAAGCGCCTTGAGCATACTTTGGTAATACGTTTTGTGCCTGCGCTTTTGAAAGGCCGAGGCGTGCCGTTGCTTTTTTAACTGCCGCTTTAGAAACGTTAAATATCTCCATAGTTTTCCCTCCCCAATTTAAAGCCAATCCGAACGAAATCAGTAAACGACATATTTGCGAGCTCAGAAACATCGATTTTGCGGAGGTCTGCGTCGAACCTTGGATCTCTTATCGTGAAAAATTGCGGGTGATTGTCTTCGTACAAATGATAGCCGTCGTCCTGCTTGTCGAGCTGATCCGTTTTATAGAACTTAAGCTCATCGTCATCCAAACACAGTCCGATGATGTCAGGTCCGATTAACCAGGCGTCCGATATATTGAATGTTTCCCCGTGATAATGCAGCTTTACTGCTTGCGGTTGAAATTTAGCCATCATGCCGTACGCACCTCCTGACCGAATAGCTCTCGCGCTGCCGTGACGCCGATTTCGGCACAGCCTGCGAATGCTCTCCGGGATACTTGCGGCAGGAGTGCAGCGAATTCCTCCGGGTTTAGGTTCACAAATTCGTCTGAGCCTGCGGGATAGATGTTCCACCAACCTACAACTGTTTTTCTATAGTAAACGTTCATT
>JABXHG010000749.1 GCA_013393545.1 Alteromonadaceae bacterium | reverse complement strand
TGGGGCCAGCGGGCTACTGATTTTGAGGACAGCTAACAGGATTTCCGCCGGCCTGAGAGCCGGCTAAAGGTTGCTTAGGTTATGGTTGGGTGTTGTGGCAGAAACTTAACTCATAGGTTAATATCTGGGTTGGCCAATGAAGGTCGTTGAACTGAGAATATCAGGTTATTGAATTTCTTGAGTAACACAACAGTCAGGGTGTCGTCATGAGCATAAAAAAATGGAAATCACTCAAAGAGAAAATTCGAAAATCTGAAGGCTACTGGGTAGAAAAGTCAAAACTTGACTTCACCGGCGCCTTGTTTGCCCAAATGAAGTCAAAGGGTATGACTAAATCTGCCCTGGCTCGCAAGCTTGGCTTATCTGCCCCTTATATCTCTCGTGTCATGGCAGGAGACGAAAATCTAACTATCGAGTCTATGGTTAAGCTTGCAAGTAGTGTTGGCGGCCGCCTACACATTCACATTTCCGATCAACACAACAAGGTTGACTGGATTGAGTGCACTCCCTCCGGCGGGTTTAAAGAGGTCATGACCCACTTCGGGCAGTATGAATTCGACGGAGGAACACGCATTTACTCCCAAAGGGCACGCATCAGTGGAGCAAGTAATGGCGACGTACCAGCTTGAACTGAATCATTTCATGTTTCCGAGCATTAGCTCAAAAGCGAATAAAGATCATTTCACAAATGCGAAAGAGCAAAAACTCAGGAAACCGGTTTTTAACCTGGAGTTTGAGTATCGCCTTGATGCTGAAAATCATTGGCTAATCATTGAGCTTGCAATAGAAACCAAAGAGCTGAATGAGCTTGATGCCTACGACTTTAAACTAGAAGCGTTTGCTAACTTTCAAATACTCAGCGGGGAATCGCCCGAGCCCAGCCTTGATGAGAGCTTTTTGGACAATGCGCTAAAACCTCTGGTTGTAAACGCCGTGCAGATACTGTCTGGCTGCTGCAGAGATGCCCTCCACAGCGTCACCGCAAAGGGACCCTACGGGCCGCTTATACTCCCTATGGTTTTTATTAACCCAAAAGATGTTCCTGACCCCGCTACTCAAAAATCAGAACCTTCCGAATAAGACGATACCCCGAGCTTTAAAAAAACAGCCGGGGTTTGGTGATTCCAACAAACCAGTGCCTGTCCATAGGGATGGGATGGAATAGCAGTGCCTGTCCATGGACAAAGATAGACAACACCGCAAAGGTTGAATGACGAGTCGGACGTGCTGGACGGCGTGCAGGCATGTCCGGCTGAGCGGTGTAGCACTTGTGAGGTCTTACACACCAACCCGTAGAACGTGACCCGGCGAATTTGTGCGTTAGCAGAC
>JABXHG010000075.1 GCA_013393545.1 Alteromonadaceae bacterium | reverse complement strand
TCCACATAAAAAATATCTTCTTCCCTGACAAAGATTCCTTTAGAGGATTTTGCCCATTTGTCCATAGGCATGGTTTGGATCAGTTGGGTCACTGCTTTTTCTCTGTATCCCCCTTCAACGTTTGGGTGGTCAGGTCCTTCTGTTTGCGGTAGGGTGCATCGGATAGATATTGATAAAAATAGGGCGCTACTTCCCTGGCTGTGATCGGATCAGCCCACTGCTCTGGCCCTCGTTGCAACATACATCTCAGCAACACCATCTTGTAGCTACGAGACATGGACGTTCTTTCCACATCCCGGATCAAGTCTTTGTATGTCATTACGATACTTCTTTCCTGGTCAGAGAGCTCTTCTTCTACATCCAGCAAAAATTCCGGATAGGAGCCCCACTCCTGCTTATATCCCCGAACATTTTCCCATCCATGAAGATGAAGCTCCAGATACTCGGGTCTGTGGCCCAATTTTCGCTTCACACCATGATAATTGTTCATCAACCGGCGCTTGCGAAGTGGCATCTGTTCGTGATATCTGGCGATAAAATCGATCGCCTGAGTGTCCAACTCAAATTCACAGATGTCCGGTAAAGCGGTTGGAGTAAATTCGGTTTTTCCCTTCTTTTTGTTCAGCTCCCCGAATAGCTTCAATTTCACTTCTAAGTTTCGATAGTTTCCGATCAGGTCTATCACCTGACAGTAGGATTTCCCCTCCGCCAGACGCAAGCCACGACCCAGTTGTTGGATAAAGACAGAGACGGATTCTGTCGGGCGGACAAACAACAACGTATCCACCGGTGGAATATCCACGCCTTCATTGAAACAGATCTACAGTGAAAATGGCTTCAATCCTGCCTTCCCGCAATGCCTGGGTCGCCTCGGTGCGGTTCGATACGCCGAGTTTTACGATGACGTGATGCATGTGCAGCTTGACCGTGTGCTGGGACAGGCCCAGTTCCTCGGCGATTATCTTGTTCTGCTTGCCCTCCGCGGCGGCGCCGAGGACCTGGCATTCGCGGGCCGTCAGGTTCACGATGGTTGCTTCATCATCGGCGTCGGGAGGCGTGTCTTGGGCCGGGAGGAAGGAAAGCCGCGCAAGGCTGAAAAGATCCGCGGGTATGTAACGCTCGCCCCAGGCCAGAAGGCGTAACGCCGAGAGCCAACGTTCCAGTTCGACTTTCATTGGAAGAAAGCCAAGCTTCTCCACGCTGGGCAGATCTGAAATGTTTTCAATCAGGCGCAGGGCCACAGTACGATCCCGATAGGCGAAGATCAGGCGGCTGTACGTGAACCTTTCCATCACCTGTTCCAAAACATTCTGAAATTCATTGGCCAGTGCTTCGTCCACGATAATCAGCCGGACGTCGGCGGCCTTCTGGTCATCCAAATTGAAAAGATTGGAAAAACTGTCCAGCCGGTGAAAGGCAATGCAGGAAATTTCTTCGGTAGCCAGCCGAATGGTCGTATCCGAAAAGCTGAGACCACTGCCAATGAACAGGCCGATGATCTGGTTCGGCCGGTCGGGCATAGTTTCGGCCATGACCTCGTACTCCCGTAAAAAAATATTATCCGACCATATTGCAACCTGTAATTGTATTGCAGTCGGTAATCGACAAACGCCCCGGCTTTGATGGTGTGCGGCAGGAACATCGCGCCAGGACACCATTTGCCCTTGAATAACAGTGTATGCCGCAGTCATAGGCCCGAAGCATCAATCATTGTAGCACAGGCCCTTCCAAAATTCTTGCTGAATTTCCGGAAGAGGATTGGGTCGTACGTTTTGGTGAATACAATCAACTATGGAGAGAGCCGGAGAATCGAGCAGCCGCTTACCTCTTTGCTAGGCATTTAAAAATTATCTCATTATCACGGTAATTTAAGGGACGTTTTGACCTAAACCCATTGTGCAGCTTCCCGC
>JABXHG010000748.1 GCA_013393545.1 Alteromonadaceae bacterium | reverse complement strand
GACCTGACCGCCGCCTATGTGTATGAGGCTTTCCCACGGGTGGAGCAGAAGGCGAAGCACAGTCTTACTTCCATGGAAGAAGGGGACGTCTTGCGGACCCAGGTGTCGATTTTGAAAAAGTTGATCCGTTTTGAGCCGATTAACGAAGTGAAATTGAAGCGGGCCATTGCCAAACGGGTGCTGGAAGCGGAACGCTTTGTAGTGTAAACACTCATCAAAGATCTGTCTACCCACGGGAATTCCCGTGGGTTTTTGTGCTATAATTCAACAAGTGGAATGGACAAGGCTTTGGACGAAACCTTCGGGAGAAGGTGCTGACTCCTGTCCCGAAAAGTTCTCCAACCGGGGAATGTACATCACCCAACGAACCATTGGAGGTATGTCGGGCATGAAGCGCTTTGCAATTTTACTTGTTTTTTCTGTTTTGTGGGTCTTCTCTTCAGGTTGTGGGTTGCTTGTGGATGACAAAGAAGAAAAGGAGAAGAAACCAAAAGAAGAAAAGGTCGATGCGGTGGAACCCAGTGAGACCTTTGAGGAAGTGGAGTTCCAGCACATCAACTGGTTCATGGGTGCGCCTGATCCAGAGGAACATGGCGGGATCTGGCTTTACAATAAAGAAAAGCACCCTGGTGAGCTGGACAACAACAGTTGGGAATCGAATGATATGTTGCTGGTTCAGGCCTCCTCTCCCAAGTATGATAAATACTCTCTGAAGGTTAAAAAACTGCAGGTGGTCAAACCCGATGTCGTGAAAATCGTGGTGAAGCTGGAAGAAGAGGATGATGACAAGCCTGCCCATGAGTATATCTCATTGAAGAAGGGCGATCTGGATGACAAGAAATTTGTTGTGGAAACTACCGACGGCAAACCGGTAGAGACGAAGTGAGACCCGGTGCGGGACAGAAGCTCACCTGTCCTGTTGAGGCACGCTGATCATCAGCAGTGAAGTATAGGATGTGGATCAAGGTGAAGAAGAATCATTCTAGGCCAAAAGAGACCCCAACTGAAATTCCCGCTAAGAGTCCGCGGGAGAGGTGGATCACTGCCTATGCCCTCTGGTTGCTTCTCGGGGTGTTGGGAGGACACCGATTTTATCTTGGAAG
>JABXHG010000747.1 GCA_013393545.1 Alteromonadaceae bacterium | reverse complement strand
CTGGCACCCGAAAAAGCTGGAGATTCAGTACAGTTGGATGAGTGCTAACTCGTCGTTTGATCTTACGGGACACCCGTTTGAGGTTGTCGGGCCCGACTACAGGCCACCTTCGCTCGAGTCGAGCGTTAACTTTAGCCCAGTCCGTCCCCGGCAGTTGTTGGCGAAGAATTTTTTCTCTACACAAACAGTGATGATAAAACGCGATGTTGACTATCGCTTTCAGGAAAATAAGCGCTATAGCGAGGACTACTTACTAGCTTGTCAAGTATGCTGTAGCGGTTTGGCCTGCGCCGCAACATCCACACCACTGGCTTATTTGTTTAAACACTCTTTTGGAGCTGGAGGATTGAGCGGCAATCTTTGGAAAATGGGTAGGGGAGAACTGGAGGTATACCAGGTTTTGTATAAGGATAAAAAAATAACCTGGTACGAATATGTTGGGTTTAGCGCTTTCTCTTTCGCTAAGCTTATTCGACGCTATCTGATCGTACATCTCCGCAAGCTAGTGGGTTAGGGCGTGCCATTGTTACTGGCTTTTTCTGGCTTGCTGGTTGCTTTTGCTGCACATTATTGCTTCTCCGATGGCCGGTTGATAAGTGAAAGCGATGGTTCGTTATGGCGTACAGACCGCGCGTTTGATTTAGTTTTACTGGTGCTGCCAGCCTTTTTTTTTGGTTTGTATCTGGCAGGGCTTCGACCGTTGGATGCAGGCTTTGATACGGCGAACTACCTCAAGGCCTGGGAGGCGCTAGACGGATTCTGGTCGGCAAGGGGTACAGGCGCGAGCCATTATGGCAACACGGAGCTGTTGTGGTGGCCATTACAAAGCCTTTTCAGAGGATTTGTGTCAGCACAGGGCTGGCTCGTACTGAATTATATATTGGTTTTCGTTGCCGTGTTTTGTGCCTACCGTGCACTATGTCGTTATTACTCTGTAAATCCCCTGATTTTCCCATTGGTATTTTTAACTTATTATCTGGTATATAGCGGTAATGCAATT
>JABXHG010000746.1 GCA_013393545.1 Alteromonadaceae bacterium | reverse complement strand
TTTCGCTTGCGTACCACCGGAGGTCGCTATTTTCTCGAAGATCACCGGATCGAAATCAGCCCGCGGCATCTGGAGGAGTTGGGCATGGAGGTGGTGGGGGGAATCATCCGTCATGAGTTGTGTCATTATCATCTTCATCTAGAGGGAAAAGGCTACCGTCACCGGGATGCCGACTTTAAAGATCTGTTGAAACAGGTAGAGGGTCTTCGCTACACACCCCCGCTTTCGGGAAACACCAGAAAGCAACCGGTTCGCTATGTCCTCCAATGCCAAGCTTGCGGACGCAAGGCTTGGCGTAAAAAACGAATGAATCCCAGCCGCTACCGCTGCGGCGCCTGTGGAGGTTCACTAAGTCTGGAGGAGATATGATCATCATGCAAAAGCTCACCCCCGAAACTGCGTGAACGGGAACTTTGGAGGGGGGCACCCACCAGAGACGGATGACAGGAATACTTTATAGGAACTAATAAAAACCGGCCATTCTGTGGATTGGCCGGTGGGGTCTTCTTCGGGTATTCTGAGATCGGGTTGATCCCTCCTCATCTGTTAATGTATAGATCATGGTCCGTCCTGCTCAGTTTTGAGGGACGGACTCTTTTTTTTACAGAGAATGGGTTCTTTTTTCGGATAGTTGTCCTGCGGGAATAGTTTTCTTTCTTTCCTCTGCAGCGCCAGAGCCAAGGAAAACACCGGCGGCGATCAGAAAGAAGCCGGCGATCTGGGACAGACGGATCGTCTCTTGCAGGAAAAATGAGGATCCCATCAGGGCGAAGAAGGGTGTTAGATTGATAAAAATAGCCGATTGCCCCGGTCCCAACCGGTGGATCGATGAATTATAGAGCATATGTCCCAATCCGGTGGCGATCACTCCAGAGGCGAAGAAGAGTCCCCATACCCAGGCGGGGATATCCACGACTTGCCCCAGCCCTTGGGGGTGGAGGAACAGACTGATGATAAATATGATGACCGAACCAGTCAGGAACATCAGTGTGGTCACCTGTTTGGCGTCCATAGTGT
>JABXHG010000745.1 GCA_013393545.1 Alteromonadaceae bacterium | reverse complement strand
AAGCATGATACCTATTTTTCAGATGTCATTACCGAATGCCTCTACTATATTGAACAGGAGGCTCGACTTCATGAGTGACTTCTTTTATAGCATGTAAGCTCCAATATGGATCATTTAGCATACCTCTAGCAACAGCAACTAAGTCTGCATCGTTGTTCGATAGTGTAGCTTCGGCAACTTTTGGATCATTTAACATGCCTACTGCAATCACTGGGATATCAAATTTTTCTTTGAATGCTCGAGCAAGAGGGACTTGATAGGCTGGGTAATTTCCAGGTTTTAATGTCTCAGGAACACCTTCGCCACCAGAAGAAACGTGAAAAGCATCAACGCCCGCTTTTTCAAATGCTTCGGCCATTTTGAGAGAATGATCTAAACCATAGCCATCATCGACGTACTCGATGGCAGAAATTCGGAAGAATAGAGGCATATTTTCCGGAATAACCGATTTTACCGCACGAATCACTTCAACACCAAATTTCGATAGATCTTTTCCATATTCATCTTCTCTTTTGTTACTACTTGGCGACATAAACTGCTGTAGTAAATAGCCGTGGGCGCCATGTATTTCGATGGTATCAAAGCCAATATCAACAGCTCTTTTAGCTGTTTGCTTAAATTGTTCAATAATTTTCTTAATCTCTTCAACCGTTAGTGCATGAGGTAAGTTTAATTCTCCATGCTTAGTTTCTTCTGCCAGTGCGCTGCCTGCTATCGCAGAAGGTGCCACTGGTTGAAGTGCATCTTCTGCTTTTCTTCCCGCATGAGCAATTTGTATACCAACTTTAGCTCCTTGCTTATGGATTTCAGATACAATCTTTTTATAAGCAGGTTTTTGCTCATCGCTCCACAGTCCTAGGTCTTGGTTCTTTGTGCTTTCATCTGGGACTACATCGGTCATCGCTGTAATGACCCAGCCTGTTCCTCCTTCTGCTCGGAGAACATAATGAACAAAATGCCAATAGTTAGCTACACCATCTTCTTGTTGGACAGAATATTGTCACATAGGCGCCATAACATTTCTGTTTTTCAATGCCCAATGTT
>JABXHG010000744.1 GCA_013393545.1 Alteromonadaceae bacterium | reverse complement strand
GTGGGGGGGGCAGATGGGAGTTGTGGGGGTTTTATCCCTTGCCAGAGTGCTGGTGTGGGGGCTGTTTAACGGCATGGTGCTGGCATTGCAGGGTTATACCATTCTGATTGATTTTGGCGCCGAACAGGCGTTGGGGCAGATGGTGTCGCTTTCGCTTCTGCGTGAGCTGGCGCCGGTGGTGGCGGCGCTTTTGTTTGCCGGGCGTGCTGGGTCGGCGCTGACCGCCGAGATCGGCCTGATGAAGGCCACCGAACAGCTGACCAGCATGGAAATGATCGGCGTGGATCCGCTTCGCCGCGTGGTAGCGCCGCGCCTGTGGGCGGGCTTTGTTTCGCTGCCGCTGTTGACGATCGGTTTCAGCGTCGTGGGTATCTGGGGAGGCTATCTGGTGGGCGTTCAGTGGCTGGGCGTGTCCGAGGGTTCCTACTGGAGCAATATGCAGTCGAGCGTGGCGTTTTTTGCCGATGTGGGTAACGGCATGATCAAAAGCCTGGTGTTTGCACTGGTGGTGACCTGGATTGCGGTCTTTCAGTGCTACGACCTGATTCCTACATCAGAAGGGATTTCCCGAGCCACAACGGGAACCGTGGGGTATTCCTCGCTTGCAGTGTTGGGGCTGGACTTTGTGCTAACCGCCGTCATGTTCGGCGGCCTTTAAACGCGGGAGCAGGTGCATGCAACGCAGTAAAACCGTAGAGTTCGGGGTGGGGCTTTTTATCCTTGCCGGCATTCTGGGGCTGGTTTTTCTTGGCCTACGCGTCAGCGGCCTGACGCTGGGTGCGCCCTCGGAGACATTTCAGCTGGAGGCCAATTTTGCCAATATCGGCACGTTGAAGCCCCGTGCCCGGGTTACCATGGCCGGCGTGACCGTTGGCCGGGTCGAGTCCATCGATCTGGATACGCAATGGTTTGATGCCCGGGTGAAAATGCGCCTGGACAGCGAGCTGGAAGGCCAGCTTTCCCGGGATACCACCGCTGCCATTCTGACGGCCGGCCTGTTGGGTGAGCAGTACGTCGGCCTGAGCGTGGGGGGAGACCCGGAGGCGCTGGAAGATGGCGAC
>JABXHG010000743.1 GCA_013393545.1 Alteromonadaceae bacterium | reverse complement strand
GGCTCACCGGCTTCATATGCAGCAACGGCTCGTTCGACTACAGCTGCGGCTGCTTCAACATTTGCATAGGCCCGGGCAATCGGAAACTGAACACCCTGATTCTGGCCGATGGGACGCCCAAACACCCCACGGCTCTTGGCGTATTCGGAAGCTTTTTCAATAAAACACCGAGCATCCCCAATACACTCAGCGGCAATCAGAATTCGCTCGGCATTCATGCCATCAAGGATATAACGAAAACCTGCACCCTCTTCGCCAATAAGGTTGGCGGCCGGTACACGCACATTGTCGAAAAACAACTCCGTGGTTGCGTGGTTCATCATGGTTTTGATCGGGCGGATCGTCAGCCCATCGGCTAAAGCATCCTTCATATCCACCAATAGCACCGACATACCTTCAGTCCGCTTGGCACAGGCACTCCTTGGCGTGGTACGCACCAGAAGCACCATCAGATCGGAATGTTCAGTGCGCGAGATAAACACCTTTTGCCCGTTGACCACGTAGTAATCCCCTTCTTTTACCGCCCGGGTCGTTATACGAGTGGTGTCAGTACCACTGGAGGGCTCAGTTACTCCAAAGGCCTGAAGCCTTAGCTCACCGGCGGCTATACGGGGCAAATACTTCTGTTTCTGCTCCTCGTTACCATGACGCAACAAAGTTCCCATGGTATACATCTGTGCGTGGCAGGCACCGCCGTTACAACCAGCGCGCTGCACCTCTTCCAAAACAGCACAGGCTGCTCCCAGGGGTAAACCGGACCCTCCGAACGCTTCCGGAATCATTACCGATAGGTATCCAGACCGGCCAAGAGCATTGACAAACTCAGTCGGGTACGCACCCTGCTGGTCCAGAGACCTCCAATACTCGCCCGGAAAATCGCCGCATAAGCGTACAACGGCCTCCCGAATTTCTGGATACGATAACGGCAAATTCATGTCCATCTCCTGTAATTTGATCGATCTACTGACGCAACACACCACGCCCGATCACCATGAACATCACCCTCTCAACAAGGCTCCCCCTCAACAATTATCTAGTTGTTATATCGGCCATCATTTTTTTGGATACCAAATCCACGTCAAGCAACGTGCTTTAAAATAAATATGTTATGCAGTAAGCTAATACCATCACTTTTGAGCATACCGTTGGAGAGCAGCCATGGCCGCTAACATTAATGTTGATGTTCGCCAGCTCAATACCTTTCTTACCGTTGCAGACACTGGCAGCTTCAGCCGCGCATCGTAAAGGCTTTTTGTGCCTCAACCGCCGTTAATGCGGCAAATCCGATTGCTGGAGAGCGCATCCCATCTCGAGTTTCTGGTTGCCCATGCCCGAGTTGTGCTGCTACCGCC
>JABXHG010000742.1 GCA_013393545.1 Alteromonadaceae bacterium | reverse complement strand
ATTCCAACATTCGCTCCCGGAGTTGATCGAAACAAGGATCACCCGCCAACAACTTTTCGAACCAGATGTCCAGCTCCTCATCATTCGCCACCACTTCCGCCAATCCCTGCTCTTCCATAAACCGGGCATTTCTTTCTTCATGTCCCGGAATGGAGCCATAGATGAGCAACGGCTTTCCCTTGGCGATGGTTTCCGAGCAAGTCATGCCTCCCGGCTTGGACACGATCAGATCGGCAGCCTCCATCAATTCGGGCATCTGATCGGTAAACCCCTCGATCCGGATTTGGGGATGTTGAAGTTCGGGGTCCCTCTCCAGACTTTCTTTCAACCGGCGATTGTGACCGGTACAAACCAGAATCTGCATGAAGTCTTTCCACTTCGCCGCCACCTTAACCAGTCGATCGGTCTGCCCGATCCCCATACCGCCTCCTAGAATCAGAAGGGTGGGCAACTGGCTGAGCCCCAGCTGGTCTCGGGTTGCTTCCTGGGTCTGCTCCACCCAAAACCGGGAATCCGTCGGAATCCCCGTTGCAAAAATCTTTCCCGGTTCCACCCCCATCTGAGCCAGTTGCTCCTTCACCCCGACATGCGGCACCAGGTAACGGTCCACTTCCCCTTGAACCCACGAACCGTGTGCGGAAAAATCCGTGATCAGGGTGCAAAGGGTGACCGGATCGCCTTTCCTTTTCAGCCGGGCGATTCCCGAAGTGGAAAAGGGGTGTGTCGAGATCACTAAATCCGGCCGCTCTTTTCGAATATAATCGGACAAGCGGGGATACAGGGTCTGATACAGGAGCCACTGCGTCCATTTCGGGAAAGCACGGGAATGGTGGCGTCCATAAATGATTTTCCAAAGGGATGGCGCTTGCTTTAGCATGGACAGATAGGAATAGAGCATTACCTTGCTGATTCGAGGGCGCAACTCACATCCCAGTTCCACCACCCTGACCTCCACTCCCGGGGTTGACCGCCGAATCCCTTTGGCCAAGGCTTCTGCGGCTTTCGTATGTCCTGAACCAAAATTCTCCGATACGATCAGGACTTTTTTTCCGTCGGGCCACACCTCTTTTTCACTCTGAAAAAGAGTGGGACCAGCCCAGGTCCTTCGGTCGATCATACCCGTTCCACCTTTCCCCGCCCCGGACCGATGACCGGTGTTTGGGCTGGAATCACCTACGTTTACCGTCCGTCTTCATAGGAATTGCTCCTTATTATAACACAGTCACCTATCGGAAAAATCAACGGCTCTCTTCACTGCGCTGGACCATCAAAAAAGACAGGCTCAGATCCGCCTGTCTTCAC
>JABXHG010000741.1 GCA_013393545.1 Alteromonadaceae bacterium | reverse complement strand
TCGGTGGAGTAAAAAGTTAATCAGGTAAAACTGCGCACGTATATCCGGCCTTTACGTTGAACCATCTGGTTGGTTCTGGCCTCAATGAAAACCGCGCCCTTGCCGCTTATCGTCCCTACGGAGTTTGTACTCCGTGTACTTGCCAGCCTTCACAAGGGCCGGTTTAACCCGTTAACTCATTGCTCACCGCGTTTGCGTGGGGTGATTGCTCCTCTCAGCCTGCTGTTTTAACCGGGCCGGTACTCGGTCCGGTGATACAGCATGGCCCAAAGAATTCTTGCCAGCTTGTTGGCCACGGCGACCACGGCCTTGTGCTTGCCTCGCCGCTCCATCACGTTAGCGGCCCACCGTGACAGCCGGTCCGTTGACCGATCTGCGTAGCGAATGACGGACCAGGCGCCCTGAACCAGTAACCGGCGCAGATAATTGTTGCCTCGTCGGGTGATGCCACCCAGTTTTTGCCGCCCGCCACTGGAGTGCTCGCTGGGCACCAGACCCAGATTGGCCGCAAAGTGCCGGCCGCTTTTAAACGCTTTCCCCTCGCCAGCAAAACCAACCATGGCCGTCGCCGTTTTCTCGGCAACGCCTTTGACGGCCATCAGTCGTCGAGCCGGTTCCAGCTGTTTGGCCGTTCTTTTCAGCTTCGCTTCATGCGCCTGAATCTGTTGATTGGCCGCATGCCACTCATCCAGAAGGGCGTTTAATACTTCTCTGGCAGCCGCTGTCAGCCCGTTATCGCCATCGCCCAGAAGCTCTGGCAGCGCTTTTAGCAATCGCTCCTTGCCGGGACTCACAACAATGCCGTATTCGTTCAAAAGCCCCCGAATCTGGTTGGTCAGTGCCGTGCGCGCCTGCACCTTGCGGTCAATGACCTTGTGCAACACCAGGAGGTCCGTTTGCTCCAGCGTTCGTGGCTCCACAAACTGCATTCGGGGCCGCCGGGCGGCTTCGGTAATCGCGAATGCATCGTTGCGATCGTTCTTGTTGCCCTTCACGAACGGCTTGACGTGTTGTGGCGGAATGAGAAACACCTTGAACCCGTGCTTCCTGAGCTCTCGGCCCCAGTAGTTGGAGCCACTGCAGGCCTCCATGGCCACTGATGCTTCGGGGTAGTTCAACAGCGTTTGCAGCAGCTTATTTCTCCGAACCTGTCGGTTGAAAACCGGCTTGCCTGCCTGATTCACGCCACATACCTGAAAAACGGACTTTGCCAAATCAATGCCGATTAGGGTAACTTTCATCTTGAACACCTCTTGTTGTTTAGCTATTGCCTTCCTATTCCAATAGTGGCGCCTTGACGCCGATCTCAACAAGAGGTGTTCATCCCATCATCC
>JABXHG010000740.1 GCA_013393545.1 Alteromonadaceae bacterium | reverse complement strand
GCCCAGACTTCGATCTCACCGAAGCGCTGGCCACCGAACTGAGCCTTACCGCCCACCGGCTGCTGGGGAACCAGGCTGTAGGAGCCGGTGGAACGAGCGTGCATCTTGTCATCGATCAAGTGGTTAAGCTTGAGGATGTACATGTAGCCCACGGTCACCGGACGGTCAAACGCATCACCGGTACGACCGTCGTACAGTGTTACCTGACCACTGGTGTCGAGGTCTGCCAGCTCCAGCATGTGCTTGACTTCGCGCTCTTGCGCGCCGTCGAATACCGGTGTTGCCATCGGCACACCACTCTTCAGGTTGCCACACAGCTCAAGGATTTCCTTGTCTGACAGGGAATCCAGATCCACCGCGAACACTTCGTCCGAGTGGTTGTAGATCTTGCCCAGCAACTCACGCAGCTCGGCAACCTTGCGCTGCTCTTCGAGCATACGGGTGATCTTGTCGCCCAGGCCCTTGGCGGCCATGCCCAGATGGGTTTCCAGTACTTGACCGACGTTCATCCGCGACGGTACACCCAGCGGGTTAAGTACTACATCCACGGTCACACCATGCTCATCGTGAGGCATGTCTTCAATCGGCATAACCGCAGAGATAACACCCTTGTTACCGTGACGGCCGGCCATTTTATCGCCCGGCTGGATGCGACGCTTGATGGCAAGGTAAACCTTGACAATTTTCAGTACGCCCGGTGCCAGGTCATCGCCCTGCTGCAACTTGCCTTTCTTGTCTTCAAAGCGCGCTTCGTGTTCTTTCTTGCGCTCTTCCAGACCCTGCTCGGATTTCTCCAGCAGCTCGTTCAAGGCTTCATCTTTCATGCGAAGCTTGAACCAGTCCGCACGGGGCAAATCGGCCAGATAAGCTTCGTCCAGCTTGCTGCCTTTTTTCACACCGGCCGGGCCACTGATGACTTCCTGCCCTTTCAGGGCGGCCATCAGACGTTCGAAGGTGGCGCCTTCAACGATGCGGTACTCGTCTTTCAAGTCCTTGCGGTACTTGTCGAGCTGCTCTTTCTCGATGGACAGCGCACGGGCGTCTTTCTCGATGCCGTCACGGGTGAAGACCTGTACGTCTATTACAGTGCCACGGGTACCTGTCGGTACACGCTGAGAGGTGTCCTTAACGTCGGACGCCTTCTCACCGAAGATGGCACGCAGGAGCTTTTCCTCCGGTGTCAGCTGGGTCTCGCCCTTCGGCGTCACCTTGCCCACCAGGATGTCACCCGGACCACCTTCCGCACCTATCTAGACTACGCCGGACTCCTCCAGCTTGGCCCGCGCACTATCACCCTCGTTCGGTCTACCCGCGGTCATTTCCC
>JABXHG010000739.1 GCA_013393545.1 Alteromonadaceae bacterium | reverse complement strand
GATAGTGCGTGTCATAGTCATGTCCTCCTTAACCGTTACTGGCCAACCACAGTGGTGTCATCCACCGCCTTCGCGGCGGTTTTCGAATCAACGTAGATGTATTCCTTGAAACCGCCTGACGGATCGTGCTCACCCAGCAGGCCGTAGAGCACGTGGCTGGCATCCATAGATGTACTCCGGCTGATGCGAGTCAGTGATTGACGATACACATCAGAAATCACGACTCTATATCATTAATTTTTAAATACTGGGTAGATTAGAGAAATAGTAAAATGGTCCCTCTTCCGAAAACTCGACGTCACAAAGCTTCATAGATTTTAGCTGACAGGGATCAAGCACTATGCAATTACTCGAATCATATAGTTTCTGTGATTTTATAAAAAAAATGTCCTTTGTCCCTTGAAGAAAGTTCACTTCTTTCTGGATTAAAAAAAATGCTTCCTCTCTGCTAATTTTCTGTGAGTTGGCGATATCATTTATAACTTCCCAAATGCCACTCTGTTCTTTAGATCCAATGTAAATAGCTTCTTGTGCTTCATTCATAAATCGGGATTCCCCTTAAGAGGAATTCGAACAGTTTCATTGCCCCGGGTAGTTTTTATATATGGTCCACCATGTAAATTTTTACCCCCGGAATATCCATTATTGAGCTGAAAACTATTACCTTTTCCATCAAAATAGCGGATACCGTTGCCGTCTTTTAAAGGCCTTTTAGTCCAACCAGATTGGAGGTACTTCGCATCAGCCATCTTCTCAATATCTTTAAGTTTTGCGCCCCGGAGACTTGAAAGGTCATCAAGAGAGC
The DNA here is from genome assembly GCA_013393545.1 of Alteromonadaceae bacterium. The sequence continues at coordinate 414 of JABXHG010000739.1, read as the reverse complement.
GAGCTTTGCCGCCTATGGCAGCGAGCTTTGTAAGTCTGGCGCCCTTGAACAATCCTCCCGCTACAGCACCTGCGGGAATGAAGGATAAGGCATCTTGTGTTGCAGCCTTTACAAAACCCTCGCCTTCCCCGTTATACCCATCGGCCAAGGCACCAAGAACTCTGGATCCGTTGAAACCTTTACCCCTGATAGCGTTGGCAGACTCAACAATCAATCCACCGAACGCTGCAACAGCATTGCGCCCATCTCGGTCAACGTAGGCATAAGGGTTATTGCTGGCGTAGGCATACCGATTGAAGCTGTGAATATTCGATTCCTGCCACTTCACAGGGTCTATCCCGGTAAACCGCCCGATTGAGGACCCGTACCAACGTGCCTTGTGGTCAGCCAGGCCGGTCTCTTCATCCAGCCAGT
>JABXHG010000074.1 GCA_013393545.1 Alteromonadaceae bacterium | reverse complement strand
GGGGGTATAAGGGGTTGACGGCGGGTTGCATGACGGTTCGATGGGTTGTGGGGGGGTGTTTTAAATGCGAAATGCGCGTACTGATTGTGTAATGGATGGGGCCGGGGGATGTTTCTACTTCGCTGTGTTATAGTGCCTCTCTTGTACGCTCGCATATAATGCGAGCTCCACGTACATCGGTTTCAGGTAATATAATCCCGAACTCTTCCCCTCCATAGCGGCCCAGGCTGTCGGGATGGCGTAACAGGCCTTTGACGGTTTTGGCTAACTGCTTGAGTACTTCATCCCCGGCCAGGTGGCCGGAGCGATCGTTTACGCTTTTAAAGGCGTCTATATCAAGCAACACCAGGATGGTGTTCTGCTTGTAGCGGCGGAAGCGCTCAAACTCGGCGTCGACCAGGTTATCCCAGATGGCACGGTTAAGCAGGCTGGTCAGCCGGTCTGTCATGCTCAGCCGGGAGAGCTGCGCATTGGCTCGCTCCAGTGCCCGTTTGTGGGTGGCGATGTCGGTTACGTCGTACACCATAAGGCACAGTTTCTCTACCTGGCCGTTGCTGTTGGCCAGTGGGCTGATGGTTCGGTTCTGGAACAGGTAATCTTCTGTGCCGGTTATGGGCCGGGTGCTGCGGAAGCGGAACAGGTAAGGGCGTTGCTCCCAGGAGGTGAAGGCCCGGGTGTTGAGCAGGGTAACGGCATCTGCTTTGCGGGTCAGCCAGGCTTTCGGGATTTCCGGGAATACATCAAACAACACCCGGTTATGGATGTTGCTGGCGGTGATGCCACTGTGGTTTTCCATAAATCCGTTCCAGAGTTGTACCCGGAACTCCAGATCGAGAATCACCAGGCCGATTTCCACGGTGTCCAGCATGTCTGTCATCCAATGCAAAGACTGAGGAGTCGGGTTGTTTGCGGTCATGATGTACTCATCAACTGGTGTAGGTGTTGTTGCAAAAACGGCATGGAATCTTCGGTCAGCAGCACAAGCATGTCGCATTGTACACCGCGTTCTTCGAGGTTGTAGCTGATTTCTATACACAGCAGCTGCTCTTTGCGGGCCCTCTGGTTTTCCAGCAGTTCGGTTACCGGCTGTTGCTGGCCCAGTACAGTGGGGTGGCCAGGGCCGAGCCTCATATCCAGCTGGTCGCCCATGCCTTTGAGGAAGGCACCGAAGAGGATGCTGGCCATGTCCATCAGAACCTCCACCTGGGTGGCTTCGCCTTTGGTTATGTCGTAACGCAGGAGTTCAGCCATTTTCCGGAAGTTGGCATCGGAAAACAGCAACAGGGCTTCACCGGCGATGTTTGCCCCTGTAAAGCCCTGACACACAGCTGAATAGGTGCTGCTGTTGTTGGCCGCCGAGATGGCCATGCTGAGCTCGGAGTTGGCGATAAGCGACACTTTCGGAACCGGCTGTTTAACAAACACCTGTAGCAGCCGCGCCAGCAGGTCAGAGGCGCGCCCCATGGCAATGTTGGCCATTTCTTGCACATAGTCGTTGAGGGATATGGGGATTTCAGGGATCTCGGTAATATCGCCCGGGTTGAGCTGATCGTCGTTGAGGGCGTCACTCTCCAGTTCACCGGGGCGATAAAAGCCGTACTCTGCCAGCAGGGGTAAAACGGCACTCAGTTCGATAGGTTTCTTAATGAACCCTATGGCTCCCAGGTTGCGCACTCGCTTTTGAGCTTCTGGCTGAACGTCAGCAGACACCACGATAGTCAGAACAGCCAGGCTTTCGGTTTGGACGTAGTCCAGAACCTGGTACCCATCGACTCCGGGCATGTTGAGATCGAGAAACATCAGATCAACCGGCTGCGCTCTCAGAGTGGCGAGTGCTTCAGCGCCGTTGCTGGCAAAAAGAATACTATAGGTTGGTCCCGGAGGCAGTGCGCGGGCCATTTGTTTTCTGGCCAGTGATGAGTCATCGCAGATCAGTA
>JABXHG010000738.1 GCA_013393545.1 Alteromonadaceae bacterium | reverse complement strand
CCCGACGCCCCACCCGCCAGATAGCGCTGCCTGTTGGTCGCTGGCTTACGAACGGGTTGCCAGCGATCCTGTGCCACCATAAGGGCAACAAAACCCAGAACCGTTAAGGCGACAACAGATGCCAGGACATCGGCTGGCATAAACACGACCAGTGCCAGGCCACCAAGCGCACCCACGGCTGCTGCCAGCAGCATTTGTTTCACAACGTCCATCAAGGCTGATTTTCGCGCACTGGCGATGAGCGGAAATGAAATCAGCATTTCTGTCACCAGTACAACCGGAACCGCAACGGTCGGACCGAACACAGCGCTGTATATCGGCGCCATAACCATTGCAGAACCAAACCCTGAAAACCCCCGAACCATACCGGCAACAATACAGACCAGTGTCAGCATCGCCAGCACTGAGCCGGATACTGGCTCCGGAAACGCGGGCTGCAACAGTTCCAACATCAGGTGGAAAAACCGGATTCAGGGGGAGTCATTGCCCAGGTTCCTGCGCTGCCATAAAGACCGTCCTGAACCAGCTCTCCTCCGGCATGCCCTGCAGCCCGATAAAAACCATCGCCGAACCCCCACTCCCGCTCTTTGCTGACGTCTGCTGTTCCACAACATCAACATGCCGGCCCGCCAATTGAACCGAGAACACGCGGCTTTCTGGCTCACTTGTTGATACAAAACCTTTTGCCCGTAAAACGGTGTCGGGCATCATAGCCAGAGCCTCGCGAAATCGTTCAAGATTGACCGGCTGTTCCATAAACAGGGTTACGCTTGCAAATACGTGATCGTGGCTATGTGCATTGCTATCCACAGGCACATTATCACTGCCAGCGGGACTGCCCTTCTTCAGGTCAGAAAAAAGAAATTCCAATGAAAACCGCGCTTTCTCAGACGGCACTATCGGGATACCCGGCGCCCGGCCTGCAAGCCATTGCTGCACAGGCTCGCGCTCCTCATCGCTCACAAGATCAATCTTGTTCAGAACCAGAAGATCGGCAGACTGCAATTGCAGTTCAACCGTGTCTGCCAGCCGTGCATCGGTTGCTCGCTGCTGTATTGTCTGGGCATCGACCATAACAATAACCATGTCCCGGAACAGTTGGGGATGCAGTTTTGCAACCTCAGCAATAACGCGGGGATCACCCACGCCACTGGCCTCAATCACAATGTGCTCCGGCAACACCGGGCGCTGCAGCAACTCCATAATAGCCGTCACAAAA
>JABXHG010000737.1 GCA_013393545.1 Alteromonadaceae bacterium | reverse complement strand
GAAGAGCATCTGGTCGTTCTCGCCCAGTACAGTGATCAGGCCCGAGTTTGCTGTGATGAGGTCCTCAGCCGCTTTCATCCCTTCTTCCTCGGTCCATGCACCCCAGCCCTGACCGACAACGGAAAACTTCGCTTCTGAATTGGAGGCCTTCCCTTTCGAGCTCAACTCTTTCTCAAATTTCTCCGCTAATTTCCATGCTTTCTTTTCGGACACATCCAGTTTGCCTTCGATGATGCCAGCAAAGAGACCCGTGCGGCGTTCGTAGCCGGCAACGTTGCCTTTGGCACCGCTGAGCACAATCGCCTTAATCTCTTTGTCGCCCATCTTTTCAGCATACTTCAGACCGACAAGACGGCCATTTTGACGATTATCGGAGTAAACTGTTGTGATGTTGTTAGCTTCTTCCGACACGCCACTGTCAATATTGATAACCCCGATGCCCGCCTCTGCTGCCTTGTCGATGCTGGGCACGACCGCATCCGGCTCAATGGCGTCCAGGAGGATCAGATCCTTGCCTTGTGCGATAAAGGCCTCGATATTGGCCGCTTCTTTCGTCACGTCACCATTTGCATCGAGGACCGTCAAATCCCAGTTCGCCTCTTTTGCATATTTCTTAACCGCTTCCACAAGTGTCACAAAGTAGGGCGAGTCTTGTGTCTTCATCGCCAGACCGACTTTCACCTTATCGCCTTGGGAGGCATCATCGGCATTACCGCAAGCCGTTACCAATAAGCACATGGCCAAAATGGCACATACCAAAGCAAATCTCTTCTTTTTCATGGTAGACCCCCTGATTAAATGGGTTAATGACGTCATTGTATTGTAATGTTATAAAAATACAATTTATTAATACTATACAATCCATTGATAGCGTTTTCAACTGTTTTAGAATTCTTCCCAATCATTGGCACCTTCGCAAATATACCTTTATTTATCAGGGATTCTGACCTCGCTAATCGCGTCTGCCGGAATTTTTCCTAGGATAATACAATTGTAAATCCACCATCAACGACGAGTTCACAGCCGGTAGTGAAGGTTGCCGAATCAGAGAGGAGGTAGATGACCGCTCCAGCGAGCTCTTCCGGCTGA
>JABXHG010000736.1 GCA_013393545.1 Alteromonadaceae bacterium | reverse complement strand
GGAGAAAGTAAAGAGTTGCTTGTGTAGATGAAACATAATGGTGAGACTGATTGGAGATTTTGACTTTGGATTGGGAATAGTTTCAATCTGTTGGACGAAGGGTGAAGACTAAATACGTTGATCACAAGCGTTCGGCGGATGTAGATCAGCTGGCTAGAGCACCACGTTGCCAAGGTGGGGGTGGCGGGTTCGAATCCCGTCATCCGCTCGCAACACCCTCAGGGTGGGGTGGCCGAGTGGTGAGGCAGCGGCCTGCAAAGCCGCGTACGCGGGTTCGATTCCCGTCCCCACCTCCATCGGATTTCCGACATTGCAGCAAGGCTGCTAGTGTAGGAATCTGCAAGACTTGCGTTTCATATGATGAGACTCAAGCGCGATTGGCGCAGTTGGTTAGCGCGCTTCCCCGACACGGAAGAGGTCACTGGTTCGATCCCAGTACTGCCCACCACTGAAACCCTTGAATTCTCAAGGGTTTTTATTTTTTTGTCTTTGTGGGCGTTGACCACAAAGAACTCTTTTGTCAGCTGACTTAAATTGATGTGCTTATCGATCACAATCTGATGGGTATCCAGGTATCCCTCATGGTTTGTTTTGCGGAGGAGTTGATCCATTTCTGGAGGTATTCACCCAGTGTGGATTTGCTAGGTACCACATACTCACCTTTGTTCAGCTCGATCAACTCCGTACAGGCTTCCTCGGCTGCCTTTTTGGTCTTAAATCCTCCCTTTGTCTTTTGCTTCCGCTTCCCCTGGGCATCCTTTCCGATATCCAGTGTAAAGGACCACGTCTTCCTTTGAGTAACCTTTCATTGTACCTCCCCGACTTTCCGTTTCAATTTCCTGACTTCATCGATCAGGGGGTGAATATTTCCTCAGATTTCCGCCACATCTTCCTTTGCGGCCATTTCCTTTCAGATGGAGTGAGCCTCTTCTCGTACAGCCTTTATTTCTGCGCCATGTTCGTCCAATCGCCTCAGAATTGCCTGCAGTAGGCCTTTGATTTCCTCGCTCATTCGGGTTCCTCCTTCTCAATTATCGCTTGTACTAGTCCATTGATTCCTTCCAACAAACCGTTGGTCATCTTCGTTGATTAACCAGAAAATGGGTGGCGGAAGGGAGTCGTGTGCTGCCAAAGCGACCTTTGCGCCATGGGCACTACAATTTGAAATTAAGGATGCGCCATGGGCACTACAATTTGAAATTAAGGATGCGCCATGGGCACTACAATTTGAAATTAAGGATGCGCCATGGGCACTACAATTTGAAATTAAGGATGCGCCACAGGCTATTTGTTCGAAAATCAAAAAAGAAGCCAGAACGAGGATGAACAGGC
>JABXHG010000735.1 GCA_013393545.1 Alteromonadaceae bacterium | reverse complement strand
GAGAAATCTGGCGCTTATGACCCTATTTCAGATGAGAAGTTTGAAAAATGGAAACTTCGTCATGATCTCAGGCGCCACGAGAAGATTTCTGCGCTTGCACTTGGAGGTTTAGATTTAATTGATCAAGACCTTGATGAGGCTTGGAAGGCAATTCCATCTCTTGCACACCATGGCTATTTTTCAGTCCCGTTTAGCAGAGATCCAAATGTCGGTTCTCAAACTCGTGTCGCAAAGGAATTACTTGACGTCCCAGGTTGGGGTGAAGCTCGAGATGAGATTGCAGGAGCACTTGCCGGTGCCATTGGAATTGAAATTGATGAACTACCGGATGAATGTTCGCCTTCAATAAGCATTTTGGTTAGCGGTCTTACGGTTCTCGCTGACCGGCTAGCATCCAATCTGAAATGGGTAGAACGTACTCAGAAGGAAATGCGCCGAAACTTCATTTCGCTTTCGGATTCAATGGCATGGTTCCATCACCAACGCAGCCGGGCGGAAGAATATGTTAAAGCAGAGCTGGGTATTTACCAGGGGTGGGAGAGTTCTGAGGCTGCGGCGAAGAACATTTTGAAAGGGCGTGAAGCTCGTCCGGCGCAGCAGGTCACGCGCGATTCCGGAAACGGACTCCAAGCGCTCATGGCGCCAACTGGAAGCGGCAAAACTGAAGCAGCTTTACTGCGCCATTCCGAAAAGGAAGAGCGACTGATATTTCTGCTGCCAACTCAAGCAACTTCCAATGCACTGATGCGACGTATCCAAAGTGCGTTTTCATCGACAAGCAATGCTGCATCGCTGGCGCACGGAATGGCGAGTTTGGAAGACTTCTACGCAACTCCAATGAGCGCCTTTAATGATGCTCAACATCATGATGAACCGTCGACGAATGAAAAAGGGGGCTTGTACCCAGCTTCTTTCGTTCGTTCCGGAATGGCCCGGATGCTTGCACCGGTCTGTGTGGCAACCGTAGACCAAGCACTCAAAGCTGGTCTGATAATAAAATGGGTTCACTTACTTTTAACCTCACTAGCGAGTGCTCATGTAGTTATTGACGAAGTCCACACCCTTGATCACTACCAAACCAGGCTCTTAGTACCGGTTCTTCGTTGGTTGGGACACATCGGGGCGCGGGTTACTTTGCTCACTGCGACCCTTCCTAGCTGGCAGTATTCGGTACTTTTTGAGGCTTATGCTGGCGAGAAGCCGAAGCACAAGGCGTCTTTCCCCGCTTTGTCCTCAACTCGTCAAC
>JABXHG010000734.1 GCA_013393545.1 Alteromonadaceae bacterium | reverse complement strand
GAGCCAAGGGCTTTTTCATATGAAACTACGGAGACGACGACAGATCAATTGGCTTGCTGGCTTACTTACACCAATGAAAAAACCCATCAGTATATCCGGGATAATCTCCATCGGGCGCCGATGTACTCAGGTGTGATTGAAGGTCAGGGGCCTCGCTATTGTCCTTCAATCGAGGATAAGATCGTTCGGTTCGCTGATAAAAGCAGACATCAGATTTTTTTGGAGCCGGAGGGTCGGGAAACTCTGGAGATGTATGTTCAAGGCCTTTCCACCAGTTTGCCAGAGGAGATTCAGCAACCGCTTCTCCAGACGATCGATGGTTTGGAAAATGCAGAAATGATGCGGACGGGGTATGCGATTGAGTATGATGCCATCGTTCCTACTCAACTGTGGCCCAGTCTGGAAACCAAGACTGTGTCCCGTCTGTTTACTGCAGGTCAGATCAAGGGTACCTCCGGCTATGAAGAAGCAGCAGCTCAGGGAATTATGGCCGGGATCAATGCTGCGCGGAAGGTTCAGGGGGAAGAGCCGATCATTCTGGAACGTTCTCAAGCCTACATTGGGGTGCTGATCGACGACTTGGTGACCAAGGGTACACATGAACCCTATCGTCTGCTCACTTCCCGGGCGGAGTACCGTCTGTTGCTCCGCCATGATAATGGGGATCTCCGCCTGACAGATCTCGGTTATGAAGTGGGGTTGATCCCTGAAGAGCGGTACCGTCGCTTCTGCAAGAAGCGGGAGGCGATCGAAGGGGAGATCCAGCGCCTGCAAGAGACGGTTCTGAAGCCGACTCCTGAGGTACAGGCCTTACTCCGGGATGTGGGTTCCAGTGAATTGAACCATGCCGTGGAGTTGTCCCAGTTGATCAAACGGCCGGAGGTAAAAATAGAGCATATTCATCATCTATCCCCGCCGGAGGAGCCGGTGTCCCCGGAAGTGGCAGAGCAGGTGGAGATTCAGCTGAAGTATGAGGGTTATATCAAAAAGTCTCTGCAACAGGTGGAGAAAATGAGGAAGATGGAAAACAAGCGGATTCCGGACTGGGTGGATTATGATCAGGT
>JABXHG010000733.1 GCA_013393545.1 Alteromonadaceae bacterium | reverse complement strand
CTGGGAACACATCACCGAGCAATGACTGCAGCGTCGCTTTTCCCTTATCTGCTCGAACCGCATTGACCCTGATCTTTCTTTGATCTTTTCTATGAGCCGCCCAGATGTCAGCCGCGGAAGCCAGAATACGAAATGTCTTGGCCCGTTTTTCCTCAGCAAGAACTCCCCGTTTACACAGTTCCTTTAGGTAAGACAGAACCACTGCATAGGGTGATCGGATGGCTCGATTTTCTGCGTGCGTCAGAAACCACACCCCACGCAGCTCATAGCTTTTGTCCTGGTTGTATGGTTTCTTAAGGTGCGACTGTTTGAGCTGACTCAACTTCAACGCCCATTCGCGAACACCCACGGCTTTTTCAGCATAGGCCAGAGCTTGGGCTACAGAGATGATTTGCTCCGGCTCGTTACTCAAAATCAGCGACTCAAACACCGCACTTTGCCACAACCGCCGATCTTCCTTGAACATCCAGTCCTGATGCACAGTGATATTCATGAACGCCGGCCACTTCCCCAGATCAAAGCGCAATCGCTGTGCAATGAGTTCTAGCCGGGGCTTTGCCCGCTCAGTTAGCCGGTCAGCCATAGTAAGCCAGCCCATAGACTCCATCTGTTCCAGATTTGTCAGCGCTTTCTCGAAGGGCTTTCGGGCTTCAGCTTTCTTCTTGAGTAGGTCCCGGCGGCGTTTCTCCTTCCGCTGTGCAGCGCGCTCCTTTTTGCGTTCAGCTGCCTCTTCCTGTTCACGCTTCCGCTTCAGGCGTTTGATTTCTTCTGGCACCCTGGCTTCCAGTGCCTTCCGTGTGGTCTGAACCTTCGGAAGCTCATCAATCAAAGAACATCGATGCCACCAACGCGGAGCCACTTTGAGCACCTCAGCCTCGAGCGCCACCGGATCCAAAACGGTTTCTTCAGACAACAAGCTCAAGTCGATTTCCAACACGTTGTCGAGCATTTGACTTTTATCTGCGTCAACTGCGTGAGTGACGAGAATCTCAACATGCAGCTCTGCATTGTTCCTTAGAAGGGCGGTCACATCAGGGGTTAGGCCATTCTCCAACCGTTTTTCAGAGACGACCGATGCAAAGTGAACCTCTCTGGATTTAAA
>JABXHG010000732.1 GCA_013393545.1 Alteromonadaceae bacterium | reverse complement strand
AATGCCGATGAGGCCAAAAGCGACACCAGTAAATAGCAGCTCAGCGGTCTCCCAGAAGCTCTGCCCCGAAGGGCGATCCTCCGCCATCAATGGTGCGCGGGAGCTGAGCTCAATCGCGGCAACCACCACGGCAATCACACCGGATGCTTCGAGGTATTCCGCGGTGATATAAGTACCGAAAGGCACCACCCAGGTCAACGCATTGCGCGCGGTCGAGTTATCAATGTGCTTCATAAACCACGCAGCCACCAGACCGATGCCCAAGCCCAGTACTGCGGCCACGACGGACGAGTACACGAAATTCATGACGCCGCTGGCTACAGATAAGTCATTGCCCTCTGTAATAGCGAACAGTGCCAGGTGGAACAACACGATGGAGGCGGCGTCATTGAACAGTCCCTCGGTCTGCAGCGAGGTAGTAATGCGGTGCGGAATACCCGCCGGTTCTGCCACGGCCTCCACCGCAACCGGGTCTGGCGGCGCGATGGCAGCACCAATCAAAATGGCTCCCGCCAGACCGATTCCTGGCAGCCAGTACCATGCGGCCAAGCCCACGCCCGCGGTGGTGAGAACCACCAAGATGACCGAGAGCAGCACGATGGTTCGCCATTGCTCCCGAATCACGCCCCATGAGGTGCGCCGCGCCAGCGCCCACAGCAACGGTGGCAAGAAGATGGGCAGAATTAGCTCCGACGGCACCGTGAACGTGGTAAACCCCGGGATAAAGACCACCACGGTGGTAAACAGCGTCAGCAGCGCCGGCCATGGCAAACCGGTTCTATTGCCCAGACCAACTGAAAATACTGTGGCAAACAACAGCCCAGTAAGGATCATTAATACGTCCATGTGTGTATCCCCTTATATGGATCGGTGTGGCCTGTTTTGAGGCTTAGAGAGTGACTTGGTGTGAGGCTTAGCTCGGGTTGGACCAGGTAAATGGGCTGCGTGCGGCATCGGTTGCCGCGAACTCGACCGGGTCAAATGCCTCTTTTAGCCCTTCCGCCGTGGTGATTCCCTCATAGCCAAGGGAGCTGGCTAGCTGCCCGATGACGGTTTCAATCGAAGAATCTGCCAGCAGCTCCCGCAAGGTCACCGCACCATCACGCTTGGCCAGGCGCTGGCCTTCAACGTTAAGTACTAGCGGGACATGCGCATAGGTTGGGATGTCATATCCCAACAAGGTGGCCAGGTACGCCTGCCGTGGCGCGGAAGACAGCAGGTCATCACCGCGTAC
>JABXHG010000731.1 GCA_013393545.1 Alteromonadaceae bacterium | reverse complement strand
GTGGGCTTGGGGTTCTGGGACACAAGCGATAAAACGGCAGAAGGCGCCGCGATGGCCACTGCCATGACGACGCATACCAGCGCGAAATATTTCCCCGATCGAGCCGGCTGAAGTCTATACGTTGCCATAGGCACCAGACTACAAGCCGCAGCGGCTATGCTTCAGCGGCGACTTCAGCAACGGTGGTTTTGTTCATGGATTTGAGAACCACAGCGATAACAATCAGTGCAACGAGCATGCTGACAGAGCCGATGATTGCAGAAGTAGTCGCAGCATAAAGCACGTAGCCGACCAATGCGGCGATGGCGCCGACGAAGGCATAAGGCAGCTGCGTATTAACGTGCGTTGCCACGGAACAACCCGCACCGGTGGAAGACAAAATGGTGGTGTCTGAAATAGGGGAGGAGTGGTCACCCCAGACGGAACCGGCAAGAACTGCACCGAAGGCTGGAATTAACAAGGTGCCATCGGGCGCAGCAGCGTTGATGATTTCACCCGCCAGCGGCAACAGAATACCGAATGCACCCCAGGAGGTGCCGGTCGCGAACGCCATGCCGGCGGCGACGAGGAAGAGAATAGGAATCAACCAGACTGGTGGAACGGACAAGCTGGTGACAATGCTTGCGAAGTAAGCACCGGTGCCCAGCTGACCAATCAAAGAACCCAGCATCCAGGCCAGCAGCAAAATGTAAATCGCCGGAAGCATGGACTTTGCGCCATCCAAGGTGCCGCTGGCAATAACGCGGGTATCAAACTTCGGGTTCTTGCGCGTGTAGCTAACGCAGTAAGCAAGCGCGACCAGCAGACCGGCAACACCGCCAATATTCAGAGACAACGGCACATCGGCATTAGCCATCGAATCCAGCATGGACCAGGAACTTGCTGCGAGCGCACCGGTGATGTACATGCCGCCCACAACGCCGACAACTAGAACAACGAATGGAACAACCAAAGCAGAAATAGTGCCGTTGTGGTGGGTAGGCAAGTCATCCGTAATCTGACCTGGGGCGTCATCGCCCTCAGCCATGACACCTTCACCAAGCGCTGCGCGCTGTTCTTCCTTGCGCATGGCGCCAAAGTCCAGCTGCCACAGCACCACAATCCACAGCAAGATGATGGCGGCAACAGCGTAGAAGTTCATCACTGCGGAGCGCAGGAAGACTTCCATCTCACTCATGGTCAGC
>JABXHG010000730.1 GCA_013393545.1 Alteromonadaceae bacterium | reverse complement strand
AGTAGATCTACCATGCCGCATTCATCAGTGGCTTCCCGAGACACTAACGATCAGCCTGGGTGGTGCCACCGAAGGCTCGATCTGGTCTATCTGTTATCCAATCGAAAGCGTCGACGAAGGTTGGACCAGCATTCCTTACGGTTTCCCCCTGGCCAACCAGGAATTCCATGTTTTGAACGACTGGATGGAACCTTGCCCAAGGTGGGTCACCGGCGAACTCTACATTGCTGGTACCGGTGTGGCTAAAGGGTACCTTGGGGATCCCGAAAAAACCGCGCAACGCTTTGTGCAGCATCCGACAATTGGTAAGCGTTTGTACAAAACCGGAGACCTCGGGCGATATATTGACGAAGCTCTGATCGAAATTCTGGGACGCGAAGACGCCCAAGTGAAAATCAACGGTTACCGGGTTGAACTCGGGGAAATCGAAGCCTGCCTTTTAACCGAGAAAGGCGCTGATCATATCGTCATTGATGCACCGTTGCATCCGAAAACCGGACAGCGACAGATTGTTGCGTATGTCGTACCCACGCCGGATCAGGAGCACGAGGCTTCCTCTGCTTTTGAACAACGGCTCCAGGATACGGCCCAGAAAAAGCTACCGACCTACATGGTGCCGTCCTACATCATCGTTCTATCCAGCATGCCGCTAACCCCCAACGGCAAAATCGATCGCAAGGCCCTGCCGGCCCCCTGGGGGGATGCTGGTAGCGAGTCCCCGGAACAAGCCGAGCCGGAGAACGATTTAGAGCACCAACTGCTGGTGCTGTGGCAACGCCAATTGCAACACCAGGATATCGGTGTCACCCAGGGATTCTTCGACGTTGGAGGGGATTCGCTGCACGCCGTTGGCCTGCTCAGTGCCATCCGTGAATCCTTCGAAGTGCCGGATTCGGCGGAACAAGCCATCATCGAGGGGCTGTTCATGAACGCCTGCATTCGGACTTTCTCAGGCATTCTCGAAAAACTAACCGAGTCTAAAAGGATGGGCGATTTATGAAGCTTTCGGCCCACCAACCCCTGGAGCGGACGGATTACGACTGCATCGTCGTCGGCGGCGGCACGGCCG
>JABXHG010000729.1 GCA_013393545.1 Alteromonadaceae bacterium | reverse complement strand
AACGTATGTTCGGTGGTGTGGGCGCTGAAGTATTGTATAAACCGGTAGACAGTCGTTGGGCATTCGGATTGCAGGCTAATAGAGTCAGGCAGCGTGACTTCACCGGCGGCAGTGGCTTTTTAGATTACGAAGTGACAACCGGGTTTGCCAGTGTGTACTATCAAATGCCATGGCTGTCCGATACGCTGTTGCAGCTTGACTTTGGTCAGTTTCTGGCTGGTGACAAAGGGGTTAACGTTGCAATGCAAAAACGCTTTGACAGCGGTGTCATTGTCTGTGCCTATGCGGCATTTACCAACGTGTCTTCAGAAGAATACGGCGAAGGCAGCTTTACTAAAGGCTTCTTCATTAATATTCCGTTTGATTTAATGAGTGTGAGGGCAACGCGCGAAAGGGTTGGTATTTCATGGGCTACGTTAATGCGAAATGGTGGGCAGCAGTTGCACAGACAATTAGGTTTGTATGGCGTAACTGACGACAGAGCACCATTTTATAACCGTTAAACAGTCGAAATAGGATGTTAAGACATTGAAACTCTTTAAGGTACTGATGCAGTTACCTCGTAATGTTAAGCGGGGTATTGGCTTGGTTATTGATATAGCGTCAATAACTGTGGCTATGGTCGTGGCCTATTTACTGAGTTTTGATGCCATTGTACCGCTGCGCTGGTCGCAGTGGGTTATCCTTGGTGGCATCGTTATGAGCCTTACGCTGTTGGCTTTCATCCGCTTTGGCTTGTACCGGGCCGTGGTGCGTTACGTGGGCTTTAAAGTACTGAGCCTGGTGTTTTTTACCGTGATACTCAGCGGTGTGTTGCTTTTTGCCGGAGCATTATGGATGGGTATTTCTTTACCGCTGTCCGCCATTGTGAACTACGTTCTAATTGCCTTTTTGCTAACCGGCGGCAGTCGGCTTGTGGTACGTGAAGGGTATCAGCGGGTAATGAGCCGACAAAAAGACCGGGTAATAATTTATGGCGCAGGCTCTGCCGGGCGACAGTTAGCACAAGCGATATCCAACGGCGATGAGTTTCATCCGGTGTTGTTTGTTGATGACGACAGTGGCCTGCAGGGCACCTCGGTACTGGGTTTAAAAGTTATTTCCCCCAGGAATATTGAAAGCGCGATTCGTGACCTGGATGTTCAACGAATTTTGCTGGCCTTACCCAGTACATTGCGCTCGCGCCGTCGCCAAATTCTGGATGCTTTGGAAACAGATCGGAAGAGCGTCGG
>JABXHG010000073.1 GCA_013393545.1 Alteromonadaceae bacterium | reverse complement strand
GTTTCAGGCTCAGGACTGGTGTAAGCGCACTGGCTCATGATATTAAGGCACGCCCACGGGCTGGCTAATCAAAGCATCTGGTTTCAACGTCGGTGACAGAAAACCGCTGCGGTATCGGGTACCAGTCAGCAGACTCGCAGTCTTCAGTGTCATCCTTTCTGATCCAGTTAGATCTCATGCTCAGCCCGTGGCGTGACTAACCTCTCAGGAAGCGTTGTTCATCGAACACCCTCTTGTCTTTGAGCATGAAGTACACCGCACGCCCCAGCTTGTGGGCCAAGGCCGATAGGGCTTTGGGTTTGTTCATGCGTTTCTGGAGTTTCTCGACGTAGCGCTTGGCTTTGTCGTTGTTACGGATAAACAGCACCGCCGCTTCGGAGAAGGCCCACTTCAGATGGGCGTTGCCGATTTTGTTGCCCTGGGTACCGTAGACCTTGCCGGCGGATTCCGCCTTACACTTCACCAGGCGGGCGTAGGAAGCGAACTTCTGAACAGATTCGAAGCGTTGAATATCACCGACTTCGTAGAGGATGGTCAGTGCCAGGATACGACCCACTCCGGGAATGGTCTTCAGCACGTTGAGTGAAGCTGGATCGTGCTGTTTGGCCTGTTGCTCCAGGTGCCATTCGAGCTTTTTCAGCTCGTGCTGATAACAGTCGACAATGGCGAGGTCCAGGTCGACGTTACGCTGGACGTCTGGATCGCTAAAAGCCGCAGTGAGTTGTGACCGGCCACCCGGGTTGTTGAGGTTGGCTTTACTGGGCGGCAGGTTGTACTGGCTCAGGGTATTCACTGCATGGGCTTTGAGCATGGCCCCATGCTGGACGATGCGGGTGCGTCGACGCAGCAGGTCGCGGGTGGCCCGCATTTTTTTGGGATAGACGTAAGCCAGTGGGAAATTACCACCACGCATGAGCATCGCAATCTTGAAGGAGTCGATGCGATCGTTTTTGGTTTTGCCGCCGTGGATGGCCTTCATATACAGGGTATGACCGAGGATGAAGTGAATGCCGTGTTCTTCACACAGATCCGAGATCCAATACCAGCAGAGCATACATTCGACGCCAATCACAAGATCATCGCGGAAGGGTTCGAGCAGGGCCAACAGTGGTTCTGGGCGGGCTTTGATTTCCTTGTGCAGCTGCACCTCGCCCTGCTGGTCAATGATGCAGACGTACAGGCTGCGGGCGTGCAGGTCGACTCCACAATAATATCGGTGGGTGCTATGGTAAAAGTTCATGAGTCTTCTCCCTTCGTTGTGCTTGGTCGCCTTCCAGCTTAGCGGGTAACCGCTGAGCTGGGGAGAAGGCTCAATCAGTATCAATCGGCTGCACAACGACCGATTTTACGCCGCTTCGCGGCTCCAAACCGGCGCCTGAGCCGGGCGTTATGCAGTCATTCCTTCGCCTCGTTGACAAGCGTCACGTGACGAAATACACTTTGTTTCATGATCAAATCCTTCGCTGACAAACGAACCCAAGAACTCTACGCCAAGGGCAAGTCAAAGAAATTTCCTGCGGATGTTGCACCGAGAGCCGCCAGAAAACCTGAATACGTGGATCTGGCCGTACAGCTTGAGGACTTGAAAGGGACGCCCGGCCATCACCCTCACCCACTGGCGGGAAACAGTCAGGGGCCGCAAGCAACTTGAAACAATTATCCGTCGGGGATCCGATTTCCGTTTGAAGGGCGCGATGCGTATGAAGTCGCAGTGTGTGGATACCAACGCGTGAGGTGACGACCAGGGCCCTTCTGAATACTGCTGCCTCGCCGCGCTAACCCGCCCACCCCCGCTCAAAG
>JABXHG010000728.1 GCA_013393545.1 Alteromonadaceae bacterium | reverse complement strand
CTGGTCTTGATGCTCATTTTCTTCCTGTGGAGTGGAAGCGAATGGATCATTCAGACTCAGGCGGTTCACTCGAAGGAGGCGGCCTTGGCGGAGAAAAGGCGGGAGCTGGATTCATTAGAGAAGGAGCGGAAGGGGTTGAAGCAGGAGATCCGCCGGCTTCAGGATGAGGACTATCTGTTCGAGCTGGCGCGAAAGATGGGGTATGGCAAGCCGGGTGAGGAAATACTGGATGTGTCGGATCTCCAATAAATGTACAAGCTGTCTGCTCTGATGCAGATGGCTTGTTTTCGGTTATCAGACCTTCTTTAATGGCCGATGATCAGATGTTCCCGGGGGTAGCGGTAGGGGTCCGGTGGGGTCTTGCCCCGAAACAGGAACAGGATGGGCAGGATGCCGATCCGGCCTACGAACATCAACACCATGAGAATTCCTTTGGTGAGGGGAGACAGTTCCGCAGAGATTCCCAGAGAAGCACCAGTGGTACCAAAAGCGGAATTGACTTCAAAGATGATGCTATTCAGGGATTGTTGCGGTTGCAGAGCGGTCACGGCGATGGTGGCCAGCCCGACCAAGAGGATGCCGATGGAAAAGATGATGGCAGCTTTGCGGATATCTTTGTCCATCAATTCCCGATGAAAAATCCGGATATGGTGCTGGCCCCGAGCGTATCCGATAATGGCCAGAATCACCACGGCTAAGGTGGTGGTCCGGATTCCGCCACCGACGCTAGAGGGACTGGCACCGATAAACACCAGAAGAGCGAGGAAGAGTTGGGATGAGACTGTAAAATCATTCAGGTCGAGGATGGTCAATCCACAACTTCGCATCGTGACAGAGTAGAAAAGGGAGTTCCAAAAAGCTTGTCCCCATCCTTGGCCAGCATACAGGTGTTGCCCCTCCAGCAACCACAACCCAACCACTCCCAGGAGGAGCAAACCGATATAAGTGGTAACCGTGATTTTGGTAAACAGGGAGAAATGGAAATTTCGGCGGTTCCGGGAGGCAAACCACTCCTTCAGTTCGACTAAAACGGGGAAGCCGATTCCACCAGCCACGATCAACCCCATGTTCAGAGTAAGGAAAAATCCATCATTTCGGAATCCCATCAGGGAATCTCCGAAGATATCCA
>JABXHG010000727.1 GCA_013393545.1 Alteromonadaceae bacterium | reverse complement strand
ACTCCTTATTGACAAAAAGTATGTTTCCCGATTTTTTCACCTGTGAACAGGACCAAATCCAACCGGAAGTGCTGTTTCAGGATTGAAGTCATACAGGGTATTTCTCGTCGGGTCTTATCTCCGGATGACATCCACCACCGCTATTTTCGACGACAACCCCATCAGCCCGTCGACCACGGCGGCAATAGCGCCAATCACACCGAACATATTGTTGGGGAATTACAGTCTCGATCCGGTTTAGAATGACCGCTGCCCCCGCCACCTGCCAATATAAGTTTCTCCCCTAGACTCCCTGTGCTCATCCTTGGAGGAGAAGAGGGAGTCCTCCGCTCCACCCAAAACTCTTCGGTTCGAGAAGCTCTGTGAAAAAGTCGTCACAGGGAGGGTTAGGTTGCACATAGAGTGTCTTCGACTCATCAGAACTTGGGTACCAAAATGTGAAACCCCATCCCGATCCTCTGCAAAAATGGGTAATCACCATGCTTCTAGGGAAATTCGCGGTATGGTATGCAACAGGAGAGTAGTGGTTTGTGTGAAAAGGGGGTACCCTGTCCCAAACTATGGTAGAGTGAAGAAAATGAATCTTTGGAGGAGGCCGACAGATGATGGATGCAACCTCCCTGCTTCAGAACCAGAGAGCCTTTTTCCGTAGCGGGAAAACACAGGAGACCGATTTTCGCTTAGAAAGCCTGAAAAAACTGCGCAGGGCGATTCAATCCCGGGAAGGGGAGATCATGGCGGCGCTGAAACAGGATCTTAACAAATCGGAACAGGAAGCCTTTATCTCTGAAATCGGGTATATGGTTCAGGAAATCAGCTTCGTCACCAAAAACACCAAGTTCTGGGCTCGGCCGCAAAAAGTGAAAACCGCTCTCACTCATATGGGGTCTTCCAGCTATATCTATCCGGAACCCTATGGTGTCTCCCTGATCATCGCGCCCTGGAACTATCCGTTTATGTTGGCACTCTCTCCTTTGGTCGGGGCGGTCGCCGCAGGCAACTGTGTGGTTCTCAAACCATCGGAGTT
>JABXHG010000726.1 GCA_013393545.1 Alteromonadaceae bacterium | reverse complement strand
GATAGAACCACGAGCACCAAAAACTAAGCGATGAGAAATATGACTTAAGTCGTTTTTACGTGGGCCACCTTCAACATTACGTTTTGCGTAAGTTGCGGTAAAGGAGTCGTCCGCACTATAACCATTCGAGGCACATAAAGCATCGAACTGTGAATCTGTAAGAAGCGGGTTGTTACAGTTGAACGGCGCGTCGACAAAGAATGCACCCGATTCAGCTATTTGAGCGACACTAGAATCTTTCATATAGCCAGCTTCAGCAAAGAATTCTAAGTGTTCGTTCACATAATATTTTGCAAAACCGCCCAGAGTCGTACGCTTATCAGGGCGTTGAAAATAGTTTACAGGTCCGTAGTTATAAGGTTTCACGTTAGCGGCATCAGTTACTTCACCACCCTCGAGAATACCTATTGCGCTATCACCATATATTTTCGGTTGCGGCGTAGTGCCGGAGCCAGAGCAGCCCCAATCTCCAGGCGTTCCAGCCAATGCACAAGTACTAATGTCACGATTGTCCTGTGTTACAGCGTCAATATTTCGATGCGTCATATACAACGTAATATTGGCATCTCCATTCGCACCATTAGTTCCCATAATAAGCGAATAGTCATTCATGTGACCGTCACGAACATTCGTGGGAGCTAATGGATACCCTCCTTCGCGGTTTGCCTCGGCTATTTCGCCATTATTGTTGTTGTTATGCATATAGAAGCTGTTTTGGTAATTAAACTCAACACCTTCAAAATCGTCTTTCATGATAAAGTTGACGACACCTGCAATAGCATCAGAACCGTAAGTTGCTGAAGCACCGCCGGTTAGCAGCTCGACATTTTCTATTAACGCAGCTGGTATCTGGTTTAAGTCAGGCGCTGTACCTCCAGCAATAGGAGTCCCCATAACCATACGACGGCCGTTAATTAGTGCTAATGTTCTGTCAGGGCCCAATTTTCTTAATGATACAGTTGCTGTACCAGTCGCACCGTTAGTGTCTGTAGAGGCCTGCCCTGCAAAAACCTGAGGTAAGTCATTGATTAAATCTTCGGTTCTAACTGTACCCGAAAATTCGAACTCTTCGGAAGTTAGTTGTGATATTGGACTAGAGCTAACAACATTTGCAGATTGCGGGATTCGCGATCCTGTAACCTGAATGCGCTCCACATTTTCATCTACATCCACGTCAGCCGCGTCTTGTGCCACTGCAAATGCAGGAAAA
>JABXHG010000725.1 GCA_013393545.1 Alteromonadaceae bacterium | reverse complement strand
GACCATCGGTTGCTCCCGCTCTTTGCTTCCTGACCTCAAAGTCAGAATCTCACCCAGTTATCGCCTCTTGTTGGCGCAGAGGTGGGCTTGACGGGTATATTGGCGAGCGAAGTCACTGATTCAGGTAATAAATAAGCTAAAAATAGGGCCTATTCTTAAAATCTGGAGCACTTATGATTGAAAACACTTCCAGATTTTACGTAGGAACGCGGTCGGACAAAGGGGCGGGAGTTTTTCTACAGCCTCGTTATGTTCACAAGGAGTCAGCTTTCGTCATATGAAACTTGAAAACATTGAAATGCTTATTGATGGCTCAGGTGAAGTTACCATTGGCAGAGCTGGGCCGGTTCGCTGTGCGGCGACCGCATCTGATGAAGACCAGTGTCTTGCGATGTTAGTTCGCCTGCCTGAAGAGTCACTCGGGGATTTGCTTACACGATTGGATCGTGCCATTGCGGATGCCGTCGAAGGCCAGATATTTGTGGATGAAATAAATGGATAGCCTGTCACATCTCATACATCATTGCCGCGAGATGCCCCGTGCTGGCGTTTCTATCTGTTGGGGACCAGCCCGTTTTGACTTTGACGACCTTGGCTGGTGTTTGCTTATTGAGCGGGTAGCAACAGAGGATGACTTGCAAGCAAATCATTACCTTGAGGAGGTAGGTGATACGCTCTGGACTACAGCAGTAGAAATCAAGTGTTGCCCGTATTGTGGTGTCGAACTCACAGATGCGCGATCCGTGATGTCCGCCGATGACTTCGGTTATTTTATCCACATTGATTCTTCGGGGTGGCTGGGTCGGCGCTGCTAACACTAAGAAGAACATAACACATATGAGCCTTCTAGGAATCAAT
>JABXHG010000724.1 GCA_013393545.1 Alteromonadaceae bacterium | reverse complement strand
CAAGTTGAAAGACACCTCTTTTTTGAAAAAGCTGGGTCGTGCTCATGCGCAGGGAGTCGCCAAAACTTTCGGCTTGAAGGAAAAAACACCTCCTCCGTCGACGGGAACACTTTATCGGATCATCGCCGGTTCCTACGCCGACAGGGATACTGCAGAGAATCAACAAAGCTCCCTGCAAAAAAAGGGCATCGACACTTGGCTCTGGGAGTATGAGAAGGGGAAGTACCGCGTGGTTGCAGGAAGCTATTCCCAAAAAAGTGAAGCGGACAAAGTATCGGCAGATCTAAAAAAGAAGGGCATCGACAATTGGATTGCTGTCGTAAAACAGTAGAATATAGGAACCCGGGCAGAGATCATCCTGCCCGGGTTACGCGATG
This sequence comes from Alteromonadaceae bacterium, assembly GCA_013393545.1. The sequence continues at coordinate 686 of JABXHG010000724.1, read as the reverse complement.
TCACCGATGGGTGACTACTTCGCAGGCTTTTCATTACGACGAGTTGACAGCCAAATCTAAATACACTAAAATCATGAGCGAGTTGAATTGGAAAAAATATGTGAGAGGGTGAAATTCCTATAGATAGGATTTTCCAAATGTGAAGGGGGAATCTCATATTGACAGTAGCATTTAGCAGTCTGGAAGTAGCAGATCTATACCAGATGGAACATTTCTACAGAGTCTATTTTCATTTTCGTAGAAAACACACCTCCATTGATCGTCGATCAGTTCGCTTGGAAAAAGGATCCTTTCAACTGGAACTGACGCAAGGAGATGTTGCGCACAAGAAGGGTTCCACCCAGCCATGGGTCACTCTGGAAGTTCCGGACGTCCATCAGGAAAAGCACCGTTTGGAAACCTGCGGGCTTACCATCCAATCATCAGATCAGAATCCCTCGGAACTGGAAGTGGCAGATCCAGAGGAAAACAGGATCCGGATCCGGAGAGGGATTGATCCCGTAGCTGATCCTGACATTCAAGCGGTCATTTTTGATCTGGATGGTACCTTGATCGATAGTGAACCCAATTATTTTGTGGCTGAAAAGAAGTTGCTAGAAGAGTACGGAATCCATGATTTTAACCTGGAAATGAAGAAAAAATACATCGGGCGCAGTTCAAGAACCATGCTGGAAGATTTCATCGAG
>JABXHG010000723.1 GCA_013393545.1 Alteromonadaceae bacterium | reverse complement strand
GAATCCGTTGCGGAACGCACCCAGTTGTAGTTTTGTTCGTGGTCAGCGTGGTCGCCGTGGGAGAAGTTGAGACGGGCAACGTCCATACCATCTTCAACGAGGCGCAAAATGGCATCCTCGCTGGCTACGGCAGGGCCAAGAGTACAAACGATCTTAGTTCTTCTATCCAGCATGTTTGAGCCTAACCTCTTCATCTCTAGCAGTATTCAACGTCTCCTAACCTACCCGCAGTTGGAGCCCGCTGCTACTAATACCGCATTTCTCAATACAAAATGATCCAACAGAACCGGAAATACCCGGTCGGAACTGATTAGCTACTAGAAATTGGGCTTAGCACTTCCAGAAGCATCTGCCGTTCCGGCAGAACCATAGTTATCCGTGGACTCTGCTGCGTCGCTTTCTTCCGATTCCTCCGCTGCCAGCTTTGCTTGGTATTGCGGATCCACTTCCTCAGGGGTTTCTTGCCCCTTCTTCAGCGAGAAGAACACAATGACCGCGATGATAAAGAGCACGACGGAAACAATCGCGTTGATCCGGAAACCAAAGACCATGGTGGCTTCATCGGTACGCATGTTCTCAATGAAGAAACGGCCCAGAGTGTAGCCGGCGACATAAAGCGCGAAGACGCGGCCGTGACCGAGCTTCCAGGCACGGTGTGCCCACAGCAAGAACAAGCAGACCAGGACGTTCCAGATCAGTTCATAAAGGAATGTTGGGTGAACCGAGGCAATAACTTCACCGGTGGAGCGACCTGAGATTGGCGCGTAGCTGCCGGCTTCGTCCACTCGGTAGTAGATATCCAGTGCCCACGGAACGGTGGTTTCAGCACCGTAGAGCTCCTGGTTGAACCAGTTGCCCAGGCGGCCGATGCCCTGTGCCAGAACCAAGCCAGGCGCGACGGCGTCTGCAAACGGCCCCATCGGGATGCCCTTGATCTTGAACATCACCCAGATCGCTAGGGTGCCCAGCGCGACCGCGCCCCAGATGCCTAAGCCGCCGTTGGTGAGTTTGAACGCGTCCACCGGGTTACAGTCGGCACAGAAGTACTTATCGTAATCTGTGGCCACGTGATAGATACGTCCGCCGATAATGCCAGCGGGAATGATGACAATGGCTGCGTCCCACACCGTGTCAGGATTGCCACCCGCTGCTTTATTTCGTCGCTCTTTGTGCCACAATGCCACCACTATTCCCCCTAT
>JABXHG010000722.1 GCA_013393545.1 Alteromonadaceae bacterium | reverse complement strand
ACACTACGAGCACTGGCGGAACAGTGTATCCGACCACCGAGCTGAACTTAATCTTAAAGTTTGCCAGATAAGGCAAGGCGAAGAATGGAATCAGAAGGTTCGTAACGCCGTCACCCAACTGATAGGCCTGCAGCACAAGCCCCATATCAGCGCCAAGATCCACTGTTGTCGGGATGATGTACGGCGCCTCAATAACAAACTTGGAGCCACCGGATGGAACCGCGATGTTGAGAATGCCTGAGTAGATGAAGGCAATGACAGGCCAGGTTGTAGCAGTGGAAATCGAGGTGAAGAATCCAGAGATAACCACGCCCAGTCCGGTGAGTGAAATCATGCCAAAGATGCCAGCATAGAACGGGAACTGCAGGATGAAGCCCCAGGTACCTTGGATGCCATCACGGATGAGTTTGCCGTAGTATTCCGGGCCATAATTGGCAGTCAGAACCATACCCAGAGACAGGAACAGGAAGTTAAAGCTGTCGAGGTTCAAGCCTGTCACACCGTTGGCCACTAGGTTGAACACGCTGTACAGCAGGCCAATGCCGCCAATAAAGTACATGATCCAACGGCTAGCGTTCGCCTTCTCCGCAGGAGTGTTGCGCGGGACCTCTACGCCATCGGCTCCCTCTTCGATCCCTGCCAAGAACTCATCCGAAATGGATTCAATCTTGTCCTTTTCCTTGGGATGCATCAGCATCGCGAAGGTGATTGTGACAACAGAGCAGATAACCAAAAGCAGGATGAAATCCCAACGCAGTACAGTATCGGTCAGTCCAACGCTTTCCGGAACGCGTTCCTTGTACTCATCCGGAACCATGTCGCGCAGATAATTTGGAGTCGCCGAGTAGAGAACCGCAGCACCCGAAATGCCAGCTGAGGATGGAAGAAACGCCATAAAGAGCGCAGCAATCATTACTGGTGGATGAAGGTCATAGCCCTTACGGCGAGACTGCGCGAGGATTTCCTTACCCAAGACAATCGCCGCCATCATTCCCAGCCCCCAGTGTAGGTAGCCAAGG
>JABXHG010000721.1 GCA_013393545.1 Alteromonadaceae bacterium | reverse complement strand
GGAGGAATGGAGGAGGAGGAGTATGAGAGGAGGTAGATAGAAGATAGAAGGAGAAACAGGAAAGACAGAAAGGAGAGAAAAGAGAGGAAAAGGAGAAAAGAAAGGAGGAGAAAAAAGAGGAAAAGGAGAAAAAGGAAGAAGAGAGAGAAGAACAGGGCAGAAGAAGTAGTACAGCGAAAAAGGAGGAACAAGGGCATGGAAGAAAATAGCAGTGAAAAGCAACAGTCAATGGTTAAAGCCCAAGTCAGCTTCAGTGGTCGCCGTGTACAAACTATCTCCTTCAATCACAAGGACGAAAAGTGGCTCACGGACAACATCAATGCGACAAAGAGGCTCGTTAAAAACCTCATCATTCGTCAAATACCGACGATGGAAAAGACGAACGGCACAACTGTATTCCGCCACGTCCCAACTGAGGACATCATCGATTTTCTGAAAGAATACAAAGCTCAAGAGAATTCCACATTAGGCGGCGAAGGCTTGAAGTCACTGTTGGATTACATTGAGAAAGAACAGGAAAGCGGATCTATCCGTGAATGGAGCGTCTCATTCTTTGGTAAATCACCAAAACCTGATGACGAGAACCAAAAGACGATCGACCTCGGGCTCGAGAATGAGCTTGCACTGACCACACGTTCCCAAATGAGCAATTCAAAGGTCAACGTTGCCAATATCAAGTCGCTTGTGGGCTCGTATGACCGACTGAACGACGCCGCAATTAGTAAGGAAGACCGTAAGGAAATCGAGGAACTCATCAGCAAGAATAGCCGGGGACGAGAAAACATACTCGTACAACAGCACGCCAAGTTTGTCGGAGCCCACGTGGGCCACCTTGCTATTTATGCGATTGATAAAGATTCCAAGACGACGCAAAAGCCGAAGACCCAGACAGAAAACGGAAAGCCCATTGTTCCTCATGCACGCCGTAAAGATCTAAACGCGGTTGAGCATGTAATTGGTGTCGGTATCTTTTTCCCAGATTCCCTAAGGCCTGAAAGCGGAGTCGAATACGTGAGCGTAGTCGAACCTGATCAGGAAACCTTGGACAGAATCGACGAAGCAGCAGAAGAAGCCGATCTCTACGCTCGTAAGTCGGATTAGGAACCAGATGTCTATCAAAATTCAAGCACAGCAACTATTCGATAAAGGTCGCAATTACCAGCTCAACGGGATAGTTGGCATGCGGCCAACTAGTTTATGGGTAGATGCAGGGGAAATACACGTCTTCCGGAATACCTTGGG
>JABXHG010000720.1 GCA_013393545.1 Alteromonadaceae bacterium | reverse complement strand
GGAAGGTACGATGTTGCGGAAAAAGGCTTACCAACTTCAGTTGGATCGATGATTTCGCATATAGCTGCATCGGTGTGCGCGTAGCTGGCATAAACATCAAGAGAATCCCAAGCCAGCTGAGCCTCCAGCTCTACCCCTTCGATTTCAACTTCTCCAACCTGAATTTGGCGATCTGGAAATGGTGCACTGCCGTCGTTATTCGGGTTTTTACGGTTTTTCTCGGTAATGCGATAGGCTGAAGCCGTAAATAAATGTTCTGTACCCTGGGGCTGAAACTTCATACCGGCCTCCCACTGCCTGCCTTCCAAAGGCACGAACGGGTTGTCGTAGGCGTTTCGGCCAATGACCGGAGAAAATGACTCGCTATAGCTGAGGTAAGGTGATAAACCACCGTCCATCAGATACATAAAACCTAAGCGACCGGTTGTTGCGTATTGGTCTGTTGCCAGGCTATCTTCCGGGTTATTAGTTGCACGGTCACGACGTAACGCTGCAGAAATAAGCCACTTATCATGTATGCGTAAGTTGTCCTGAACGTAAATTCCGATTTGATGAGTGGTGAGAGAAGGAAGGTCAACGAGATCTGCTTCTGTCGGTAGATCGGTCGCCTGACCGTATATGGGATCATATAAATCTAGAGCGTTTCGTTGATTTGTTCGTGTAACAGTATCTCTATCGGCATCGTTATCCGTGTACGCATCTTGATAGTCGACTCCAAAAACCACGTCGTGCTCAATTGCACCGCTGACAATGTTTCCATGAATTTGAACATCGCCGGTCCAGGTTCTGGCATTGGCACGATATAACGACGATATTCGGCTAACCGAGCGGTCATCTGGACCAAAAACAGGTGGCCATCCATACATGGTATTGTAATCGGCGCTGCTGTCGCTATAGCGGCCAGCAAACTTTATGCGCCAGTCCAAGTTAATATCATGCTCAACAATGGCTGTTAGCGCGTCTGGTTCCGTACGTTATTTATCAAAGCCGGGTTCGACCCCAAAAGTTAACCTTTA
>JABXHG010000719.1 GCA_013393545.1 Alteromonadaceae bacterium | reverse complement strand
CATGGGGTTTAGTATCGATTCAGAGGCACAACAATTAGAAGAGGAACGTGTTAAAGATTTTGTGCGGATCAACCTCAGGGTTAGGGTGCCGAAGTTGGATACGATTGAGCTTACGCTGCAATTTACTCCTGATGAAAAAAAGCGAGAAAGAATTTTTGATTGGACTTACCAAAAGAGTTTGAGTGGTGAAGCACTCGTTTCTGGGGATGTTAGAAGTTCACTGCCTGGTTCTGAATCCAAGGGTCGCCCGGAGTTTGTCCTGAAAGACAAAGCTTACGAGGCGAAATGGTCGCAAGTGTATTCAAAAAACACCTTGAGCCAGTCGGTCGACCTTACGATCGTGCTTAAATCTGCAGGCACCCATACGATCAAAAACGATGTTTTAACGCTTGATCTAGAAAGTTCAGAGAGTTGATGGAGGTGCTCAAATGAAGCGTTTTGTTTTTATCATAGCTCTGTGTCTATCCGGTAACGTACAGTCGGATATTTTGTTCCAAGACCCTACTAGAAAATCGGTCGAGGCAGCTTTCAACCAACTTTCTGAGAAGGAGGTCAAAGATGTCTCAGAGTCAGATGCCGGTAAGCAGCAATATTTGTTAGGTTTGCTTTATTTGAATGGCGACAAAGAGTTTCATGTCGAACAGAATTGCCACAAAGCCGTCGAGCTATTAACAAAATCCTGGAAAGCTGATATCGCCGATGCTGGTTATGCTTTGGCCACCATGTATTACCATGGTGTCTGTGTAGATACAAACATTGACAAGGCAAGAGAGCTAGCAAATAAAACGGCACAGGAAGGTTATATTCTTGCCGAACGCATGTTAGGCCTAGCTTACGTTGGTGAGGAATGGGAAAAGCTCTACCCGCATGATGCAGAAAAAGGTATCTACTGGCTCAGTAAGGCAGGCAAAGCTGGTGATGGAAGATCTGCCGGCCAGCTTTCGTACATGTATGATGAAGGTCGGTATGTTCCCAAAGATGAGAAGAAATCTTTCTTTTGGCTAAAAAAAAGCGTATTCAATAAGTATGAGAAGATCAGCAACACCGGATTTTCCATGTTGGCTGAAAGCTACGAAAAAGGCATAGGTACGGAAGTGGATCTCGTCAAAGCTTATAAATATTATGATCTTTATGGCTCTGCCGGTGTGGAAGGAAAACAGCGTGTTGCCAAAACAATGACCCAAGAAC
>JABXHG010000072.1 GCA_013393545.1 Alteromonadaceae bacterium | reverse complement strand
TACAAAGATGAACTCTCAGATCTGGTGCGCCGACTGGTTCCGGGATAGAACCCTGGGCTCCCCCGGCCCGACGCAATGGGGGTAAGGGGGTAGTATGTCCGGAGGACCGTCACTGATCAAATATTAAGCGATGAAGCCCTGAGCTGAACCGGTATGGCGATAGGCCGGCCAGTCGGCAAGACTTGTTGGCTGCCTATGAGAAATCCGGGCTAGTTACGGCATGGATTATTGCTTACGCGGGAATCTTTGTCTTGGGCTTCGGTGGCTCGCGCTGGACTTCTGACATTGCCGTCAACTATTTCAGGAGTGTGGCCGGTATAGCACTCAAAATCATGACAATGACACTGTTGGTTGGGATCGCTGTTTCTATTATCGATGGTTATCACTCCGACCTTTCAGAAGGTGCGCCAATGGACGAATTGTTGGTCATTTTCGTTGTGTCCCTTGTCATGGTTATTCTCGTTAACTCCGTACCAAACGTGGTTGCAGGTTTGATCCCTGGCGGTGGTGCTGCTGCGAGCGCTGGTAGTTCATTCAGTGCAGGGGCCTTGATTGGTGGTGCTGTCGGTGCCGGTGCAGCCGTCGCATCGGGTGGTGCTGCGCTTGGAAGCGCTGCAATGTCCGGGGCGACTAATATGGCCGGTGGAGCTAGTGCTGTAAAAGCAGCCTTCCAAAAGGCGCAATCCAGTATGGCCGGTGGAGATATGCCGAGCTTCGGAGGTAGCTCTAGTGATACCGGCGAGAGCTGGGGTGGTAGCACCACTGGCAGCGATAACGCGAGCACGGGTGATACGCCATTTTCCCAGGCAGCAGGTTTTTCCGGAGCGGGCGGTTCCAGCTCAGGCGGTGGATTTGGTCGGGCAGCTTCTCTAGCAGCCGGAACGGCTGGCGAGCTTGCTAAAGGGGTCGGGGCAAAGATGGCCGGAAGTTTTCAGGACAAGGCGAATCAGACCGCCGGCGGACGCCTGGCATCCTCGATCCGTGAAAGCATGGAGCCAAAGGGTGATAACGATGCTGGTAGCGCTGATCAGGTGAGTGATTCCGCATCGTTCGATAGCGATAGCTTGAGCGGTGGCAACGGCGGCGGCTGGGTAAACCAATCAGGCGGCTTTGATGCCCTGTCCAGTGAGGACCAGGACAAGGCCCGCCAATCACACGCTGAGTGGCAAGCACGCGACCCGGAAAAGCACACCTTCGACGTTGGGGACTACGTTTCATATGCCCAGGAACGCCAGCAGGAACGCAATGAAGAGGTTGCCAGCTTTGTGAACCGCGATCGGCAAGATACGTAAGGAGATAAGACGATGAAAGAACGTAATTTCATGGCTGCCCTGGATATGCTCGACAAAGACCAGGAACCCCACACAGAAGCCGATTTTGTGCCGGTTGTCGAACCATCCACCGAGGAAGAGAAAGACACTGAAGCGGAGATTGCGGCCTTTGTGAATCGCCCGGACCCTACTGGCCGGGTGGAGGCATCGAGCAGCACACGAATCAGCAATGACGCAGGGGCTGGAACCGGGAAAACCCCGTTTTCAGAAGTGGCCGGGTTTTCCAGTACCGGACTATAAAAGCACACGGGCCGGTGATGGTGCACCGGCCCGCATTTTCACATACCACCTGTCAGAGAGGTGACACATGACAACCACGCATAATATCGAAGTTCAGCAAGCAATTCACCAGGCAGCGACCAAGCTGGCTGCCCTGGAGTTCATCGACCAGGAAACCGCCCGGCAGGTTTCGCCCATCGCGGAGGCGGTCGCCAATATGTTTACGATCCTGTACTACCAGGCTGAAACTGGGCGAGCGACGCCGGAGGACTTCCAGGAGGCGTTAGCCACGTAAGCGTTCATTCCGCGACGTTCTGCCACCCCGCTGAGATTCGCTCTACAGTAACCTCACATTTCCCGATACGAGGTTACCCCCATGAGAAAGCACCGTACTCCAGAACAGTGGCAGACCCTGGT
>JABXHG010000718.1 GCA_013393545.1 Alteromonadaceae bacterium | reverse complement strand
CCATCAGAGTTGTAGCGGACCCCCGTCCCCGCAATCGACTCCAGCCCAATCTCGACAGTATCCCCGCGTCAATTTGACGACGGCGGATCAGTGAGGCTCTGCTGATCCGGAAGTGAACTTGATACCAGCTCCTGCAGCTTCAATTGCCATTTCGTCAGCATCGCGGCTTCAACTGTCTTTTGAATTATCGGATCAGGAATGGCTTGCACTGCAGAAACATCGGCTGGCAATTCGATGTACGCGGTCGGTGCCTTACTCATCATGTTGAATGCTCGAGAGTTCATCAACGATGCATTAGCCGCAAATTGCTCACCTGTAGCTGCCATTTCTCGAATTCTAGCGGCTGCATTTCGAGTAAAGTCGCTGTCCTGTTCGGACTCCAATTGTGACGCAGCCCCGTTCAATTGAGTGACAACTTGGCCAATATTGGTGGCCATCGTAAGCCAGTCTGCAGCAACTTCCCCCAACTGTTCAAACCTCGTAGCGTTAAAATTGTTCGCCAACTGCAGCAATGAAGTCCCCGGCACGACCACTGGGGGAACATACGAAAGTGGAGCCTTCTGATTACTAGGTTGCAATGGCAATGCAACTCCAGAATCCATTGCTGAACCGCCTGTATCCGTCAACTCAATTCCTTGAGAATTTGAGCTATCTTGCTGTGCAATCGAATCAATTTCTGATGTCAACAATTCACTGGCCCAGCCAACTTGTTCGGCAAAGCCCTTGAGAAGTTCTTGTGCAGAAGCAGGGTCTTGCTTTATGGCACGTCCGTGGATCACTCCTGCTTGGTTCATTCCAACGATCGACGAGAAATGTCCACCTATGCTGCTTTGTACAGAACCAGCCGTTCTTTCAATTTCATTCTTTGCAGATCGGAGCTTATTGACCACAACATGCAGGGAATCGAGATTAATCTTCATGTTTTCCATCCAGTTCTAAGACAGTCTTTAGTTTCTTCTGCGCCTCTACGCATGGGTCGAATTGGTAGTTTTCATTCCCATATTCAAAAGACTGAAAAGTCAGGCTAAAGGTTCCGCCAAATGTTTCAACTACAGCCTCACACGCTGAATCCGGTAGGTATTCATCGCGGTGAATCAGAATTGGGTCGCCAAAGCTGGTTTCATCCCAGGTAATTTCCCCTGACACACTTTGATGTGTAGCAAAGTCGTGTCTACTTCCTTGAACGTTGAATACCGCCGTTCCATGTTCAGGCGCGGCTGCAAACGTACAGATGCCGTCAACTTCGCCAACACCTTCCATCATTTCTTTGCCGTGTAAACTGGCCTTTTCCAAGAAGTCGTCAGGGATCTCAAGGCAGGGTTTGTATTGGACGTAATCGGGATCGCTTCG
>JABXHG010000717.1 GCA_013393545.1 Alteromonadaceae bacterium | reverse complement strand
GGAAGGATCGCAGAATTGCGGAATGCCGTTTCGGACATTCGTCATGATATCGCTAAGCTAGAGGATAGAATCGTACACGATTATGCTACAAACGAGGATACATCCGATTTTCTATACGAAGAAACTAGACGTCTACAAGACGAAATCGACACGCTGCACAAGGACAACCGGAGGCACGGCGAAGAATTGGAGGCGCTGAAATATGCCGCAAAGGAAACGGACGGAAAGGTGGCGCACCTCGAATCCGATTCAGATATGCGCCTGTTCACTGCCGAAGAGGTTGCCGCGCTTCTTAACGCAATGAGGGAGTGCCGATGAAAATCGCCCTCACCGCGCCACTTCGCGCAGGCAAGTCGCTGGCCGCATCGTACATTTCGCTTCACTACGATTTCCAGCCGTTCGCATTCGGCGACGAACTAAAGGACGCATTTCACCGCGCATTCCCTAACGTTCCGCGAACGCCGAAACCACGCGCGCATTATCAAAAGTTCGGTCAGTGGGCGCGGGAAGCCTTCGGAGAGGACGTATGGATCGACGCTCTCATGCCGAAAATAACCGCCTATCTCGACCGCCATCCTTGCTCATGCGGCAATAATTCGGCGCTAAAGAATCGCGTGATCATCGATGACTGCCGGCAGCCTAACGAATATCAGCGTCTGAAGGACGAAGGTTTCGTATTTATCCGCATAACAGCACCGGTTGATCTCCGTATTGAACGCGCAAAAAAAGCCGGCGATCAATTCGATCTTGCCGACTTGGGGCATCCGACTGAGCTTGCCGTTAACAGTTTCGAAGTTGATTACGAAATCGAGAACGTAGGCGAGCCGGAAGAGTTATACGCAAAGCTGGACGAGATTATGGCGGACCTACTCGTCTAACTGAAACGCATACGTGCCTTTCGGATAGGCCAGGTACGGTTGTTTTGACGCTTCACCATCGCCGATCAAATAGTATCGTTGCGGAAGCTTATCGAAATCAATGCCGATTTTACGCAAGAACGGCCATGCCGAAACATTGCCGCGCTTATCGAATTTGAACGGTTTGACGTCCGGCTGCTTAACGAGTTCGGGCTTGCCGACAACAATGCGCTTTTCTGCCGCGTCATAGGCAACCGTAAGATAAAACGGTCCGTCCGCAGGTAATCCGATAATGCGCCGGGCACCAGCCGAAATAAATAAACGTCGATGCTTTTCGATTGTTATATACGCTTTGAGGTTGCTCTCAAAGTCGTTGGATATCCACGTAAGAGCCATATCGAATCTCCTTACGAAAGTATTTACGTTAAGTATAAAAGGAGTAGTT
>JABXHG010000716.1 GCA_013393545.1 Alteromonadaceae bacterium | reverse complement strand
AAATACACCGATGGCAATCAACAGCCAGGGCCCATCAAGGTAGAAAATCACGCCAATTGCCGGCAATGAGCCTAGAAGCAACGCAGCTGAAATGAGACCGAACTTCCGCCAGTCAGTCTGTTTACGAACCGCCCACGCATTGTTTACAGCATTGATAATGGACAATCCGTTGATCATCGTGATGCCGGCGACCGGCCCCAAAAAGATGGAAAGCACTGGGCCTCCCACCAGCCCCACTCCCAGTCCCGTAATACGCTGAAAGAATGCTCCAATGAGGATTGACAAGACTATGACTGCTGCAACGGTTAACACAAGGAAACAGCTTAAGCCCTGATTGATTACTCCACCTATTTAGCCAAGTGTTCTAACCGAGTTGCGTGTGCTCCCTATGATTTCCGACTATGAAATTTAAGCGGTTCTGAGGGCTTTTGATAAAACTAATTTCCAAGTTTTCGAGGAAGACCTCTAATCCAGTTGATCAGCGGATCACGCTCAAAATACCTCCGCGTGTGCGGAGAAGAGCTCACCCTTTATTGGGTGGGGGCCTTTTCGTCGGAAATACCTCCGCGTGTGCGGAGAAGAGGCTATCTGGGCGGCAGTATTGACTGGCATCACGGAAATACCTCCGCGTGTGCGGAGAAGAGTGGGGCTGTAGGCGTTCGTTGTTCTCTAGTACGGAAATACCTCCGCGTGTGCGGAGAAGAGCCTCCCTATCCTGCGATTATATTACCCGGATTCGTGAATTTCAGGGTCTGTGGTTGATAACGATGCCGGTAGTAATAGGCCGTCAAAACCCCTGATGAGACGACGGTTGGGGCCTATCGTGTTAACCGCAAACCCTTGCTCACGTGATGGATCGTTATTTATCATCGTGAGGCTTCCCGCCTTGAGTGCTCCGTTGCATCGTTTCCACAAATTGTCACGTACTTTGCGCGAGACGTTGCCGACGGAGACACCGGTATCTACTTCTGTAAGAAATCTACTTAGATACCCGGCCAAGTGATCGGGTAACCGCGTCGCGGTTACAACCAAGAACATAATAGCACTCCCCAA
>JABXHG010000715.1 GCA_013393545.1 Alteromonadaceae bacterium | reverse complement strand
TAGCGGCCGCATTCATCGCGTCGATAGAGTTTTTACCAACAGCACGAGTCCACTCAGGCCGCATGATTGCTTCGCCACCTGACATTGCAACACGTGTTCCGCTAGCCGGGTCAACAAAATTGTAAGGGTCGCGCCCAGGCGTATAGCCCGGCAGGATACCGCCGGATGCGAACTTGCCTAAGTCTCCCAGACCAATCTCATCGACCTTCTCAAGCCCGGTGAATTTAGCGACCGAAGTCCACGCCTTACGAATGCCGCTATTGAAAACAGTATCCACAACGAACTTGACAGGCTTCGCTGACGCCGCACGGATGCCAACCCAAATATTGGTGTTGCCGTCAACCGCAGCCTAGAACCAGCCCTGCACCGTGTCCAAACCGCGCCCCATGGCATCGAAGACGTTTTCTTTAATCCACGTCCAGCCAGCATGAAGCATGTCGCTAAGCCACGACCATGCGCCGGAGATAGCGCCGGTGACAGTCTCGAATACGAACTGTGCCCCACGTGCAACATTTTCAAATGCGTGGAATACCGCATCGCGGATTGTTTCCCACACGGGCATCAGCATGTCTTTTAGCCACGTCCACGCTGCGGACAGCGCAGGAGTTACAACTGCGAAAACAGCGCTCACATTGTTGACAGCATTATTCCACGCGGTGAAAACCAAATCGCGGATAAACCCCCACACAACAAGGAACTGATCCTTGAGCCACGTCCATGCCGTATTGAGCGCCCCGGTGACCAACTCAAAATTAGCTTTGACGCGGTCGATGTACCAAGTAAACGCGTCAAAAACGGCAGTCTTGATGATTTCCCACACGCTCGAAAACGTGTCAGAAAGCGCCGTCCACTTGTCACCAATCCACGTGAAGACCGGCGAAAGAACATTTTCCCAAAGCCACGTAGCAGCCGATGCCATCGCATCCCACGCAGGCTTTATTACATTCTCCCACGCGAACTTAACCGCGCCAGAAAGCATATTCCAGTACAGGACAAACGGCGTAATGAGATCGGAAGAGCGTCGG
>JABXHG010000714.1 GCA_013393545.1 Alteromonadaceae bacterium | reverse complement strand
CAGCGTGCCATTGCTGATAACGAACAGCTGAACGTATTCGAAAAGTCCGGATCCCGCCCAAAAAGCATCTCTCTGATATCGATTAATTTGATTGAAGGCCTCACGAATATCGACTCCACGGCGCTTGAGCTCCACATGAACCATTGGCAACCCATTGACCAATATAGTGACGTCAAAGCGGGTAGCACGCTGTGCGTCAACAGCACCCTCCCCAGTTTCATACTGGTTGATGACTTGCAACCGGTTATTGTGAATATTGGCCTTGTCCAACAACGTTACGTTCTTGGTGGTGCCATCATCGCGGCGTAACAACTGAATGTGATCCTCATGGACACGAACAGCCTTTTCAACGATGCCATCACTAGCACCAGCAATCCGCTCAGTGAAAAATTGCCTCCACTCCGCATCAGAGAACTCAATCTTATTGAGAATCTCTAACTGAGCCCGTAAATTATCTTCGAGCTGCCCCTGTGATGTGATCGGCAAATACTCATAGGCCTGCGACTCAAGCAGTCGAATTAGTTCTCGCTCCAACTGCGATTCCGACTGATAGCATATGTCCGTGTCGGTGTCCGTGACATACTCAGCGACAACAGTACTTTCTCCGCCTACCGCGATCGGCTCATACATGCGTGTGGGCTGATCACTCATGCTGGCATCTCCTTAAAAGTCAGCAACTTATCCCGGTAGTACTCGTATTGCTTACGTCGAGCTGCGATTTCAGCTGGTAGGCCGGCATTCAAATCGTTGACTAGAGAATCAAACTTGTCTAGCAATTCTACAACTCTGTTTTGTTCTTGCATTGGTGGCACCGGAATGGGAAATCCTTTTATGATTGCCGCGTTTAGATCAGATCTGGCCCCACGCCCTAGTGATTTCAACTCATCATACTTTGAACTTACCCAGTAGAATGCAAACCTTACATTCATTCGGGTACGATTGATTTGCAGGTTACAACAATGTTGATTTGTTGTGAGGGGAATCTTGTTAATTGCCGACCTGCCAGCTGAAGCACCGGAAATCGCAACTATTAAACACTCTTCGGGAATCCACTTAGCCGAGGTCTCGACCACAGCGTCTTCTGTAATAAATTGCGAAGTCCCCCAAATCTCGGAAAAAGTTACTTCCTGTGTCCT
>JABXHG010000713.1 GCA_013393545.1 Alteromonadaceae bacterium | reverse complement strand
CTAGTGTCTCATTCGGTTAATTCGCTGACTCATACTGGTTATAATAGGGACTCATTGATCAGCAAGAATAGGTTCCCATTGTGCCCAAGCCAGCAGCCCCGTTTAATCTGACCGTTAACGATCAACTGGAACTTGAAGGCTGGTGCCGAACAAGCACTCTGAGTCAGCATCTGGCTCAACGCGCCAGGATCCTTCTGTTACTGAATGAAGGCGAGACGCCTCAAGGGATTGCAGACTCGCTTCAAGTGAGCACTCAAACGGTCTTCAAGTGGCGCAAGCGTTATAGCGAGCAAGGTCTTGGAGGGCTTTATGATGCGCCTCGACCGGGGCAGCCTCGAAAGCTGGACAACAAAACTGTCAAAAAGATTTTAGAAGACACGGTCCACAAGGTTCCGAAAGAAGCCACACACTGGAGCCTCAGCCTCATGGCGAAGCATGCCGGAGTGACGCGCTGGCAAGTGCGCCAGATCTGGCAAGCGGCTGATTTGAAGCCGCATCGGCTCAAAACGTTCAAAATCAGCAACGACCCGAACTTCGCTGAGAAAGTGTGTGACGTCGTAGGTCTTTATCTGAATCCGCCGGACAATGCGCTGGTTCTGTCTGTTGATGAAAAGACACAGATTCAGGCGCTCGACCGGACACAGCCAAAATTACAGCTCAGGCCAGGACAAATTGAACGTCATACGCACGATTATAAGCGCCATGGCACGACCAGTCTGTACGCGGCTTTTAACATTTTGACGGGCGAGGTGATTGGTCGTGTCACTCAACGCCATCGCGCCAAGGAGTTTCTGGATTTTTTGCGACAGATCGACCGGGAAACCCCGAAGGATCTGGACCTGCACGTAATCCTGGATAACAGTTCGACTCACAAGACCCCGGAGGTCAAAACCTGGCTTGCCAAGCACCCTCGCTTCAAACTGCATTTCACGCCTACGAGCGCATCGTGGCTGAATGCCGTTGAAGGGTGGTTCGGTCAACTGGAACGCCGCGCACTTTATCGAGGCATTTTCACAAGCGTTGGTGAATTGAAGTCAGCAATTAAAAAGTACATCAAGGTCCACAACGAAAAACTGGCCAAGCCGTTCCGGTGGCACAAAAGCGCCGAAGCTATTATGACATCGGTGGCGCGGGCAAAGCTGAGCTTAATTGATAATAAGCGCGCGAATTAACCGAACGGTACACTAG
>JABXHG010000712.1 GCA_013393545.1 Alteromonadaceae bacterium | reverse complement strand
CGCAGGCGGCGGGATCTAGATGAAGAGGCCGGGGAGTACAAAGACAATGATGAGGTCATGAACGAACAGCCGGACATTGTAGGAGTGCAGGTAGAAATGCAGACGTTGGACGTGGTCAAAGGGTAATCATGGATAATACCGACGCACGACCGGGTTGTACCTGCTATAGTGTAAGAGTCAATAAGTTATTGAAGGACAGGGATTAATATGGCCCGACTGGAAGGTAAGGTTGCCATTATAACCGGCGCTGCGCAGGGCATGGGTGCATCACACGCACGTATTTTTATTGCCCAGGGCGCACAGGTTGTTTTAACCGATCTGAATGAAGAAAAAGGGCAGGCCCTTGCATCCGAGCTGGGCAGCAACGCTTTGTTTGTGCAGCAGGATGTCACCCGTGAAGCCGACTGGGTAAGGGTGATCAGTGCCACGGAAGACCGCTTCGGACCTGTGGATGTTTTGGTCAACAATGCCGGCATTACCATGTCCAAAACCCTTGCTGAAACATCGCTGGACGATTATCGCCGCATTCTGGAGATCAATCAGGTCTCTGTATTTCTGGGAATGAAATCGGTTATCCCATCCATGAAAAAGGCGGGAGGCGGCTCCATCGTCAATATTTCATCCATCAATGGCCTGGTTGGCGGCGCAATTGGCTACACAGATTCCAAGTTTGCCGTGCGCGGGATGACCAAAGCCGCCGCATTAGAGTGTGCTGCCGATGGTATTCGCGTGAACTCCGTGCATCCGGGGGTTATTGAAACGCCCATGATCAGCCAGGGTGATACCAAGTCTGCGGTGGATGAGTTTGCAAAACATATTCCGATAGGGCGTGTGGCCAGGTCTGAAGAAGTCTCAAATCTTGTGCTTTATCTGGCATCAGATGAATCACGCTACTCCACAGGCTCTGAATTTGTAGTTGATGGCGGATTAACCGCCCGATAAAGCTCCGACTGGATTGTTCGCTCTGGAGTAGGCGAGTACGTCTGTCCGGCCGGTTGAACTTGCAGGAGGTTTTTAATGTATTACATAGACATGCCAAGTGCCTCAGAAGTTGGTGAGCTGAATCAGGCTCGCGCTGATGCCTGGTTTTCCATTTTCTTACCACCACCCCCACTCAGTCGCGCAATCGTTCAGATCCGGC
>JABXHG010000711.1 GCA_013393545.1 Alteromonadaceae bacterium | reverse complement strand
ACCAACGCTGGCCTGAGCTAAAAGAGATGGACTCAGATGAGCTCATGGAATTCCAGGCGGTTAACTTCTACGAGCTAGCCGTGGACCAGAAGAAGTATTTCGAAGGAATTGGACGCGACGTCTCTGATTTCAACATGTCCTGGCCACTGCAGGGCTAGATTCACCGCCATCCTGCACTTTCACTAATCACCTCTACCGTTCAAGAATTTTGGGATCTTTGTAATCATTCTCTAATTTTACAACTATCTTGCAATCTTTCCAGAAATTATGGAAGATAGGTTTATGTCATCGACCCCAGATCCGCAACACAATACGGACTCCTGCAAGCAACAGGCAAGCGCAGAAGAACGCTTGGCTGCTTTGGAAGCGCGTGTTGAGGCGCTAGAGAACGCCGCTTCGGGTTTTTCTGAGGCAAACGGATTTTGGGTTGTGGACGCGCTTCACAATCAACGTGACCAGATGCCAGAAGGCTCAGTCATTTTTGGCGGCGATGTTGATGCCGCTGGTGGCAGCTACAGCTATCAGTGGCAACGTCCCCTCGAAGTACTCACCGACCCAGACATGTGGACTGACAGTTTTGAACGTCTGTCCGCTCTGGTACACCCCGTGCGCGGGGCGATTCTTCGCCGCCTACTGCAATCTTCGGCTCAGGTCTCTGACTTCATCGAAGAAGAACTGGTCACATCCACATCGACGGCGTATCACCATCTATCTGCACTCTCCCAAGCTGGCTGGATTAAAAAATCCGGTTCAGGCACCTATGAGATTGCGCCAACTCGGATCATTCCGCTTTTGACCATCATTTCAGCTAGTGAGGACCACTAGCTAAGACCAAAGAGGTGAAGGCCATGAAAAGATCAGTTCTTTTCGGCATCCTGACAACCATCGTCGTACTCATCGGACTCTTAATCGTCGGCCCACAGCGCATCGCTTTGGCTGATGAAAACACGGGTGATGAGGAATTAGCACAAAAGATTCGTGATAACTCCAGCAACGCCCAGAACCAGATCACTGCATTTACTCTGCGGGACGGTGAGGCAACCTTCGCTGGTCTCGGGGCAGATGAAAATACAGAAGTTG
>JABXHG010000710.1 GCA_013393545.1 Alteromonadaceae bacterium | reverse complement strand
CGGCGTAAAGTGACGAATTTCATTACGGAAGAAATTACGAAAATGTCGCAACAAATTACGGAAGAGGTGGCTAGGATCGATAAGTTTCGCGATGAACTCGAAGAAGAAATCGCACATTTGGAAGACCGTTTGTCTCGCGCCCGGTCATTATCAACTAAATTGGCGTTGCAGGCCCGAATTAATGCGGTGCGCATGCGTATGGATGAATTGCCGGCGGAATCGCACGAAATAAGACGCGAACTGACGCGTACAGCGAGAGGAGTCGCCGCCTATGTCTGACGTATGGGTTTTCGAAATTGTCGGCGTCATTGCAGCGCTTGTAATTGGCGGACTTATTTACGAAGTTAATCGCGAAGAGGGCGAATGAGGGCGGCGAATGTGCGGCCCGGCGCTCGGAGAATGTCGGGGTGTCCGTTAAGTAAGAGAGTCGCGTCGCTACTGCTTCGCGCTGGCGCCGTTTCGGACGCAGATACCGGCATTTTGCGAGGGCGAAAAGCCTCAAAATTAAAACGTAGGGGGAAATCGAATGAGCATTAGAGACATTTTGAAGAAGCGCGAAGAAGAACGTGATAAGGCGGCTAACGGCGAAAGCGAGTTCCCGGAAGGCGTTACGCGTTATGTTCGCGTCGGAAGTCACGGGGAGATCAACAAAGAAGGTCGTACGTTGGTTATGCTTGCACCGTACGATGAGTGGTACGTCTATTTCGTACACGAAAACAAAGAATACACCGGTAAGGCATACGATCACAAATTCCGAAAGCATACGTGCTTGCACTCCCCTCGTAGCACGGTCAGTGTTGACGAATTACAAAAGTACTTTACGGCTGGGAAAAACGAGTGCATTTCGTGCAAAGCGGGAGCAAAACGAAAAATGTTCTTTATGATCCCGGTATACGATCCGAAATATAAGACTTATCGCGTTATTGATATCGCGGAATTCCACGCAAACAGTTTAATGGCTGATTTTGATAAAGCGGAGAAGCCGGTCAAGAAAATCCAGCCGGAGTATACTCTCGTAGGTCAAGCGGTTCATTTTAAGCAGGCCGACAAGACGTACTCGTTAGAAACTGGCGATCTGCCTGACGAAGTCCTCGAAGAAGCAAAAGCGTTTATCGGTATCGACTACAAGTACGAAGAACTCGCGAACTTCCGTGATGAAGAAGACATCATTAAGATTCTTC
>JABXHG010000709.1 GCA_013393545.1 Alteromonadaceae bacterium | reverse complement strand
TTTTTGTTTAGCTGTGAATCCGCCATCTAACGAGGTCACGATTAAGGCATCTAGTGAGCGCCACATCGTCCGATTTCGTTCATATGGCATTGGATAATATGCATCCAGGTCCTTTTTGGACTGGTTCGGGCTGTACCTATAAGGCGTCATAGGATCGTCCATAACATTTTTGCCAGCATCTGGGATCTTGTCACCATTAGAAATGATGACAGAGGTCACACGGTCTCCAGCAAATTCCAGGCGAATACGCCGGGACTGCCATGTCGCGAGGTCTGATGGCCCCATTGGTGATGGCGCTATTGGTCCATACTTAGATCTTTCCTCAGCTGTGTCTGGTTTTCGCTCCCACACGGGTTTGTCCTGCAATATATCTGCCCCAGCTTGCATGCTCAGCACGCACTCCGGAACCGTGTTGAGAAGCAACGTTTCCAAAAGACTTTGGTCACTGACGACGTAAGTTCCTCCCGTCATACCTGACCAACCAGTACCGATTGGGTAGCCTTTTCCACCTTTAACACGTGAATCTCCAACTGCTCCGGTCTTAATGCCTGAATAGTCGAATGCTTGCGTGTGAATTAGCCACCTGGCGGCCTCAGCGTAACTTAAGGATTCCCGCCCAGAGGCAGTCCGCATCGTAAACAGATCATCGGCAGAGTCTGGAATAATTGTCGAAATTGGTTTGGATGCCCCGTTCATAGCTTGCAGGTTTCCTACCTGCATAAACGGTAGTTCAGAATCAATCAGGTCGAAACGTTCCCAGTGATCCTCCAAATATCCTAAGACGACATCATCTCGATTTTCGGATACGAGTTGCTCTCGCAGATCTGAAAACCAGTCATCCCAGTAAAATGCCTGCTTTGCTTTCCGATCATCCAAGATCGCATTTAAATCATGCACATGAGCCCGCCAGAAAATAGCAAGTAGAACGCGCAAGACAGCATAATCTTGAGTCGGAGAGTCCCCAGTAATACTCAAGACTCTTGGAGTACCCTCAAAAATCTGCCGAATGCTCAACAAATGTGCTGAGCCTTCTATATCCATGCATGAAATCCACGGCTCATCAATCAGATTGAATGATGGATTTTTATTCGCCATCCTCAGCCTCCTTTCGTCCATGTATGTTGTGTAAGTGAGTGGTTATACTATGATGTGCTGCCTCTCGAA
>JABXHG010000071.1 GCA_013393545.1 Alteromonadaceae bacterium | reverse complement strand
GATGCATGGGCCGAGGCAGTTGCCCCGGCCCTGCCCTTACTTGTGTGCGCCTGTGACTTCTGCGACGTAATGAGCTACCGCTTGAATCTGGTCTTCAGATAACGAGCCCCCAAATGCTGGCATAACGCCGACACCACTGGTTACCGCATTGATTACCTGCTGACGAGACGGCTTCAGTTCGTCGAGATTCGGCCCGATCGTGCCTGCCGATCCCGCATCGGAAAGGGTGTGGCAGATGGTACAGGAGGGCTGCGCTACCTGTGTGAATACCTGTTTTCCCTGTTCTGCCTCGCTGGCATATGACAAAGTTACGCAGCTCATGAGGGAGACAAGTAACAGTACTGCAGGCTTTCTCATAGTGCTTATTCCGGGAAGGGCGGGGCTGCGCCCAGGATTGGGCAGCCCCGGTTGTTATCATCCGACCGTGATCGTGACGCCGTGATCGCTCCAGCCATTGTGGCCATAACCTCTTTCGTTATCAGTGCGACCTTCAGGTTGTGTATTGCCTTCTACGTCGGTAGCCCGACTGACAATACGGTGCTGCCCCGACGACAGATCTGCCGCCAGAACGAAGGGGCGCCACGCGTAGGGTCCCAGGTCAGGTCCTAGGAAGCGGGCCTGCTTCCAGGTTTTGCCCCCATCGACGGAAACCTCGACGCCTTCCAGTGCAGCTGTACCGCCGAACGCGACGCCATAAATCATGTTCCGGCCGTTCTGTCCGCTCTCCAGTGGTGCTGTCACCCAGGACTTTACGTTCATTTCCCACATGGAAGGCTGGTCGGGAGAACCTTTAACACCCACATCGCGTATCCGGTAACTTGAGGCCTGGATCTTGGCGTCGGTTTGATTCTCCGTGAAGGCCACATTTTTTACGTACTTGATGTTGTTTACACCGTAGTAACCTGGCACGACCAACCGCAAAGGGCCGCCATGAGTGCGGGGCAGGGGTTCATCGTTCATTTCCCAGGCAAGAAGAGCGCTCTCCAGTGCCCGGGTAGGGATCGAGCGTTCCACCACGATAGACTTGGGGTCGAGGCCCTCTGGCAGAGCTTCACCACCGGTACTGGTAATGTAATTGGCACCCTCAACCGGGCCACCCAGGGCTTCAACAACATCTTTCAGCGGGACGCCCGTCCACATTACGCAGCCGGCTGCTCCCACTGACCACTGGGTGCCGCCGGCACCGTGTGGAAAGAAAGCACGACCGTTACCAGAACACTGGAGAACAGAAGCGGTTGTAGTGACGCCCATCGTTTTGAGCTCGCCCACCGTCAATGTGCGAGGGTTTTTCACACCTTCAATGCGCACTTCCCATTTGTCACGGTCTTCGGTAACCGAGGCTGGAGGAGTTGGAAGGTTATTGCGCACGAACAGGCGATCACTTGGAGTAATAACGCCGTTACCGATGGCGCCACGCTCCGTTTCCATGGTGTTAGCGCTGTGCACAATCAGAGCGTTGCGCTCTTTCCAGGCTGCATAATCTGGTAGTGATTTTGGCTCATCGGCTCTGGCAAGCGGGGCAAAACCCAGCAAGCTTACCGCAGCCATGGCACCTGCGCTGCCAAGCAAAAGACTGCGGCGGCCAGGGCTTTCAAGGCCAGGGTTAATGGATGCTTGCTTTAATGCGGGGTCCTTGTTCATGGTCCGTCTCCATATAAATGTTGTTTTTATACAATGGCAGGCGAATTAAACTAGTGGTAATCGCTTATGAC
>JABXHG010000708.1 GCA_013393545.1 Alteromonadaceae bacterium | reverse complement strand
TTATGAAGAGCATACCGTCTATTTCGTGACAGCAACTGAAGACGCATATAATATTGTTCACAATAATACACATATTCTCGTATGTGGTAATCACGTTAACCATGCTTTCTGGTTGCACTGTTGCAAATCATACCTCAAATTCAACTCACCATCACTCATCAAAGAGAAATTCAAAAACATTGTTTAACTGCATTGACATCAATCTATATTTTGTATATACTTTATGTATTCTACACTGATGAAAACAGGATATTTATGTCTATCAAGATTCCCTATCGCTCACGAGGCCAGAATGATTGGAGGCAATTAAGTCTTTCCTCTGAAGATATTTATTCTGGTAGCATAAAGGATACAGAAGCGCAGTTGTGCTACTTTCTCCTTTCAGACTTGAATACTTCGGGGTTTGAGCAACTTTCTCTTGGTGAGCGAGTATCTTTTATTGTCAACAATATCGAGTTTCAGGAAGGTTACTTTCAAGATGTTGTGAGTCGAGTTCATGAATGTATGAACATGCGAGAGCTTATTGCTGGCAATTTTGATTGTTTACAAGAAGGCTCTCCCCGTCGAGGCTGGCGCAAAATCTTTTCATTTTTCTCATAAGGAATCCTTTTCTATGTTTAATGTTCGTAGTTACACCATCAAATATCGCTATCAAGATCAATCTTTTTCTATGGAGCAACGAACCGATTTTTATCCTTCGAGCATGGAAAAAGATGATGTTTTGAGCGAACTCATGGAATATCTATATGTCGAAGCAGAAAGGCATACAAAAGACAAAGATCTCGAACATCTAAGTGATGTTGTGGATGATTTTGTATTTGAGCTTGGTAGCTTGGATGATGTTTGCGATTTTGTCTTCAAAGAACATCAAACCGCCAAACGTTTTTCATAAACCTTTTTCAGGAGTTTTTACATTATGTTTCGACTATTGACTACTATTGCTTTTTCATTCGTTGCTCTCTTC
The DNA here is from genome assembly GCA_013393545.1 of Alteromonadaceae bacterium. The sequence goes on along the minus strand of JABXHG010000708.1, from coordinate 90 downwards.
GCTACAAGCGTTCAGGCTCACAATCTTTCGGTTAGCAACGCTATTGAATCCAAAGGAACGGTGTATCGAGTTATTGATGGTGATACCTAT
>JABXHG010000707.1 GCA_013393545.1 Alteromonadaceae bacterium | reverse complement strand
GTCCATCCAGCCATCATCTACGCGCAATTGCCTTTGTCGCTCCATCGTTGCTGCCAATTATACCGCGTCTTATAAATCCGTATTCTGTAGACGCGTAACGCCTACGTAGGTCAGCGCGTTTAATGAAGACAACACCGCTCAGGAAATGCCGGTTGTCGACCTGTGGTTTGCCACTAGGGTTTGGAAAATATAGATCAAAATGTGCCAACTGCGGGCCATCATCGAAAATAGATCAGACATGCCACCGCTCCGCTTTCGGAGCCGTGGATCATGCCATGCGGCCGAAGTTAATGGGTCCAACCTCTACCCTTCAGCGCCCTATAAACCGACCTTTCAGACACGCTCAGCGCCTCTGCCACCTTACGCTTGCTTACCCCCTCTGCAACCATTTGACGTACCCCAGGGGCCTTCTCACGCGCCGTAGGGCGCCTTCCCTTATACTTGCCCAGCGCCTTTGCCCTTGCAATTCCGTCACGTTGCCGTTCTAGCATCATCTCCCGTTCAAACTGGGCAACCGACCCTAGGACGTTCAACATTAGCTTTCCGGTAGCGTTGGACGTATCTAGGCCAAGGTCAACGATCTTCAGCCCAACGCCCTTGGCCTCCAAAGCTTCAACGATTTCGCCAAGGTGACGTACAGATCGGGCCAAACGATCCAATTTCGTGACGACCAGTGTGTCTCCCTGTCTGGCGAACTCCATAGCGCCGCTGAGCGCCTCTCTCATGGCCAAAGAGCTTTTCTGCTCCTCATACAGCCGTTCACAGCCAAGGTTCTTCAGTGACTCTCTCTGAGCTTCTATGCTGGCTTCCTGTTCCAGTGTCGATGTTCGTGCATAACCGATGAGCATTTGATTGCCCTCCTTATCTGCCAATAATGTCTAAGATGTTGCGGCAGTGAGTCTGCCAAAAGCCAAAACCCACTCCATTTACAGGCAATTCCCACACAACTGAGACATGCCACACGGCCAAGGTCTATTGGCAGGCTTTAAGGCGCTGGGCCTGACAGGCTATGACGTGGATAACTTCTGTTAGCGTTCAGAAGGGGTGAGGGGTTTTAGACAAACGACTTCAAAAAATGCGGTCCTTTAATATTGTTATTATTATTCATTATGATGGGGTGTTGCACTGACGAACACTAGCTCAGCCTCCAAAGCCTCAAAATAACGGTTGAAACTCATGAAAGACAGGGGCAGCGTGGGGCAAATCAC
>JABXHG010000706.1 GCA_013393545.1 Alteromonadaceae bacterium | reverse complement strand
TTCTGACGGCCTTGGCCATTACCGTAAATTACCGGTTTCTCACCCAGTCTTCCGCCCAGGCCATTAGCACCCAGCCACCAAAGAAGGGACAGAGCACTACCAACTAACGCTTGCAGCATGCGCGCCCATGGAATGGAGCCGGAGGCGCAATGTAATGGGCGTCGCCGTGCCTGCACTGGTTATGTTGCGGTTGCATATGACGACACCTCGATCAAATTATAATCTGGATCTCGGAAGTAAAACGACCGAATTGGTCCTACCGCCCCCGTACGCGAAACGATACCCTCAATGATACAGACGCTCTTTTCCGAAACTCGATCGTAGGCTTCGCTGATAGGCAAATCTGTAATAAAGCATACGTCGGCTGAACCTGGCGTAGGCGAGCTAGCTTTTGGCTCAAATTCTTTACCTAATTCATGCAAATTGATCTTTTGAGCACCAAACTTCAACGCAACTCGTCCCGTACCGAAAATTTCTTGCTCCATACCTAGCACTTCCGTATAGAAGCGAACTGTATCCTCTATGCTGCGAACAGTTAGGACTATGTGGTCAAGGCTCGATATCAATGCTTAACTCTCCTCGCAACATAACGCCAAGCTAAGCGGCGACCCGTCAGGGGCGTCCGGTGGACGGCCGTCAGGCCGGGAACAAACTTGAGCGACTGGTTAAACGTCATTGGCTTGTGCCTCTAACAGCGCGATTTTAACGATCAATTTTTGAATGAAATTGGAAACCTCAAGTTGATGCTTCTGAAGACCTGACGAAAGTTGAGACTCGAGGTCTTTGACCTGCTCGTCGGTGAGTGAAGACTTAAAGCTGACTTGCAGGTTCTGCCCAATTGTAGATTTCGACTCTTGAAACAGCGGCATGGTGCTAGAAATCGCCGCCTCAATAGCGTCTGACGAAAAACCATGGCCAGCAAGCCCCTCACGAAGCCCCCTTTCTATGTCGGCATCGTTTCTGACTGAGGCACTTGGGAAATCGATTATTTTGCTCATGATCTCTGACCGTTTAACGCTCGGCTTTGCGGCGTGCCGGAGCACAGCGTAGGCACGTCCGACAACAGCCGCTTGTTATATTAGCTATCTGGTGTCTCATGTCGCCTCCCGCCACACCAAGCCCGCATAGCCACAACGTCGGTTTCCTCTCCCGTGTACACATCTCCACCTGT
>JABXHG010000705.1 GCA_013393545.1 Alteromonadaceae bacterium | reverse complement strand
CTGAATGAGTGGGGGATATAAATACGTCGAATAAGACAATGACTGGAGCTGTCATTGTTGCTGTTGCCGTCATTTGGCAGGGAATCGGTACCGCTGTGGTTGGTATGCGGGTTGCGCCGGAGCTATCTACTTTCACGACGTTTTCGGCCTTCTTCATTGCTGCAGTGCTTTCAACCATTGGCTACTTCGCTGTAAAGCATCGAAAGCAGAATGCGAATTCAGAGCGTGTAGTGGAAGTGCCAAGTGCAACGAAGTCGCAGCGGGTTAAGTCCGCACTGGCGTTGAACCTGTTCTCGGCTGGTGCGTTTTGCTTGTTCTATATCTCCGCCACGTTGATTCAGCCAACGGCAGCAAGCGTGATTGAGACAGGAATCGGCCCCTTCGTGGTGGCCGTGCTTGTGGCGCTGACAGCAAAGAGGTTTAACAGCACCTTGATTCCGACGTTTGCCATCTTGGCTTTGGCTTTCGCCTTCTTTTTCATTGGTGATGTCAGCGCCACGGGTGAAACTTATGCTGGAGTCCTGCTTGCCGTTGGTGCTGGTATTTCGGCGGTCGGCGTTTTGTATTCGTCGCGCTGGGCGTCAAGTCAGGGCCTTGGCGTGCTCACCATTGCCGCGATCCGGTTCCACCTGGCGTGGATTTCACACAATTGCAGGGCAATGTCGGACTGCTGATTATTCTGTCGACGTTGTGCATTACGCTTCCCATCTTGCTGCTGCAATGGGGAGTCATCCTTGCGACGCCGTTTATTTCCGCGTTGATTCTTGCCACATTGCCAGCTGTCGTCATGGCTACTGAGACGCTGCTGGGGTCAACTATTAACCCGGTTCAGATCATGCTGCTTGTACTCATCGTGGTTATCACGATGGGCCAAGCAATACATGGTACGAGGCAGAGTTAAAAGAGCCGAGCTTAGTATTCGATATGAAGGCTGGAGAGGCGAACTTCTCCTGCTTCATCCGAGGCATCTAGATCGATGGTTGCAACGAGCTGGTAGCCGAGATCGCCAGCTGGATCCTTAATAATCTGGCGGACTTCCCAGCTGCGGCCGGAAGTATCACCGAGGCGGAAGAACC
>JABXHG010000704.1 GCA_013393545.1 Alteromonadaceae bacterium | reverse complement strand
TTTATCTTGGTTGTATTGCCTGCGTGGAGAAGTACGGCCAGGAGATGATGGCCTTTAACTCAGAAACGTCTGAAACCGGTCAGTTCCTGCAATACGACCGGGAGCCCTTGTTCCTTAACCTGGGTGGTGCCACACCCATCTGGCGCGGCATTTCAGCCGGCATGTCCGTTCGAATTACATTAGACGCCACCGCAAAGCTTGATGCGGTATCTACCCTGGGTGGTGAAACCAGCCGGGAACGTCTGGCAGTTGATGCAGAACCCGCCATGAAAACCATCCTGGGTACAAGCATTGATTTTGGCAGTACCTTCTGCCCGGATAGCAGTTGTGCCTTGGATGGCTGGGAAGCCGCACTCAGTTACCGTACCAAATCCTCCGCCTCCACCACGGTGGACTCCAACATTATCGTTACCCAGACCATCCCTGACCCGGGGCTGAGCCTTGCGGTCTCCACCATCGACTCCTTCCAGCCGGAAACCTACGTGGCCGGTATGCAATATAAAGGCGATGGCTGGCGCGTTGGTGGCAGCATTGAACAACAGAACTGGTCTGAGCTGAGTGATATTTTTGCTGGCGACACAGTGCGGATGCAAGACGGGTTCAGCGGCCCGAAAATTGAATTTGAGGACACCCTGATCCCCCGCCTGGGCGCTGAGTACGAGCTGAACAAAAACTTTGCCGTGCGTGGGGGGGTTGCTTATGAGGAGTCTCCTCTCAAATCGACCCGCAACCCCGATATAAACTATCTGGATACCGACAAGATTGTGGTAGGCCTTGGCTTTAGCGCCACTTACGACCGCACCCGCCTGCTTGCCTACCCCGTACGCCTGGATCTCGGCTACCAGTACCAGAAGCTGCAGGAGCGCGACTTCACACTGGTTAACTACGAAGGCGACGAAGATACCCCGGTTACAGCCGATGGCGATGTCCATGTAATCAGCGGCTCCATCACTCTGAAATTCTGAGGAGAAACAGGCCATGAAACAATTCAAATTACTGGCCCTGGTTCCCGCCATGTTACTCGCTGCATGCGTTGGCGACGACGAACAAGCGGTTGAACACAAAACAACGCTGGACGCGGTCGTCTATTCCTTCCCTGAAGCAGACCATGCACATTACAGCACCGCAACAGATAATGTCATCAATTGCTACAACTA
>JABXHG010000703.1 GCA_013393545.1 Alteromonadaceae bacterium | reverse complement strand
CAGGCGCTGCCATGATTTTGACCTTGGTCGGCGGTATCGGTGGTTTCATCACCGTTCTGGTCGCCACCTTCGCTAAGAAGTGGGGCTCTGCCACCGTCACCCTTATCTACGCAGCTCTTGAAGGCCTATTTGTGGGTGGCTTCTCGCTGCTTCTCTCTGGCTTCCTCGTGGGCAACGTCGATGCAGGCTCTCTCATCGGCCAGGCAATCCTGGGTACCGTCGGCGTATTCTTGGGCATGCTGTTCGTTTACAAGACCGGCGCAGTCAAGGTAACCCCTCGTTTCAACAAGATCCTCACCGGCGCTATCTTCGGTGTAGTTGTGCTGGCTCTGGGTAACTTCGTACTAGCAATCTTCACCGGCAACAGCCCACTGCGCGACGGCGGCATGCTGGCGATCATCTTCTCCCTGGTATGTATCGTTCTGGCGGCACTGTCCTTCATGACCGACTTCGATGCAGCGGACAACATGATTCGCCGCGGCGCTCCTTCCAACTACGCTTGGAGCGTTGCCTTGGGTCTGGCTGTTACCTTGGTCTGGCTCTATACGGAGATTCTGCGCCTGCTTAGCTACTTCCAGCAGCGCTAGAACTCTTCTTTAAACCGTTACACCTCTCGCTGCGCCATTTGAGTTGCAGTGTTCCGCCCGCAGGACTTGCTTTAAGCGTCCTGCGGGCGATGTTTTGTGTAGAGTAAGCTAGGCACTCTAGATGTATCGGTTTTAAGACAATCTCCCAAGGCGGCGCGGCACAAATGGCGAGGTTTGAAGACCGAACTGGGGCTTAATCTCAGCTAGATCTCCCGCATTCGGGGGGAGACTACGGGGGTAGAAAAGAAAATTCTCAGTATTTTGAAAGCTCAAAAACCTTAACATGGATTGTAGTCATATCCGCTGGTAAGCTGTTCGACTGTAGAATATTTTGAACACAAACGGTAACTGTTTCCATGTGATAAAGATTGTTTTGCATAAAATATTGATACAAAAGCAGACAAATCATGACTTTTAAGGCATTCTGTACTTAGGACTACGGGTGCACGTTGTCAGCTCTCGGTGGAGCTCGTTTCCACTTGTAGTTGGAACTCCTTGGTGTGAAGCCTGGGGGATTCATAGCAAGGAGCATCTGTTGTCCGGTACAAGTTAATACGGTTGAGCGAGAAATGGTTCTAGACCTCGTGCGGCCAAAAGGTTATCGGCAGTACTTTTTGGCCATCTAGCGTGGGGTCGCTCAGTAGGGC
>JABXHG010000702.1 GCA_013393545.1 Alteromonadaceae bacterium | reverse complement strand
TCGCTGCACTCTTGCTTCTTTTTGGCGTGGTTTATCTGTTGAATCAACAAGCGGAGTCGACGTTGATGAAACTGGCGAAAGCCAGGGTGAAAAATATCTCCCAGGAAGCGGTAACCCATGGGATTGATGAAACACGGAAAGATGTAGGCTCTGATCTGGAAAAACTGATGATGCTCAAAAAGTCGGATGGGGGAGACCTGGAATATGTCGATGTGAGTCCGGAAATCTCGGCAAAGGTTTATGCAATTGCAAGTGAAAAGATTGAGGGCGAGCTAAAAGAATTGGGACGGAAAAATTTTGGGATTCCCTTGGGAGCGATTTTTCAAAGTAGCCTGTTTACTGAGGTGGGGCCCGAAATTCCGTTGAAAATCTGGCCCAAGGGTGCCACGAAAGTTGAATTGGTCCCTAAAATGGAGGCAAAAGGGATTAACACGGTCCAAGTGACGCTCTATTTAAAAGTCGCAAATGAGATGGATATTGTGATTCCGGCGAATCACGATGGGGAGGTCCAGATCGATTACACATACCCCTTTCACTCGATCATCCTTCCTGGAGAGGTTCCCGACAACTATTTTTACTATAACAATGATGGCAAAGGGAAAGGGGTGGAGGGGCCCCTCCCGGTCGTTCCCGTGCCGGGAAAATAGCGCCTATGAATCCTTCGGATTTGCGGAGGGTTGACCATCGGGAGGGGATGCTTCCAAATTACTCAGACAGGTTTGTTTAACAAACCTCATTTCCTCTAATGAGCGATTTGTCCAGATCGCCCTTTTTCCCGATCGGCTCCTGTGTTATCATACTGCTAACTTTACGCAAATGCAGTGAAGCGGCCAAAACAGAAACAGCAACAGCAGGAGAGGACGGGATCGGTATGCGATACTTGACGGCAGGGGAGTCCCATGGTCCCCAACTAACATTGATTATCGAGGGCTTGCCTAGCCAAATGCCCTTTTCCAAAGAGAAGGTGGATCAGCAATTGGTTCGGCGCCAGAAGGGGTATGGTCGGGGCCGGCGGATGCAGATTGAATCGGATGAGACCCAGATTCTCTCCGGAATTCGTTTTGGTAAGACCACCGGTGCTCCGGTGACCCTGGCTATTGAAAATAAGGATTGGAAAAAATGGACGGAGATTATGGGGGTCCATCCGGAGGAAGAGAAAGCGGCCAAACGTCGGG
>JABXHG010000701.1 GCA_013393545.1 Alteromonadaceae bacterium | reverse complement strand
CCCTGATCGGCGAAGGTCACCACCAGTACGTAGATGACATGTACAGCACGCGCAATGGCGAACTTCTCATTGTATCGCGACCGAGCTTTGCCGATGTTGTAGCCATTGATATTGCAACAAATGAGATTGTCTGGCGCTTCGAGGTTGAGGGGATTCGCTCAGACCATATGGCGCTATCGCCCGATGGGACGGAAGTTGCAGTATCGGCGTCAACCGGCAAAGTCGTCCACCTGCTGGATGTATGGACAGGGGAAGAAAAAGGTCGCTTCCCAACCGGTAACTCCCCTCACGAAAACGTTTACTCAAAGGACGGTCAGCGAATCTACCACGCCAGTATCGGTCATGTTTTTACCGCTGCGGATCGCGGTGAGCTCACCAACCTGAAGGGCGAGCGAATCTTCAAAGTGGTTGACACCGAAACGTTGGAGGATATCAAGAGCTTTGATATCAGCAAAAAACTGGCAGAGGCTGGCTACCCGGATATGAGCCCGGCCATTCGTCCGATGACACACACAGAAGATGAGAAGCTTTTCTATTTCCAGCTATCGTTTTTTCATGGCTTCGTGGAATACGACATGGAAAACGATCAAATTACCCGCGTTGCCCACCTCCCGAACCTGATTCCGAATGTTCCGCTTGAAGCCTATGTAAACGACTCGGCACATCATGGCATTTCCATGGGCGCGGACGATGAAAAACTCTGCGTCGCCGGCACGATGAGTGATTACGTTGCCATCGTTGACCGAAAAACCTTCGAATATGAATTACTGCAGGGCCTCGGGGAAAAGCCTTACTGGATAACCCGTGACGCCTCCGGGGAGAACTGCTTTGTTTCCTGGAGTGGTACTGACCAGATGTCCGTTATCAATATAGAGCGGGCAGAAGAGGTTGTACGAGTGGATGTTGGTGATCACCCCCAGCGCATCCGGGAAGGCAGTGTGCCCCATAACTGGCGTACAGGGTACTGAGTTACCGATAAATAAGGGTTACTGAAATGATTACAAGCAAAAAAAGTATCAGTATGGCGTCCTTGCGTTATGGAGTGATC
>JABXHG010000700.1 GCA_013393545.1 Alteromonadaceae bacterium | reverse complement strand
CCTATGAGCAGTCCGCCGGCTTCCTGCGCATTACCGGTGGCAAGGACCCTCTGGATGCTTCCGCAGTGCACCCTGAGGCCTACCCTGTCGTGGAAAAGATCGCTCAAGCAACAGGACTGTCCATCGCGGATCTCGTGGGTAACTCACGCGTTCTTGGTGCGCTTAACCCAAAGGATTTTGCCGATGATACCTTCGGCATCCCGACTGTCAGCGATATCATCGCTGAGCTGGACAAGCCTGGCCGTGACCCACGTCCGGAATTTAAGACTGCCACCTTCAAAGAAGGCGTGGAAAAGATTTCTGATTTGACCCCGGGCATGGTGCTGGAAGGAACCGTTACCAACGTGGCGGCCTTCGGCGCTTTCGTGGACGTGGGAGTCCACCAGGACGGACTGGTACACATCTCCGCGATGCGCAGCAGCTACGTCTCTGACCCCCACGAGGTTGTGCGCTCCGGCGCGGTAGTCAAGGTCAAAGTTCTCGAAGTAGACGTTGCCCGCAAGCGAATCTCTTTGACTCTTCGCCTCACCGATGATGCGAATGCAGACAAGAGCTCCGCACCTAAGAAGAGCGCGGCGCCTAGGAAGAAACAACCCCAGTCAAAGAACCCCCGCGGCAAGCAGCAGTCTGCCCCGCGCGGATCAATGGCAGATGCCTTGAAAAACGCTGGATTCTAGCTAGTTTTTCCTCCGGGGGGCTTGGAGCGATCTCTAAAAAGGTACCTTCGTACACCCCCGTTTGAAAATCATTGTCGCCGGTGAGCGGGATCCCCTAAGGGAGATCCCTAAACCCGGGGTCACGGCACGTGAATTATTTTCCTACTATCAGTAATTGAAAAATATTTTTATTGTGGGAGAAAACTAAATGCGCAAACGCGTTATTGCCGCCGTGGCCGCTGTTGTCCTCTTAGTGGGAGGAGGTGCAGTCTATGCACTCACTTCTGGGGGAAGTGATCAGATTGCCCCCACTGACTACATGGCGCTCTCGCGCGCGCAAGCACCGCGCGTGTCTGTATCGGGGCAAATCGAACCAATCCGCGAAATCACCCTGACG
>JABXHG010000699.1 GCA_013393545.1 Alteromonadaceae bacterium | reverse complement strand
CAGCGACTTATCGAAGCCCTAACGATCGTTGCGCTATTCGGGCTAAGTTTCGCAGGCGGCTTTACCGGTTATTTTGTCGTTAAGGTACTGCTTGCGATTCCGGTTATAGGCGTAATTATTCAAGTCGGAGTAAGCATCGTAGTAGTTTTCGCATTAACGTGGATAATCGTCGGGAGTGCCGTCCGACTACGCGATGTCTATCGAGAACATAAACGCGTTCAAAAGGACGCAGAGGAGGAAGCGCAATGACCTACAAATGCTACGGCGTCCCGGCCGCACAGTTACGGCAGTCTTTGCGATGGCTTGACGAACAACTTATCGATGTTGATTACGCAATCAGCCGGCACGATACGAAGCTGAGCGAATTGAGAATCGAGCGCGACCGGATTCTGGCGCGAAAAGACGAAATCGAGGCGGAACTAAAACGGAAGGAGTCGATCGAATGACACGCGAAGAAATCGAAAAAATGATAGCGGATTTGGAGTTCGAGATTGATACGCACGAGGACGAAATCGAGGGCCTCCGCGACGACATTCGTTACCTCGAAGATAAGATCGAGGCGGCGGAGGACGAAATCAACGGACTACAATACGAACTATCGAAATTAGAAGACGGAGATGATTCCGAATGACATACGTTGCGATAGCGTGCCTGCTTTTCTTTGCGTGGATTACGGTGACGGTCGAAGCGAAAACAACGAGATCTAAACTCGCGAAGATAGCCGTCCTGATTATGTACGCAATTCCTATCGGAGTGTTGGTGGCGTCTTTATGTTAATCGCATATTACTCGCTGGCCGGTAACGTTCGCCGATTCGTAGCCAAGACCGGCCTGCCTGCGGTCGAAATCAAGTCGGACTTGATGCTGACGGAGCCGTTCGTCTTGGTAACGGGGACTTACGGCTTCGGTCAGGTCGCTGGCACCGTTTGGGACTTCCTCGCGGACAATGGCGATTTAATGGCGGGCGTAGCCGCGTCAGGCAATCGAAACTGGGGCGATAACTTCGCCAAGGCTTCGGACTTGATTTCGGAAGCGTACGTAGTGCCGATCGTCCACAAATTCCAACTTTCGGGCACGGCCTAGGACATACGGATATTTACGGAAAAGGTTAGCACTATTGACGCATAAGCCAGCGAAGTCTATCAAACTTAATAAAGAAATTATGATATGGCAAAACGGCGGCTTTCAATTCGAAAAGGATGCCGAAGCCGGCAGCAGTTATTTAA
>JABXHG010000070.1 GCA_013393545.1 Alteromonadaceae bacterium | reverse complement strand
GATACGCCGTGTTATAGCGGGACGGTATCGTACTTGACAGGCCGTTGACTTTGTAGCGGCAGCACAAGAGACCGTCGTTACATTAACAACCTTCAGGTTCGGCATCAGCCCACGCGGACCCAGGATCTGGCCCAACTGGCCAACCACGCGCATGGCATCCGGAGTAGCGATAACCACGTCGAAGTCCATGTTGCCTTTTTTGACTTCGGCAGCCAGGTCGTCCATACCAACCACGTCCGCGCCGGCGGCAGTGGCTTTCTCGGCGTTTGCGCCCTGGGTGAAGACAGCAACGCGAACGTTTTTGCCAGTGCCGTGAGGCAGCACGGTGCTGCTGCGAACTACCTGGTCAGATTTACGTGCATCCACGCCCAGGTTTACAGAGACATCGACGGACTCTTTGAACTTGACGCTTTCACCCAGCTCAACCAACAGGCTAACCGCCTCGTCTACGGAATAGGCACGAGTCGGCTCTACTTTTTCACGAATCAGCTTTTGACGCTTGCTCAGCTTCGCCATGTTAGAGGCCCTCCACGTTCAGGCCCATACTGCGGGCAGTACCGGCAATAGTGCGTACCGCTGCATCCATATCGGCTGCAGTCAGGTCCGGCTCTTTGGTATTCACGATTTCTTCCAGCTGCTCGCGGGTAACCGTGCCGACTTTGTCGGTATTCGGTCGACCAGAACCGCTCTTGATGCCGGCTGCTTTCTTCAGCAGAACGGCCGCAGGCGGGGTCTTGGTGATAAACGTGAAGCTGCGATCGCTATATACAGTGATAACAGTAGGAATCGGCAGACCAGGTTCCATCTCCTGGGTCTTGGCGTTAAACGCCTTACAGAATTCCATGATGTTTACACCGTGCTGGCCCAGTGCGGGACCAACGGGGGGACTCGGGTTGGCCTTACCGGCAGCAACCTGAAGCTTGATATACGCTTCGATCTTCTTTGCCATGATAGTGCTCCTATGGGTTCAAACGCCTTTCGGCTCCCCTTCGTTTAACTGCTTGATGCAGACACAAAAAGCCCGCGACACCTCAGCGCGCGAGCTCTGATAACTTGTTGGGACTTACTCTTTCTCGACCTGCCCGAACTCCAGCTCAACCGGAGTGGAACGACCAAAGATAAGTACCGCAACCTTGACACGACTCTTGTCGTAGTCGACTTCTTCCACCACGCCATTGAAATCAGCGAAGGGACCTTCGGTAACCCGAACAATCTCGCCGGGCTCGAACAATGTTTTCGGCTTCGGCTTCTCTGCACCACTCTCGACACGCTGCAGAATGGCTTCCGCTTCACGCTCGGTAATCGGTGCCGGCTTGTCTTTCGTACCACCAATAAAGCCCAATACACGAGGCGTGTTTTTCACCAGATGCCAAGTGGCGTCGTCCATCTCCATCTGCACTAACACATAGCCTGGATAGAACTTTCGCTCACTCTTGCGCTTCTTGCCGTCGCGCATTTCGACGACTTCCTCGGTAGGCACCAGGATATCGCCGAACTTTTCTTCCATGCCTTCCAGAGCAACGCGCTCTTTCAGAGTGCGCATTACATGCTTTTCGAAGCCAGAATACGCATGAACCACGTACCAGCGCTTAGACATTGCACACTCCTGTTATCCGATGAATCCGGCGACCAGCCAACTGACCAGCGAATCCATACCCCATAAAATAAGCGCCACCACCAGAACAAATACAACAACGATTGCGGTTGTCTGCACTAACTCTGGGCGGGTTGGCCACACCACTTTCCGGATTTCAACACGCGCTTCCTTCAGAAGCACCGCGAAACGCTGGCCACGACTAGTCTGCAAGGCAACAAAAGCCGCCACCAAACCCAGTGCTACCAGCGCCAATACCCGATAAAGAATGGACTCAGCACTAAAATACTGATTACCGACAACACCGACGGCAACCAGAACGAAAACAACCAGCCACTTCAGACTATCGAAACGGCTGGTTGATTGAACGGCTTTTGACCCCATGGGAATCAGCTTTGGTTGTCGGAAATTTAAAAAATGCAGACCAGAGGGGAAACACACCCCCCAACCCCGGTGTTGGTGGA
>JABXHG010000007.1 GCA_013393545.1 Alteromonadaceae bacterium | reverse complement strand
GCCCGGGCGGGGGCAAATGGCGCACTGCGACATTGCCGGGATCGACAAGCACGCGAAAGCCATAAAGGCCTTAACGAACCCGGCAACCAACAGCTACAAGCGCCTGGTTCCGGGCTTTGAAGCACCGGTTATGCTGGCTTACTCTGCCCGCAACCGCTCCGCTTCTATTCGTATTCCGTACGTAAACAGCCCGAAGGCACGCCGTGTGGAAGTTCGCTTCCCGGACGCCGCAGCCAACCCGTACCTGGCTTTTGCTGCTCTGATGATGGCTGGCCTGGACGGCATCCAGAACAAGATCCACCCGGGCGATGCCATGGACAAGGACTTGTACGACCTGCCGAAGGAAGAAGCTCTGAGCGTTCCTCAGGTTGCTACCACGCTGGAAGAAGCGCTGGCAGCCCTGAAAGAAGACCACGAGTTCCTGACCCGCGGCAGCGTGTTCACCGAAGACATGATCGAAGGCTACATCGAGCTGAAACAGGGCGAAGTAGAGCAGCTGAACATGACCACTCATCCGGTCGAGTTCGATCTGTACTACTCCTGCTGATCGACCCGAAGCCAGGCACCGACAGCCGGTGCCGCTTCCCTCCAGCCCCGCCTTTGTGCGGGGCTTTTTTGTGGTTAACCACCTGTAACCTGCCCGTTTTCCCCACACGTTGCATTGGCAGCAAGGCCCGTCGATAATCCGGTTTTAAAGGACTGAAAACAGGTTATCGGAATGAAAAAGCTCTTGGCACAAACAACAGCACTTGCGACCGGCTTTCTATTGGTAACTACCGCTGCCAACGCAGAGGTTTACCGGCATGTGGACCAGTATGGCAACGTGACCTTCTCGGACGAGCCGATGGATGGCGGCGAAACCGTGGATGTGAAACCGGTAACCACCATTACCCTGCCCAAGCCCGAAGCCGTGCGGGAAAGCGATACCCTGCGGGACCAGGTAGAACAGGAGGGGGCGGTCTATGAGAGTGTGGCCCTGACCTACCCGCAAAACAATCAGGCCTTCCGTAGCGGAAACGGCAATGTAACGTTTGAAATCAGCAGCTCCCCGGGCCTGCAGGACGGCCACCAATACGAGGTAACTCTGGACGGCCAGCCGGTGGGGCAAACCCGCAGCAATCAACTGACCGTCGAAAACATATTCCGGGGCACCCACCGGGCGGGTGTTCACATTGTTGACGGAAATGGCGTTCAGGTGAAAACCGGCGCGCCGGTGACGTTTACTGTGCACCGGCCGACGGTGAATAACTAAACCGCACCATTTTAGTGCATTCGCACCAGCATAAAGCCATACTCTGGGCAGCGAAAGGGCAAACACCCGGCTGTCTGTAGCCCCTCAATATCCCCTGCACCAACCTACAGCGCCGTCCTGCCCCGCCAAGCGGCGTTTGCCCGTCTGTGATTCACGGCTGTTCCACTTTTCGCCAAAACTGGTTCGCTTCTTGCAGAACCAGAACAGCGCAGGAACGACCCATGCACTCAAAACGGACGCCACCTATGTCCCCGCAAAAACCAGCACTCACCAACCACGGCTACAAAAGCATTCTCGATGGCCTGACCACCGCCGTGCTGGTGCTGGGCGAAGACCTGAGCATTCGTTACCTGAACTCCGCTGCCGAGAGCCTGTTCAAAACCAGCCTGGCCCGGAGTAAAGGCCTACCGCTAAATGACGTACTGATCGATTCCGAAGGCGCCCTGCGTATTCTGCACGACGCCGCCCGCGACGGACGCACCTATACCCGGCGCGAGGCGGAGTTCTTCGTGCTGTTCGGCTCCCGCCTGGTGGTGGACTACTCGGTCACGCCACTTTCCAGCAATCCCACAGAGCTGCTGATGGAAATCCAGCCCCGGGAACGGCTGATGCGCATCACCCGGGAAGAAGACATTATCTCCCAACAGGAAGCCAGCCGCATTCTGGTACGCGGCATGGCCCACGAGATCAAGAACCCGCTCGGCGGCATTCGCGGGGCAGCCCAGCTGCTGGACCGGGAACTGACCGACGAAAACCAGCGCGAATACACCAAAGTCATCATTAACGAAGCCGACCGCCTGCGCAGCCTGGTGGACCGCATGCTGGGCCCGCGCAAGGCCCTGAACAAGGCGCCCACGAACATCCACGAAGTACTGGAGCGCGTACGCACCCTGATAGAAGCGGAAAGCAAAGGCCGCATCCAGCTCAAGCGCGATTACGACCCCAGCATTCCCGAGTTTTCCGGCGACAAGGAGCAGCTGATTCAGGCCTTCCTGAACATTGCCCGCAACGCCATGGAAGCTGCCTTCGAGCACAACACCAACCAGCCGGCCACGCTCTGCTTCCGCACCCGCACCCTGCGCCAGTTTACCGTGGGGCATCGCCGCCACCGGTTGGTGTGTCGGGTGGACATTATCGACAACGGCCCGGGCATCCCCCCCGACCTGCTGCAGAACATCTTCTACCCGATGATCAGCGGCCGCGCTTCCGGCACCGGCCTGGGCCTTTCCATTACCCAAAGCATCATCGGCCAGCACCACGGCCTGGTGGAATGCGAGAGTGAGCCGGGAAGAACCGATTTCATCATCTTCCTGCCCCTGGAGGACTACCAATGAGCCAACCGGCAAACGTCTGGATTATTGACGACGACCAAAGCATTCGTTGGGTGCTCGAACGCGCCCTGAGCCAGGCTGGCATGAATACCCGCGTATTCGAAAACGGCGAAGGCATTATGGCCCGCCTGGAACGGGAGCGGCCGGATGCCATTATCAGCGACATTCGCATGCCGGGCGTGGACGGTATTACTTTGCTCTCTCAGGTAGTGGAGCAATATACGGATGTGCCGGTGATTATCATGACCGCGCATTCCGACCTGGACAGTGCCGTCACCAGCTACCAGACCGGCGCCTTCGAGTACCTGCCCAAACCCTTCGATGTGGACGAAGCCGTGGCCCTGGCCAAGCGCGCCGTGGCCCACGCCCATGAAAAACGCGCCACCAGTGAGCCGGCCGCTGAACACGCCCAGCGCAATGCGGAAATCATCGGCGAAGCGCCGGCCATGCAGGAAGTATTTCGCGCCATTGGCCGGCTCTCCCACTCCAACATCACCGTGCTGATTAACGGTGAAAGCGGTACCGGTAAAGAACTGGTGGCCCAGGCCCTGCACAACCACAGCCCGCGAGCGCGCAACCCATTTATTGCCCTGAACATGGCGGCCATTCCCAAGGATTTGATTGAGTCCGAACTGTTTGGCCACGAGAAAGGCGCCTTCACCGGCGCCGCCGCGGCCCGCCAGGGCCGGTTTGAACAGGCCAACGGCGGCACCCTGTTTCTGGATGAAATCGGCGATATGCCCGGCGACACCCAGACCCGGCTGCTGCGGGTACTGGCCGACGGCGAGTTTTACCGGGTAGGCGGCACCACGCCGATTCGTGTGGACGTGCGCATCATCGCCGCCACGCACCAGAACCTGGAAAAACAGGTGGACGACGGCAAGTTCCGCGAAGACTTGTTCCATCGCCTGAACGTGATTCGCGTGCACCTGCCAAAACTGGCAGAACGCCGGGAAGACATTCCACGCCTGATGCAGCACTTCCTGAAACGCGCCGCCAAAGAACTGGCCGTAGAACCCAAAACCCTGCGCCCGGAAGCCGAAGAATACCTGACCACCCTGCCCTGGCCCGGCAACGTCCGCCAGCTGGAAAACACCTGCCGGTGGTTAACCGTAATGGCCAGCGGCCGAGAAATCCTGGTGGACGACCTGCCCCCGGAGCTGATGCACCAGGCCGAAACCGAAACCAGCGCCATCGGCCAAACCTGGCAGGAAGGCCTGCACAACTGGGCGGAACAGGAGCTGAAACGGGGCAAAAAAGGCATTCTGGACAACGCCGTGCCCGAGTTCGAAAAAATCATGATCGAAACCGCCCTGAAACACACCGGCGGCCGCCGGCGCGATGCTTCCATACTGCTGGGCTGGGGGCGGAATACGTTGACGCGGAAGATTAATGAGTTGGGGTTGGATCATCCGGAGGGGGAGGAGGAGTGAGAGCTTACGCTCCCCTCTTCAGCTTCTTTGCTGAGCGGATACTCCATACTTGCGACCACCCTTGGCTAAATTCCTGGCGTGCACACGGAGCTCTTCCATCGAGCGACTTCCCGTGCCGCTCTTAATTCCTGCGTCGACCAAAGCCTGCATCTCGGCAACCTTGCGTTGACGGCCCTGATCTTTGCTAGTCAAATCCTGCATATAATCACTAGTTTTGAACTTCGCGCCAATAGATGATGCGGTCGTTGCCTCGGTAGACGCCGAAGGTGGCCCACGCAGAAGGGTCTTTAAGGGTGCTTGGCTCATCGGGATCCCAAAAGTCTTTCAGCCAATCATTGCCCACATTCAGCTTCACGTACACACCTTTTTCATCTGGATTTTCCGGCACACCAGGAGCAGTTAGCCTAAGGCGATAGTCGTCGGGAGAGGTCTGAGCCACACCATTCTCAAGCGTAAGACCAACATCCGACACCTCAAACACCTGCGTATGGGAGTCGTCCAGGTCCGAATCGCCAAAATTTAACTCGGTATTCTCGGACAGATCGTAAAACCAACAATTGTCATCTTCATGGCGTTCAAAACCATTTTCTCCATATACCTCTGCAGTCAAAGGGATCGGCAATGCAGTATTTTCAGGGCCATACGCATTTTCCAGTCTTATTCGACCATAGCGAATTTCAAAGCCATTATCTGCCGAAGGCTCAAAAGTTTTATCAAAAAAGTCGGACGGCTTCTTAGCCGTTACCCCGTCTGCATCCTCAAATTGTTTAAGGGTAAATACAGGGTTTGGAGTGTACGCATCAACTCGGGCATCGACTGATTTAAGGTACTTAAATTTGTCTCCAGCATCAAAAACGTAAATCAATTCACCATCGCTACCTTTCTCAAATTCATCGACCTCCACTAAGCTCCCGTCAAGCTCCAACGGATCACCTTCCGCATCTTTTTCTTTTTTTTCTTTGACAGGGAAATCTCCTAATGCACTCCTTATGTCGATAGGGTCCAAAAGCTGAAACGAAGTTCCACTGTAATTTTTTACTGGTTCACCCCTGGAGTTTTGGGGGGTAATAATAATTTGTGCCGCAGACTTCCAGCCAAACGGCTCCCCAGTATAGACCCAATTCCTATCCCCTTCTTCTGTACACATAGTTCTAGCTTGAGGTGCAAGAGGCTTACTACTAAAAACGCCGTCATCAATGGAGATATCGAAATATTTTGGTTTAAACCGACCAATAGGTTTACTCTTACCGCTAGGCCCATCTAAACCAAAATATTTTATATCTGATGGATCAGCTTTAAATTTGAATACTCCAATCTCCGATTGCCTAATATCATCAAGCTGCACCATGCCATTCGTTGAAATCGTATGCTCGTAGTCTCTCTTTTCTTCTCCATCATCCAAAATTCTGAAGACATCTCCGTCGACGGCATCCTTATGATCAAGGCCGACGACTTTTGAACTTAGTTCAATGCCCTCTAATTCAAAATTAGGCGTAGCGACGTTGCCTTCACAATAATCCAGATCACCATCACTCTCCCAACCAACTGCGGTTATTTGCAACTCAAACTCTTCTCCAGCCGTTGCGAACACATCACAGTCTGAGTAACGCTCAACATCGTCTAACGTGCAAATACCTTCCGGATCTTTTGGCTGTATGCAAAGGCCTGCAGGAACGACCACGAATGGATTGCTGCTACCGAAAATCGTCTCTCCGGTGGGATTCCCCTCATCATCCATTAACGGCATTGAAGCGAACAACTTCACACGCCCAGCATCATTGTATTCAAGCGTTAGCGGTGCGCTACTCGTGGTGTCATCACCAAAGTCAAACTCTAACTCTTCAACATTAGCTTCTGTCGGTTTGATGTCTTCCCCTTTATCATTATTCCCTACAGTCTGTTCATTAACCTGCATCATACCACTATCAGAACAGTTGCCAGGGGCATCACAGACCACCCCGACATTGACCGTTTGAGTGTCAACCAGAAATGCTTCACAGGCGCCTTCGTCATTTGCTCTGATTGCTGTCAGATTTAACCCCTCAGAAGGCTTACCACTAATCTGTGAAGGTATGGAGTTCTGAAAATCAACACCTTGATGAAATACAAAGCCAGCTGTTGTAATTTCCAAATCTGGATCTGAACTGGCCGACTCACGAACATTGCTATCAGTTATATCAAGATTAACCGTAAATGACGTAACTGACCTATCTGGAATAGCATGCTGAAACCCCAAAGTGACCTGCCCACCGTCCGCTGGCGAGAATTGGTAAAACGCTTCTCCAGTATTATCAGAGACCGCTGTAAGATCCCCCTCTACGCCATTACCAGCTTGCCAGAAGCCCGCTCCAGTCGAAGTGGATAACGATACCTGCCCATCATAATCAGTTACGATAGACCCGCCTGCATCCATCGCCTGGAACGTTATCGGGGTTGGCTGGCAGGTAACACCAGTTCCACCATGCAAGATCAGAAAGTGATCGACTTGTTCGCCTTGTTCTCCATCACATACTCCACCGAAATCCAAATCAGCCATGCCCTGACTCTCAAAATAGAGCTTAGAGTTTGTGCCAAGGGTTATATCGGCCGCCGTTGCGCCACCATAGACATATGAAGCTGAGCCGAGGTTAATATCACCCATGGCGAATAACGCGCCACTCAGGGTTGCATTGTTCTTTAGTGAAATGTCGCCGTAAGACGCCAGAAGCAGCTTGGATACATTGCCCGACTGGTCAGTGCCCGGTGAATTAAAAAAGGAGGAGGAGCCAAGTTGAACGTCGCCGCTCACAAACAGTCTGGCTGTGCCGGAACCCAACACTTGAATGTCGGCCTGGAAACCAATTGAAACAATATTCTCAATGTAATAATCACCGGGCTGAAGAAAGACCGTGGAGCTAGAGCCAAGGTTCAAAGTGCCAATATAATAGGTGTCGTAGTTTGCGGAAAAGGACAACTCCGCTTGAAAGCCAGTTTCAATGGAACTGAACCGATTATTGCCACTATCACCAATCGTTCGTGCCTCCCGGTAGCCAAGGTATACACTGGTATCCGAGGGGGCATTAATTGCGGGAAATTCTGGAAGGTTCAGGGCAGCGACTGGGGAGTTGGTTGCGGTGCAATCGTTGTTACCACAAGTGCCCAGACTTGAACCATCATTTTTCGAGATGATTCCAGCCTCCAAACGACTATCCGGGCTTCCGATCAACTGAGCATTTTGACCGAAGTGAATCTGGCCACCATTGTAACTTGAAATGCCGTCCGGGAAACTCGCTTTACAGCCTACACCGACATCGCCCCCGGACGATGCCCTGCTAATGCGCACTTGGCCGTCTGCCCCAGTGCCGCCCGGGAAATCCCCCCCCAAAAGCGCTCGCGTGGTCGCACCACCACCTCCGCCTCCGGGTCGTCCACCTGGACTCCCGCCACTTGAGCCCAAGCCTGCAGTATCGCTACCATCACCGCCGTCGCCTCCACCATCAGGTGCTGCGCCACCGGTGTCCTCATCACCATTCTCTCCGCTCGCGCCAGTACCCGCCGACGAACCGCCGCCACCACCCTGTAACCGGCCAAACCAACCGCGAACTAATCCATCAGCTCCACGCCCACCCGAGTATCGGGCTTCATTACCTATACTCTGGGCTGCCCGCCCTCCCCTGGCGCCACCGGAGTCATTCGCTGCGACGCTGGTTCCTCCTTCTGCGCGGGCAACAACCTGCGATGACTGAGCAACCCAGCTATCGCCGGCACTGGATTGAGATGTTCCACCTGCGCCAACCTGGACTATCAACTGGTCGCCCGGCGACACGCTCAACCGTGTCCTCGCATAGGCACCACCACCACCGCCTCCAGATGCTCCACGATCAGTAACGGCGCCCCCTGCGCCACCCGCACCCCAAACCTCAACGGTAACTTCTGTTACATCGCCCGGTACAACATAAATTTCTTCACCCGGAGTCTCGAACAACGAGGGCTCCTGGGCCATGGCCGGAGCGAAGCACACAGTCAGGAATAACGTCATCAGCAGGTGGGCGGCAAATCGAAGACAGAGGCCGTGGACTTTCCTGTAAAGGCAAAAACATTGGCGTATCATTTAACCACAACCTCGATTTCCCGCTCGGTATAGTCTGGAGTATTCAAGTTGCCACATGCCCCTGTACTCCCAATTCTCACAAGCACTACTGATGTTATCCCTGTATTTTCGTCAGTAATTTCTTCAGTCTGAATTTCTATCGTCGCCTGGCACTCTTTTAGCCCAGATTTATCGAAACTCACCGTCCAGCCATCTACACCTTCGTCGCTCGCAGCTTCTGAAACCTCACTGGCAGTATTGGTACCCGGAAGAATCCGGGCTAGAGCTATCTGCGCCCCGCTTTCTGCCGCAAAAAACGCCCGCTGGGACTGGATCTGCAAACTGATGGCATTGCCGGAGCTTTCCTGGAGCTGGCTCATACCCAGCACGATCAGCGACAGCACGGTGACAATAAATAACGCGATAGGCAGGCCCGCGCCGGCCTGTTTTGCTAGGTGCTGATCAGGGGACATTGCGGATATGTACCTCCTGATTGATGTGGGTGGTTTCGTCACCATTGGGGGCTTTCAGGACAAAGGCGAAGCTTACAACGGCGGCACGCTTGAGTGATGGAGGCATTACTTGCCATTTCACTAGCCTGCTGTCATCGAGATTTGCGCTCATAACTTCTCGTGTCCGGTCTAAGTCGCCCTCTAACTCCGAACTCGTCGGTTGATCCGTTTCGTGGTCATAGTTGCTGTAGCGGTATAGCCTTTCACCATTGATGCTTTTGCAAATGCTCACACGATCACCCACGGCATAGATTCTCTTTTGAGGAGAACGTTCGCGGAAGCGGTGCGTTTGGCCTCCAGCAAACGTAATTATCGTAGGATCGGCCTCATCTATTTCTTCAATCGCGGGAGAAACCGGCCCTGGGTTGGGGAGATCACCATCTGCTCCTGGCTCATAAAGATCTGACCGTGTAGATCCGTAGCCATAGACAATCAAACGAGCACCAGCTAGATCCTTTTCACCGAAAGGCGCGATCTCCACCGTAGTGCCGTTTGAGCCAGTGGGCAAATCCTCGTAGGTGGTTGCGCCCAGAATGGGCAACCACTCCAAACACTCACCGTTTTCCCGCACTGACAACGGAAAGGCTTCCCGAAGTTCTCGGGTAATTTGCTCACTGATAACGACACCCTGAAGCGCACGCTGCTGTCGGTCGCCCAAATCAATTGCGCCGCGAACGGACAAGCTTACGAATTGGGTGGAAATAGTGGCAACTATGCCTAGAAGCACAATAACCATCACCAGCTCGACCAACGTGAAACCCTGTTGCCGTGGCATCAGAAGTTCCCCCGGTAGGCGCTAAAGAGGTAGTCGTTGCCTGAGGGATCGGTGATGGTTATCACTATGAGTTTCGGCTCAGGAGTTACACCCAAGCTATCGTCACAGGATACTGATATAGAAACCCTGAACTGCTCGTAACCCACCTCATTGGGATCGGGATCAGGATCCCAATATTGCTGTGGAATCTCATCATCTATGTAGTTGTAGTCATCCACGTCTCTGTATTTGTCACGATCACGGGGGGGATCTTTGTCAAAGGTACGCCTGCAACCACCACTGTAGCCCTGCCCAGGTGGCGCGCCTTCATCGAACGGCTTCGCTAATATTTCGTCCATGTAACGTTGGGCTAACGCTACTGCACGACTTTGATTCAGCGGATCAGCACTTCGGCCGGCAATTAAGGAAAACGCACCGAGAACGCCGGCGATGGCGACGCTGATGATGACGATGGTCATGACGAGTTCGACGAGGGTGGCACCGCGCTGCTTACTTGCGCGAGACCGTATCAACAGCCACCTCCGTAAACTGCGCCTAAAGAACTTAGACATACAGTGAACGTACTATCGCCTGAAAAGGTAAATTCAACATTTCCGGACGTGTTTGGACGCCCAAGGTTATTAAAACTAATCGGAAAGGAGGCTCCATTCACAGATATATCTGTCCCGTTCACAGAGAGATCTGTGCCGTTATGCCCAATTTGAAACTTTCGCTCGTAGGGTGTGTCGGGGCCTACGGTAAAAATGAAGTCTTTTGAGCCCTTAGTCACCTTAAGTTCATTTGCCTGGTTACCCGCCAGCGCTGCCTGTTGGGCAAGCAGCGTGGCGGATTGGAGTTGCTGGGTGGCCAGCAGGGGGGAGAAGGCGGAGCTTCTGGTGAACAGCCCGATGCCGAGTGCGGAGAGCACGCCGATCAGGATGATGACCATTACGAGCTCTACAAGAGTAAAGCCTGTCACTCTACTATTGATCCCCATAATAGCCGCCCTAAATGAACCGCCAGCAGCTTAGCAACCGTCGGTTTTTACATCAATTTGCGGCTTGGCCGTGTCTGTCGCAGCCGTATATTCAATTTGACAATCCGCAGCCGTTGCAGCGCCTTTAGCCTGAATTGTAACGGTATTTGTGCCGCTGCTTTGGGTGAAATCTCCCTCCGTGGTGCCGACATCAACACTAATTTGAGCGGCCTCCAAAATACCTCCTGTTCCAGCGTCTTCTGTTAGCTCAGTAGCAGCTGGATAACCGTAAACCAAATCGATAGTCTCGCCTTCGAGCTCCACGCTCTGGCCACTCGCATCATTTTTGTTTTCGGCCAAAGCCTTCGAGTGAACTATGGCAGCTGCTGACTTAATTGACCCCGCAGCGCCTTCGATCGTTGCGCCTCTGGCATCGCCACCCAGATCCGCAAAGCGCGGCAAAGCAAACGCCGCAAGGATGCCGAGGATTACGATCACCATGACCAATTCGATCAAGGTGAAACCTGCCTGCTCTTTGGCTGGAATTATGCTTCTCATTTACACTCTCCTGTTAAACTGCACCTAGTTTATGTCACTAAGTCCGTATCGAAAACGGGCACCTGCATGCGGCGCACTGTTTCATTTCACAACAACCAACAAAGACTATGCACCTCTTCTGTATCCGCGCCGTTGTCCCAGTTCTACTCCCCCCCTAACTATCGGGGGGGGGCAGCACATAGAACGCACCGACAACATCCACACGACATCAGGCAATCCAAATAGGTAGCTGTCATGCCCCACTTGGCGCCACGATATCCAGAGCATGTATTGGCACCATACCCCTTAAAAACCGCCGCTACAGGTAGTGGTGGATGACATTGTGCCAACTGAGCTGACG
The DNA here is from genome assembly GCA_013393545.1 of Alteromonadaceae bacterium. The sequence goes on along the minus strand of JABXHG010000007.1, from coordinate 16,633 downwards.
CCCGGGACGGTGGCGGAATTGGTGCCCGCATTACGATAGTTAAAGCAGGGCTTATCGGCGGCAGCCGGCGAAATGGTGACAACCTTATCAACGCCTGAGTCGCCTGAATCAATCACCGCAAAATCGCCCAACTGCGCGGCGTCCTGTAACGAGGCACCGGCCAAATGCCCATCAGCCAGTTTGATCTGCGCACCCTCCAGCTCGATGCGCTGATCAGCCGTAGCACCAGAACCCGGTGTAGTCACATCCCCCTTGCCCTGAGCCAACGCCGTTGCCCGGACAATACCGACGGCCGCTTTCACCGAGCCTCGGGCGCCCTCAATGGACGCGTTTTCCGCGTCACCACCCAGATCAGCAAATCGTGGCAACGCAAACGCCGCCAAGATGCCCAAAATCACAATCACCATGACCAGTTCGATCAGGGTGAAACCTTTTTCCTTTTTGGTTTGAATTGCATTCATCATGCGACCTTCCTCTTGGTTTTCGTTTTAAATGATATTATTGAATATCCGTTACGATTGAACCATCGGCAGTATCATAAGTGATAGTGCTGCCCAGACCGTCTGGCTGATAGGTGTACACACACTCACTGGTGTTCGCAGTTGTAGCCAAATACTCTGCTTCCGGGTTAGCTCCAGCATCAGCATTGCGAGCAACAGCGGGCGCATTTGACTGCATAACACCTTCCCAGATTTCAACGCAGCGTGCCTGGTTGGGCGTCGCGGCGATGCCACTTGTGGAGATAGGCCAACCACTGTCGTTCACTGCCACACCTTCCCCGGTACCGAAATCGCCAAATCCTTCAACAATCGCTACTGCACTCGTTGAACCATTGCTAACCCATTGGGCCTTAACCAAGGCCACCCCAGCACTCAAGGCGCCAGAAGTGCCTTTAATACTCGATTGATGCGCCTGCTCCGAAAGCTGCGCAAACCGTGGCAACGCAAACGCCGCCAGAATGGCCAGGATGGCGATCACCACCACCAGTTCAATCAGGGTGAAACCCCGGTTTTTTCTTTGTGCCTTCATTACAGCTCCTTCCATTTGCTTCTACGTGAATTGTGTCACAACTTTCGGGTTAATCCCTACCTTCATTGCGGTTAATTTGACCAGATTTTACACGGGTCAATTTCAGGCCCACGGCTCTGGGTGCTTTGCCGTTGGCCGGGGTGGTGTATTCGGGCTCTACCTGCCAGGCCAGCGAGCCGTTTTGGGCGCTGTTCTCCGGTGATTCCCCGGTTATTCGCGCCCGGGCTTTGGCGGAGCGTGGGGTGTACACCACCCAGTGTTTTTCGGTGTGGAAGCACCAGCTTCCTTTGTCTGTGTCCGTTCCCTGGCAGTCACCTCCCCAGTTCAGTGGTTGTGTGTCCAATAGTTCGGCGGGGTTCAGGCCCCGCAGTTGTTCCAGGTCTTCGTTTGCCAGCATGGCTTCGGCGCCCTTCACCACCAGCGCGCTGCGAAACTGGTTGAGCATCAGCCGCACGCCCTGCTCTTCGGCTTGCACCGTTACCCGTTCCACTGCGTTGAACAGGTAGGTCAGGGCGAAGCCCAGCAGGCATACCGCCAGCGCCAGCTGAAAGCGGTTTCGGTTTTCTGCGCCTATGTGGCCGATCCGGCTGGCCATGGCGGCTTACCCCCGGCCCATGGCGGCGGCGCCCAGGTCCCAGATGGGCAGGAACACGCCCAGTGCCAGGATCAGCACCAGAATACCCATGGCCACGATCAGTATCGGTTCGATGGATTCAGCCAGGCGTTTGAGGCCGAAATCCACGTCTTCATCGTAAAAGTCCGACACGTTGTTAAGCATGTCGTCCACCGAGCCGGTTTCTTCACCCACAGCGATCATCTGCAGGATCAGCGGGGTGAACATGCCGCTGTTGCGGGCGGTACGCAGCAAACTTTCACCCCGTTCGATGCCCTGGCGCATTTCCTTGATGTGGTCGCTGATCCAGGCGTTGTCGGTGGCATCGGCCACCACGCTCAGGGCACTGGTTACCGGCATGCCGGCGCTTAACATAGTGGCGAAGTTACGGGCGAAACGGCTGAGCATGATCAGTTCCAGCAGCGGCCCGATAATAGGGATTTTCAGTTTGTAGCGGTCCCACACCCGCCGGCCCTTATCCGTTTCTTTCCACTGGCGGATCAAAATGCCGGCGGCGGCAATGGCGAACAGCATCACGTGCCAGTAGTTCAGCAGGAAGTTGGAGGTGCCTACCAGTACCTGGGTGAGGAACGGCAAATCGGCGCCCATTTTGTCGAACACGGAGGCAAAGCGCGGAATCACCAGGAAGTTCACCACCATCAGGGCGGCAAACAGGGCAACAATCACGAATATCGGGTAGCGCAGCGCCTGTTTCACCCGGCGTTTGGTGTCGCGCTCCAGTTCCAGAATTTCGGACAGGCGTTTAAAGGCGTCGTCCAGCATGCCGGTGTTTTCGCCCACGTGGATCATGGCGATGAACAGGTCGGAAAAGACTTTCGGGTGCGCCTGCATCGCGGTGGCCATGGTGGTGCCGCCTTCCAGCCGGCTGGTGATGTCTTCCAGCACTTCCGCCAGCACCGGGGAACGGGAGGTTTCCGCCAGCCCGCGCATGGTACGGATTAGCGGTATGCCGGCTTTGGCCAGCGCGTGCATCTGCCGGCAGAACACAATCAGCTCGTCCAGGCTGACGTTCTTGCGGAACAGCGGCAGGTGGTTCAGTTTGTCGGTGACCGACTCCTGCTGGCGCGCCTCCTTGATGGTGAGCGGCGTAATACCGCGGCGCATGAGTTCACTGGCGGCGGCATCCTGGTTGCCGGCCTTCAGGGAACCCTGCTGGACAGCTCCACGGCTGTCTTTGCCCCGGTAACGAAACTCCATCAGTCGTCCACTCCCACGGCATCCGGGGTTTGTTCTTCTTCAAGCGACACGCCGGTTTCGGCAGTGGCGGCGACGCGGGCCACTTCCTGCAACGAGGTTACGCCCTGCAAGGCATAGTCCATGGCGCACTGGCCCAATGGCTGGAACAGGTCGCTCTTGCGGGCGGCGCGGGTGAAGTCGGAAACATCCTTGCGGCGCAGGGCGTCGAGCATGTCTTCGTTCATCTCCAGCATTTCATACACGCCCACCCGGCCCTTGTAGCCGGTGTTGCTGCACTGGTAGCAGCCCCGGCCATGCACAAAACCGGCTTCGATATCCAGCGGGTCCAGCTCGAACGAGCGTAGCCAGATCAGTTCCTGTTCGGTGGGCTCGTAGGTTTCCTTGCAGTTGTCACACACCCGGCGCACCAGGCGCTGGGCCACTACGCCCAACAGAGAACTGGCCACCAGGAAGGGCTCGGCGCCCATATCGATCAGGCGCATGGCACTGCTGATGGAATCGTTGGTGTGCAGAGTGGAAAGCACCAGGTGGCCGGTCATGGCGGCGCGCAGGCCGATTTCCACGGTTTCGTGGTCACGCATCTCGCCCACCAGGATGATGTCCGGGTCCTGGCGAAGGGCCGAGCGCAGTACGCTGGCGAATTCCAGGCCGATCTTCGGGTTCACCTGCACCTGGGTTATACGCGGCAGGCGATATTCCACCGGATCTTCGGCGGTGATGATTTTCACTTCCGGTTTGTTCAGCTCGGTCAGCGCGCCGTACAGCATGGTGGTTTTACCGCTACCGGTGGGGCCGGTGACCAGAATCATGCCGTGGGGGCGCTTGATCAATTTGCGGAAGCGCTCCAGCAGGTGGGGCGGCATACCGGTGCCTTCGAGATCCAGCGTACCCTGGCTCTGGTCCAGCAAACGCATAACCACCGATTCGCCGTGTTGAACCGGCATGGTGGACACCCGCACGTCGATGCTTTTGCCTTTCACCCGGATGTTGAAGCGGCCATCTTGCGGCAGGCGCTTTTCCGAGATGTTCAGGCCGGCCATCAGTTTCAGGCGCAGCACCAGCGCGGAGTTCACGCGCTTTTCTTTCATCACCTGTTCCTGAAGCACCCCGTCGATACGCTGGCGAATGCGCACCACGGTTTCGTCTGGCTCTATATGGATGTCCGAGCTGCGGGCCTGTACGGCATCTTCGAACAGGGTTTGCAGAAGCTTGACCACAGGCGCGTCGGCGCTTTCGGATTCGGCGGACAGGCTGGCGAGGTCGAAGGCGTCGTCGTCCAGCTCGTCTTCCAGCTCTTCGGCAAGCGAAGCGATTTCATCGGTGCGGCGGTAAACCAGGTCCAGCGTGCCCAGCAGTTCGCTTTCGCGCACCACGGCTTGTTTCACTGGCTGTTTAAGCACACGCACCAGTTCGTCGTAGGCCACCAGATCCAACGGGTCGGCCATGCCCACCAGCAGCTCGTTGCCCTGCTCCGCCAGCACGATGGCCCGAAAACGCCGGGCCATGGCTTCAGGCAGTTTTTTCACCAGGTTGTTGTTGAACTGGTAATGGCGCAGTTGCACAAAGGGCACGTTAAGCTGGCGCGAGAGGATGTTGAGCAGGGTGTCTTCTTCGACATAGCCCAATTCCACCAGGGTGCGGCCCAGCTTGCGGCCGGTGTTTTTCTGCTCCCGAAGCGCGGTCATCAGCTGGTCTTCGGTAATGACATCGTTCTGGACCAGCAGGTCACCGATCCGGATTTTTTTCTTCGGTTCCGTGCTCATTGTCCTGCCTGTAGTGCTTGCAAACGTTGGCGGGCGAAATCTGCCAGGTTGTCGGGCAGCCCGGCCATGGTGGCTGCCTGACCATAGGCGCGGGCGGCGCTGTCAGCCCGGCCCCCTTCTTCCAGTGCCATGGCCAGACCCAGCCACCAGGTGGGCTGGTTGTTGTCGTGGGCAATCAGTTCAGACCAGTGGCCGGCGGATTCTTCCGCTTCGCCAGCCTGCTGCAGCAAGGTGGCCAGGGTGATCCGGTATTCCGGGCTGGCATCCACGGCCGGCACCCGGCTCTCAAGGGTAGCGATGGCTGTCTGCAGATTGCCCTGCTCCAGCTGGGCCCGTGCCCGTAACAACCGCAGGTTGGCATGGTCGGCCGCCAACGGTTCCGGCAACCAGCCCAGGGCCCGCTCCGGCATTTGCTGAATCAGCATTTCCCGGGCGAAGGCTTCCCGGCTGCGGGGGGCGGGCTGGCTTTGGGTAAGCTCAGTCAATCGTTGTTCGGCTTCGGTGGTGCGGCCGCTGGCCAGCAGTGATTCCAGTTCGCGGGCGGTTTGCCGGTCGATGGCTTCCGGGGTTTGCCGGGCCTGTTTGACCGGCGCAGGGCTGGCGTCGGATTCCGCGTTGTTATCTGCATTTCCCTCGGGCTCCTGCGAGGGTTCGGAAACCGGCTCCGGAGAAGGCTCAGGCTTTTGCATTGGTTCTTGTGCCGGCTCCATGCCTTGCTCTGTCCCTTGTTCTGACTGAGGCTCGGCACTGGACGCAGGCTCGGGCTCCGGTTCGGGCCGGGGGGTCGGTTCAACAATTTTTTGGATCGGCTGCACCGGTTCCGGAACAGGCTCGGGCTCCGGCTGGCTTTGCGGTGAAGGCTCCGGTATCGGTTCCGGTCCGGGTTCTTGCCCAGTTCCTTCTGCCACCGTTGCTTCGGGCGCTGTCGGTTCTGCCGGGTTGGCAGCAAACCCGGTTTGGGGGCTCTGCTCCGTATTTCCCTGCAGCCACCACCAGGCCGCGCCGGCCCCGATCAGAGCCAGCAACAAAAATACCAGCAGCCAGGGCAGCCAGCCACGGCGTGCCGGCTCAGCCAGTGCCTGGCCGGTATAGGCGCCACTGATTTGCGGGCGGTTCTGGCGCTGCTCGGCGGCTTTCAGGGCGTCGTTCAACAGGCTCATATCCGTGCCCCCAGAAAGCCCACGGAATTGGCACTTTCGGTATCACGCACGGCCTGCATCGCATGCTTACGGGCCACTTGCCCGGCGCCGGCACCCCAGGCCGCCAGCAGGGATTTATGGGCCAGGATATTCACCAGGCGCGGAATGCCGCCAGATGCCTTCCAGATCACTTTAACTGCCGACGGCGCAAACAAATCGGCCCCGTTGTAACCGGCCTGGGTCAGCCGGTGGCGGATGTATTGGCCAACCGAGTCCTTGCCAAGCGGCGCCAGACGGGTCTGGAAGGTGATGCGCTGGCGCAGCTGGCGCAGGCTAGCCTGGCTCAACGCCGCATCCAGCTCAGGCTGGCCGAACAACACCACTTGCAGTAGGCGGGTACTTTCGGTTTCCAGATTGGTGAGCAGGCGCAGCGCTTCAATGGTTTTTTCCGGCATGGCCTGGGCTTCATCAATCACCAGCACTGCCGGTTTCCGCTCCATGGCCAGATCAATCAGGCGCTGGTTCAAGGCTTTTAGCGTCTGGTGGGTGTTTTTGCACTCGGCCACGTTCACGCCCAGCTCCTCGGCGACCGCCTCGTACAGAGTTTCCGGTGGCAGGTGCGGGTTGGGGATGTACGCGGTGCAGGCCTCTTTATCCAGTTCGTTCAGCAGCAAACGGCACAACAGGGTCTTGCCGGTGCCCACTTCGCCGGTCACCTTGATAAACCCTTCACGCTGGCGCAGCGCTACCAGCAGCAACTCCAAAGATTCGGAGTGGCTGGGCGCCCGCAGGAAGTAGCGGGTGTTTGGTGTCAGCGCGAAAGGCGCTTCCTGCAGTCCGAAGTGGCTTTCGTACATCAGCGTGGTGCCGTTTCCGGTTGCGGTTTAACGGTCTCTGAGCTGTTCAGCAATTCACGCAGCACCCCCATGCGCTCACGGCTGGCTCTGACGTCGCTCCGCATCTGAGCCCGGTCGGCAACCATCGGGCGTAGCAGGATCACCAGCTCACTCTTGCGAGTTTCGAAGTTGCGTTGCTTGAATAGCTCGCCCACCAGGGGGATGTCGCTGAAGAAGGGCACGGCGGAGTTGCTGTCTTCACTGCGGTTCTGGATCAGGCCGCCGATCACCACGATCTGGCCGCTTTCGGCGCGGATCACGCTGTCGGTTTCACGCACGGTACTGCGGGCCAGCGGTAGCGTGACATCCCGTTCTCCAATGGTGATCAGTTTTTGCTGATCGTCCACTTCACTGACCGACGGGTGAACGTGCAGTGTGATAGTGCCTTCTTCCGAGATTTGCGGGGTCACATCCAGAGAGATGCCGGAGAAAAACGGCGTGAGCTCCACGGAAGTGGACGTGCTGCCGGCGGTGTTGGTGGTGTTGTTGTCATCATCAAAATCAATGTCGGTCACGAAGAACTCGTCGGTACCGACTTTGATCACGGCTTTCTGGTTGTTGGTGGTGGAAATGCGCGGGCTGGATAGAATTTGCACATTGCCCTGTTCACCCAGCAGCTCAATGACCGCCGCAAAGTTGCCTTCGGTGATGGTGGCCGAGAACAAGCCGCCAATATCGCCGGCGCGTATGGCCTGGCCGGCCAACTCGGAAGCCAGTATCGCATCGCCGCTTGACGTGGTTTGCAGATCGGACCAATCAATGCCCTGCTGATAGCCTTCGTCAAGTCCCACTTCCAGTATTTTCGCTTCCAGTACCACCTGGCGCTGCATGATCAGCTCGGTGCGGCGCAGGTAATCTTCCACCATGTCCAGTTCGGAGTTGCTGGCGCGCACCATTACCAGGCCGGCGCCAGCGTTTACCACCACCTGGCCACCGGCATGGCCGACAATCATGTTCAGTGCGTTGGCGATATCCTGCCAAAAATCGGACTCCGTTTCCGTGGAAATGGCGGTGCCCACCAGGTTTCGGGTTTCCCCGGAAGAACCTGTATCGCTGGCACCGGCACCATTACTGCCACGGGAACTGCTGACCTGCCCGGAGCTGACCCGGGTCTCGGAGCTGCCCTGCCGTTTGAAGTGCAGGTAGTCGATCGGAAACAGGCGGGTTTGTATTGCATTTGACGCAACCCGGTACAGGCGGCCATCTTTGCGGATGTTCAGGTCATACAGGTCGGCACTGATGTCCATGACTTCCGGCACGGTGACGTCGTTCAGGCGCAAGTCGATGGCGGTGGACACATCCGGACGAACCACCACGTTATAACGGGTTCCCTCCACCAGCGCTTCAAAAAAGCTGGCAGCCGGTATGCCATCGGCCCGGACATCGAAACGTTCGTCTTCGGCGGGCGCACGACTGAGCGGCGGCAACAACTGTGAGCTGATATCCGCGGCAGAACCAGACGAGCTGGTGCCGGCTTGCCGAGTGCGCTCATCCGCCTGCTTCTCAGCCTCGGCCAATTCCTGGTCGATCTGCGTGGCGACATCGTCGGAGGTCGCGGCCGTGGTTCGCATCATTGGGTTATTGGCACAGGCTGTGATAGCCAGGCCCAATGCAACTGCTGCCAGAGGTCTGATTAAGGTCATCATGGTCCGTTTATTGGTCATTGGCTGCTCCGCACTTGCGGAAGGGCTTGCGGGTACAGAACTCGGGCCCGCCCCTGGTCCAGAATTTCGACTTTATCACGATAAATGTGGCGCACGCGGATGCCATCATGGATGTCGCCTTCTGTCAGCGCCACGCCATTAATCACCGCCACCCGACGGCCAGCGGAAAGCAGAATGGAACCCAGTTCAAGATTGCGCTGGGGCTCCGCTTGTGCGGCCGGTGTTCTGGCATCCGGCGGCCGGGTCGGGTCCTGAAGGCTCCAGGCCTGCCCGCTCGGGGCCGCCAGCACCAGTGCCAACAGCATTTTGAGACCAGGTTTTAACCGCACATCACACTCCCAGCCAGGCGGCTTCAAGGCTCAGGGTTCGCACCCGTACACGGGCTTCTCCCTCGGGCCAGGTGCCGGCGTTGTATTCCAGTTGCAGCCATCCCAGCCGATCATCCAGCGTTTCCAGTTTTTCGAGGTAATTCATCACATCCAGATAACCGCCGGCGATGGTCAGCTCTACATCGTGGGCGTAGAGCAGCGGTTCGGGCTGGCTTTCTTCCTGTTGCTCCGACTCCGCCCCACGGGGCTCATCAAACACGGGGGTAGGCGGACGCAATACCAGCGACTGCAGTGTCAATTCGTCTTGCTCGGCCAGGATTCTGCGAAGCAGGCTCACCATGTCTTTCGGGGCGATCAGTTCGCCGGCAGTTTCACTGATTTGCCGGTTGAGCCGGTCCAGCCGGTTCTGTCGCACCTGAAGGCGATCACGCAGCTGCGCCGAGGGGTCGTTCTCCAGCTGGCTACTGAGAGTTTGCTGCTCCGCCAGCAGGTTGTCGCGGGTATCCGCCAGCGATTGCCGCTGACTTTCCAGCTGTTGCCGTTCACTCAGGGCCGGTGCCACCAACAATTCCCAGCTAACAACAAACACCAACACAATGGCTGTCAGCGCGATCAATGCCCGCTCACGCACCGGCCGGTCGTTGTACCAGGCCGCGCCGTTTTCATACCACTGGCGGAGTTTATTCATTATTGCCCTCCCCGCCCGGCTCGGTGGCAATGCGGAATTCGATCCAGTCGCCGCGCTGTTCGGCATCGTCGTCCGGTCTCATTAGTTCAAAATCCCGGAAGGTCTGGCCAGCGAATATGAGTTCGTTACCCAGCTGTTCCAGATAAAGGGGCACGCGATCGGGTACACGGGTACGACCGATCAGGCGCAAGCGCTCGGGTGAGGATTGCAGCGTCAGGCCGGTCAGCCAGAGCTCACCGGGCACTTGCCGGGCCAGAGCGGCCATGCGGCTGGAGAAGCCCGAGTGGTTATTGGTGGCCAGGTTCTCAACTTGTTGCAACAACCGCTGTCGGCGGGAGATGGTGTTGGTAACCCGTTCCAGCGCTTTCTCCAGTTCCGGGTCCGGCTTGCGAGCTTCGATCTGTTCGGCCATGGCTTCGTTGGCCTCACTAAGCTGACGGTTCTGCCGCTCAATCTGCGCCACTTGTTTTTCCAGCTGCTGGTTTTGCCAGTAGCCAAAACCCCGGAAGGCGGCGGTGACCAGTACTACCACCACAAGTAAGACCAGCAAAGTCGCTGCATTCAACCGCTGCTTCCGAGGGCGCAGCTCGGGGGTATAAAGGTTGACCTGCTGTTTCATGACGAGCGTCTCCCGCCCGCCGGTTCAAGCCCGGCACTCCAGGCCGGCAGGCAACGGGAATCCAGGTCTTCGGACAAGCCAAACCGGGACCAGTCCGGTGTTTCAATACCTGCGGCCAGGTAAGAGCCCAGCATGGAGGTGAGCGGCATGACAGAATCTTTCGCCACCAACCGAATCACCGACGGCGGCGCCTGCCCAAGCTGGCTTTCGAAATAATCCATGGAGCGTTGCATTTCCAGCGCCAGGGACTGCACGGCATCTTCCTGGCGGGAGGCATCCTGCAGGTCGTCGTAGGACAACTCAAGCCGGCGGGAGAGATACAGGGTTTCGCCCCGGCACACCACCATTTGCCCATACTTGTCGCGCAGGTGCACCACGGCCACACCAAGATTTGCGGTATCCAGCGCAGCGGCAAAATTGCGAAGGGCCAGTTCCGCGATGTCGATGCTCTGCAACGACAGACCGGCCTCGTGCACCAGGTTGATCAGCTCCACCGCCACCGATTTACGCGCGGCCACCAGGTTCACCAGTGATCCACGGCCCCGGGCGGCATCCTCGGGAAAGGGAAAGATATCGGAGACCGCTTCGGTCGGGCTAAAATCAAGAAAATCCTTGAGCTTCCATTTCAGGGCATCGGCCAGTTCGGCATCGTCGACGCCTTCGGGGCGCTCCACCTGGAAGACCTGATACTGGTCGATGGGCAACACCAGAATCGTCGGCGCCCCTTCCCAACCGTTTTCGGCAACCAGCTGGTCCAGGGTTTGCTGGCGTTTGGCGGGCATGCACTCGGCAAAACCGGTTTGCTGGCTGGCCAGACCGGGCGAAACCGCCCAAGCGATGCCGTCAGGGCGTACTTCCAGGCACAGGCGGGAAACGGACGCGCCGCGCCGGAATAAACGTTGTAGCGGTCTGATACCAGAAAACAGGGCCATGACTTCCTTGGTCTTGTAATATGTGTGTGCCGGGAACAAAAGCCGGGCTGCGATGCTTGAAATTCCGCCAATTTTCACATGTGTTCACATGATAGTTTAAAAACTCAACTCAACTCCACGGTTTGTGAGGAATTTCACAGCATTTTGCATTGCCGTTACAAAAAAGCCCGCGCAATGCACGGGCTTTCGAAAGTCGATTCTGACGCAGTTAGAACGGTATATCGTCGTCAAAATCGTCCACCGGCTCAGGCATGCCACCGGAAGGCTGCTGGTTCGGCTGGCCGCCATAGCCTCCACCCTGCGGTTGCTGTTGGGCCGGCTGCTGCTGAGGCTGGTTGTAGTTCGGGTTTTGCGGGCGGCCCTGGGGCGGTGCCTGGTTCATGCCGCCTTCGCTGGCGCCCCGGCTGTCGAGCATTTGCATCTGGCCATTGATATCCACCACCACCTCGGTGGTGTAACGGTCCTGGCCGTCCTGCCCCTGCCATTTGCGGGTTTGCAGCTTGCCTTCTATGTAGACCTTTGAGCCCTTGCGCAGGTACTGACCGGCGATTTCAGCGATTTTGCCGAACATGACAATCCGGTGCCATTCGGTTTTCGGTACCAGTTGCCCGGTTTGACGATCCTTGTAACTTTCATCGGTGGCGAGGTTCAGGTTCACCACTGCGTTGCCGTTGGGGGTGTAGCGGGTTTCCGGGTCCTGGCCCAGATTACCGATGAGAATAACCTTGTTTACGCCTCGTGCCATGGTTTGCTCCTGAAATTTTTGTCTGAATACTTGTCATCCATGCAAGCATTCCGAGTTTAAGTGCTATCGCCTTGCCGCACAAATTCCAGGTGCGCAAGCTGACTTTCGTTAAAATGTTTTCGATCAATCTTCAGATAGGCGATGGCGCTGTCTTCAACCACGACAACATCCTGCACGCCGGGCAGATCCCGGAAACGCTGGTCAATGTCGTCGTAATCCTGCTCCGCAACCGGCTGCAGGGCCACCGTCAGGCTGGTGGTGTAATTCGGCTGCGGCATGGTGAACGCCACCAGCAACCACGCCAGCAAACTGGCCGCCATCAGCCAGAGCACACCGTCGGCTCCGGCCACCTGCAATAACCAGCCACCCAGGGCGCCGCCCAGAAACGCACCGGAAAATTGCGAGGTGGAATAAACCCCCATGGCCGTGCCCTTGCTGGCGGCCGGTGCTTCCTTGCTGATCAGCGATGGCAGACTGGCTTCCAACAGGTTAAACGCCATAAAGAACAGGAACAGCACACCCCAGGCTGCCCACAGGCTGGCCTGCACTGCGGTCAGCATCACCGTGGCCAGCGCCAGCAGGCCAATGGCGCCACACAGAACCGATTTCATCTTGCGTTTTTTCTCGCCAATGATGATAAACGGCACCATGGCAAAGAACGAGGTGAGCATCACCGTGAGGTAAAACCACCAATGGGAGGTAGCGGCCAGGCCCAGGTTGTCTTGCAGCATGGTGGGAAACACCAGAAACAGTGCGGTCAGCACAAAGTGCAGAGCAAAAATACCGAAATCCAGGCGCAGCAAGCGGCCATCTTTCAGGACCTGCCCCAGCATTTCCCGGGCCGGGTGAGTGTCCGCGCTGGTCTTGTGAGCGTGGGGCGTGGGCACCAACCTGGCAACAATCACCAGCGCCACCACCGACAGCGCGGCGGTGAGATAGAAAATACCCGACAGGCCCCAGATCGCGCCCAGCATGGGCCCGAGCACCAGTGACACGGAAAACGACAGCCCGATGGAAATGCCCACGGTGGCCATGGCCTTGGTGCGGTGCTCTTCGCGGGTCAGGTCGCTGAGCAGGGCCATCAACACGCTGGCAATGGCCCCGGCCCCTTGAAGAATCCGCCCGGCAATCACCACGTATATAGAGTCGGTCGCCGCCGCCAGCAGACTGCCTGCCGCAAACAGCACCAGGCCGATGTAGATCATCCGCTTGCGGCCAACCCGATCAGACAACAGCCCGAAAGGCACCTGCAATAGCGCCTGGCTGAAGCCATAGGCGCCAATGGCCAGACCAATCAACAGAGGCGTGGCGTTCTGCAGGTCGTTGCCGAGCAATACGAACACCGGCATTACCATGAACAGGCCGAGCATACGCATGGCGTATACCGAAGCCAGAGCCACTACCGAGCGTTTTTCGAGCGCGTTCATTGTTTCCCGTGCCGGAAGAAATTGAATGACACAGCCGGTGGCTGCAGGCGGCGCATTGTACCAGAAGCCCCGGGCGTTCGGGACTGTCCGGGCCGAACACGATATAATCGATCTTTTAACCGCAAACGAGGTGTTATGGACCATATCCAGATCAAAGGTGCACGTACCCACAACCTGAAAAACTTCGACCTGGATATGCCGAGGGACAAGCTGATTGTGATCACCGGCTTGTCCGGCTCCGGCAAATCGTCACTGGCGTTCGATACTCTGTACGCCGAGGGCCAGCGGCGTTACGTGGAGTCGCTTTCCACCTATGCCCGGCAGTTCCTGTCGATGATGGAGAAGCCGGATGTGGACCATATCGAGGGGCTGTCGCCGGCGATTTCCATTGAACAGAAATCCACCTCCCACAACCCGCGTTCTACCGTGGGCACCATCACCGAGATCTACGACTATCTGCGCCTGCTGTTTGCCCGCGCCGGCGAGCCCCGCTGCCCGGATCACGGCCAGCCGCTGGAAGCGCAAACGGTCAGCCAGATGGTGGATCAGGTACTGGCCATGCCGGAGGGCAGCAAGCTGATGATCCTTGCGCCGGTAATCCGTGACCGCAAGGGCGAACACCTGCAGGTTATCGATACCATGCGCAGCCAGGGCTTTATCCGTTTGCGGGTGGACGGCACGGTCTACGACATTGACGATATCCCGGCGCTGGATAAAAAGAAAAAACACCAGATTGATGTGGTGGTAGATCGCTTCAAGGTGAAAGAAGGGCTGGAGCAGCGACTAGCCGAGAGCTTTGAAACCGCGCTGGAAATGACCGACGGCATTGCCCTGGTCGCCCCCATGAGTGGCGAAGGGGAAGAGCAGACCTTCTCCGCCCGTTACGCCTGTACCCAGTGCGGCTATTCCCTTAGCGAACTCGAGCCCCGGCTGTTCTCGTTCAACAACCCGGCCGGTGCCTGCCCCACCTGTGACGGCCTGGGCGTACGCCAGTTCTTCGACGAAGAAAAGATCATCCAGAACCCGGAGGCCACCCTGGCCTCCGGCGCCATCAAGGGCTGGGACCGCCGGGCGGTGTATTACTTTCAGTTGTTGAGCAGTGTCGCCGAGCACTATGGCCAGGATCTGGAAACACCCTGGGAGGAGCTTCCGGAGGACTTCCGCAATGTCCTGCTGAACGGCACCGGCGACGAAGATATTCCGTTCCGCTATGTGAATTCACGCGGCCATATCATGGAGAAGGAACACCCGTTCGAAGGCATCCTGCCCAACCTGGAGCGCCGGTATCGGGAAACCGAATCCCAGAGTATGCGTGAGGAGCTGGCTCGCAATCTCAGCACCCAACCCTGTAAATCCTGCGGAGGCTCACGCCTGCGTACGGCGGCCCGCAATGTGTTCATTGAAGACAAGAACCTGCCGGACGTAGCGCATCTGCCGGTGGGAGAGGCGCACGAGTATTTTAGCGCGCTGAGCCTGCCCGGCCGAAAAGGCGAGATCGCCGAAAAAATCCTGAAGGAAGTGCGCCAGCGCCTGCAGTTTCTGGTGAACGTGGGCCTGCAATACCTGACTCTGGAGCGCAGCGCTGACACCCTTTCCGGCGGCGAAGCGCAGCGCATTCGCCTGGCCAGCCAGATTGGTGCCGGGCTGGTGGGCGTGATGTACATCCTGGATGAACCGTCCATCGGGCTGCATCAGCGGGATAACGACCGCTTGCTGGCCACCCTCACCCACTTGCGGGACCTGGGCAACACCGTGATCGTCGTGGAACACGACGAGGATGCCATTCGGGCTGCAGATTATGTGATCGATATCGGCCCGGGCGCCGGGGTGCACGGCGGCGAGATAGTGGCCTGCGGGACGCCCGAACAAATCCTGGCCAATGATAATTCGTTGACTGGCCAGTATCTGAACGGCACCCGTGAAATCGCCATTCCCGCGACCCGCAACAAGGGCTCCGGCAAAGAATTGGTTTTGACCGGTGCCACCGGCAACAACCTGCAAGACGTCACCCTAAAGCTGCCCCTGGGTATCATGACCTGCGTGACCGGCGTTTCCGGTTCCGGCAAGTCCACTTTGATCAACAGCACCCTGTACCCGGTGGCCGCTGCGAAGCTTAACAAGGCCACCAGCCTGAGCCATGCACCTTATCGTTCGCTCAAGGGCCTGGATCATTTGGACAAGGTGATCGATATCGACCAGAGCCCCATTGGACGGACCCCGCGCTCCAATCCGGCTACTTACACCGGGCTCTTCACCCCGATTCGTGAGCTCTTTGCCGGAACCCAGGAAGCGCGCTCCCGGGGCTACAAGCCGGGCCGCTTTTCCTTCAACGTGAAGGGCGGACGCTGCGAGGCCTGCCAGGGCGATGGCATGATCAAGGTGGAAATGCATTTCCTGCCCGATATTTACGTGCCCTGCGATGTCTGCAAAGGCAAACGCTACAATCGGGAAACCCTCGAGGTACGATACAAGGGCAAGAACATCCACGAGGTGCTGGATATGACCGTGGAGGAAGGCCGGGAGTTTTTCGATGCCGTGCCCTTCCTGGCCCGCAAGCTACAGACCCTGATGGATGTCGGGCTGTCGTACATTCGCCTGGGACAAAGTGCGGTCACCCTGTCCGGCGGTGAGGCCCAACGGGTGAAACTGGCGAAGGAACTGTCAAAGCGCGATACCGGCAAGACTCTGTACATTCTGGACGAACCGACCACCGGGCTGCATTTCTATGACATCCAGCAACTGCTGAATGTGCTACAGCGCCTGCGAGACCACGGCAACACCGTGGTGGTGATCGAGCACAATCTGGATGTTATCAAAACGGCAGACTGGATTATCGACCTGGGGCCAGAAGGGGGCTCAGGTGGTGGTGAGATTATTGCCGAGGGCACACCGGAAGAGGTGGCTCAAATAGACGCCTCACACACCGGCTACTACCTGAAGCCTATACTGAACTGATTTCTCCGCCACGGAACAACACTGAATGAAAGATTAAAAGATTTGTTTAGCCACGAAACCCACTAAAAAACACGAAAAAAGATTGAATAACTAAAAGAAAAAGATCTTTTGTTTTTTACTTTCGTGTCCTTTAGTGGGTTTCGTGGCCAAAACACAAAAAAGCCGGACACCTTTCGGAGCCCGGCTTTTTATGAACGCTTCCGAAGATTTTACTCTTCGTCGTCGTCCAGCTCTTCTGCTTCGATATCGACCGGACGGCCAACCAGCTCGACGAATGCCATGGGGGCATTATCGCCGGCACGGAAGCCGCACTTGAGGATACGCAGGTACCCACCCGGACGCTCGCTATAACGGGGACCAAGCTCTTCGAACAGCTTGGCTACCGCAGCATCGTTACGCAGGCGAGAGAACGCCAGACGACGCTTTGCTACAGAATCATTCTTAGATCGCGTCATCAAAGGCCAAGCTACACGACGAAGCTCTTTCGTTCTCGGCAACGTTGTCTAGCTCAGCTCGTTCTCTACCACTGACGCAGTCATGTTACGGAACATGGCCTTGCGACGCCCAATGGTACTGCCGACCTTACGACCACTCTTACGATTACTCATTGCTCTGC
>JABXHG010000698.1 GCA_013393545.1 Alteromonadaceae bacterium | reverse complement strand
GGTGACCTTGATGGATAGTGATAATGCTCTCCTTGTAGTAAGCGTTCCTTTGTAAAAACATCAACTAATTCTTAATGTTACATAAAACTGTTGCATTAGTCAAGGAGAGTGTGTTAGGGCGCAGATTGGTGTGCCGTAAAATGGGGGCTCAGCGACGTATCGGAGCCATTCCCAGGTGCGCACCGCCGTCGATGATGATGGTTTCGCCGGTAGTCAGGTCACCACCAATGATCAGACCCAGGCAGACATCCGCCACGCTCTCCGGCGACGCGGTATCATGCAGGGGTGCAGCGGCCTGGGCTTTTTTCAGCAATGTGTTGTACTTGTCGTCACCAAGACCTTTCTTCAGCCATTCGCCCTGAACAAACCCGGGACAAACAGCATTGACCCGCACTTCGGGACCCATCACGCGTGCAAGGGAGCGAGTCATAGTGAGCAGCGCGCCTTTGGATGCAGCATAAGCTATGGAGCTGCCGATACCGGCCAGCCCCGCAATGGAGGCCATATTGATAATGTGACCGGAGCCGTGGGCTCGCAGAGCCTTCTCCGAAGCCCGGGTCATCTGGTACGGGCCAATGGTATTGACGGCATACAGGTCAAGGAAGTCCTGCTTGTCCAAACCATCGAGGTTGTTGTGATCACAAAACCTGGTGGTGCCGGCGTTATTTACCAGAATATCGATACGGCCAAACTGTTCCAGTGTGGCATTCACCATAGCGCGGCACTCTGCGTCTTCCGCCACGTTGGCCCGGTATACCAAGGCTTCCACCCCATGCTTTTCGCAATCAGCAGCCACGGTGAGTGCACCGCCTTCATTATTGCTGAAGTTGATCACCACATGGCAGCCGTGTTCTGCAAACAGGCGCGCGATGGCGGCCCCGATGCCAGAGGAGGAGCCGGTTACAATCGCAACAGAGTTTTTGAGTTTCATAACGTATCCTTTTTTGTGTTTGTTGGTTTGAAATAGAGGGTCTGTGAGTTTTATTGGGTTGATGGATGAAGGGGCCATGCAGGGTTCTGGAGAGTGCTTTTTATAGTGCTGCGGTTGAGTGTAGCACTGCAAAAGGAGCCTGTTCCCCCTGGCGATACTCTCAACCTCGTCCTGCACGTGTTGGCACACGTGTTCCTGATCCTGGAAGACCTCACCATAAAAACAATAACCGACTTTATTTGCAGGCTCCATTCAGTAATCTGCTCGAGTAGGGTCAGTGCGCCTGAATCGTGTGAAAATGGCTTGTTTGGAATTGAAAAGCGAATCAACGACAAGTCAGGCGTTAATCAAACTGCCCTTAGCGATAGTCCGCGACTATTGAAATATTGTTATAAATATATTGGCCGGTA
>JABXHG010000697.1 GCA_013393545.1 Alteromonadaceae bacterium | reverse complement strand
TTCGGCCTTTTTGACCCACGATCTCAGCGCTTCTTTATGCACACCAACTTGATTGGCGATCCTGGCAACTGCCCCATTATGCGTCTCAGGATCCCGACGGGCTTCCAGGCACAACCGAGTAGCTCGCCTTCCATGCCTGGCAAAAAGGCGAAGGCGACGCACAGGGATGTGCTAGTGCCGCGGAAGGCAGGACGCCGGGAGCAGCCTACGAAGACATCGCCGGTTTCTGCAAATCTGCCAGTCTGGATGAGATCAAGAAGCACGACTTTGTGCTGACGCCGGGGCGTTATGTCGGCGCACAAGAGCAGGAAGACGGTGGCGAACCTTTGGCCGAAAGGATGGCGCGGTTGACGGGGCAGTTGCGGGAGCAGTTTGCGGAGAGTGATCGGCTGGAGGCTGAGATTAAGCGGAATCTTGGGGGGCTTGGATATGAGCTCTGAATGGCCTCGCGTTCAGATTAGCGATGCGTGTGACCTAATAGTGGATTGCGTCAACAAAACAGCTCCCCGAGTTGATCATGCAACCCCCTACAAGATGATCAGGACTCCCAACATTAGAAATGGGCGAATAGATCTCACTGATTGCCGATTCGTAGAGCGCGAAACCTTCGAAAAATGGACTAGACGAGCAAAAATTGAACGCGACGATGTTCTTCTGACACGAGAAGCCCCGATGGGTGAGGTCGGCTTAGTGGATTTCGACGATACTGTTTTCCTTGGGCAGAGGATAATGCAATATCGGGTCAACAAAAGCATTCTTCTACCAAGATTCCTACTCTACTCATTCCTCTCGCCAGATCTGCAAAATCAGTTCCGAATGCATGATGGTACGGGCTCTGTGGTGAGCCACATACGTGTTCCA
The DNA here is from genome assembly GCA_013393545.1 of Alteromonadaceae bacterium. The sequence continues at coordinate 221 of JABXHG010000697.1, read as the reverse complement.
GATTGCTCAAAGTTTGAACTTAACTTGCCTCCATTAGCAGAACAGGAACGCATTACAGCGATCCTTGGTAGCTTGGACGACAAAATCCAACTCAACCACCAAATCAACCAAACCCTCGAGAAAATAACCCAGGCCATCTTCAAAAGCTGGTTTGCCGATTTCGACCCGGTCAAACCTAAAATCGCCGCCATGGAAACCACCCGCAGAGAGCAAGGTGACAG
>JABXHG010000696.1 GCA_013393545.1 Alteromonadaceae bacterium | reverse complement strand
ATTCTGCATTGGTTTGAAAAGTACCAAGAAAAGACAAAGTAGCCTGACATTAATGTCAGGAGGAATACCGCTCCTGACGTAAACGTCAGGCGTCTGATAGTGACAAATAGGCGCGCATAGCAAAATCAGGCTGGATATTTTCCAGCAGAGGCCATTGCTCTAAGTTCACCGTAGGCCTGTCTGCGGTGAACTTAATTATTTTCTCTGCCAGAGCATCGACGTCGCCTACAGGAACAAGCCAGTTCGGAGCGAAATTATGTGTGATTTCTCTGGGACCATGGTCGCAGTCTGTTGAGACAAATGGCGTTCTGCAAACTAATGACTCGACTAATACGTTTGGGAAGCCCTCGTACGATGAGCTAAGGACAAGCAACTGAGCATTACGTATCCACGGGAAAGGGTTTTCAATGAAACCGGGTAAAATCACGTTTTCCTGAAGCTGTCGTGCTGCAATAGCCTGCTTAACCTTTTCTGTCGGGTTTACCAACAATACCAGCTTAAGAGAGGGCTTTTGTGCTACAACTTTTTTAAAAGCATCCAGCAAAACGTCATGTCGTTTTGCTTTGGCAAAGCGACCCATATGCACAATATAGGGTTCTTCTGGCAGTAATTCGGCATCATCAGTAGCATGACTCAGCTGTGTTATGTGCTCTTGATTAATTGGGTTATAGATTGTTGTCACCCGCTTAGGATGCAGCCAGGAAATTTTTTCCAGATCGTTTTTCGCGCCCTCCGAGACCGCTACAACAGACTTTCCGTTCAAGGCTTTCTTTTTGTTTTTTAAGCGCCAATATTTTAGTAGTCCTCGCTCACGGGCAGCATTTAGTTCTCCGCAAGTAGAAATATGAACAACATAAAAGCACGGAGTTTGAGTCTTTAGATGATTAACAACTACGTTAGACTCGTCCAAATGTGAGTATATGGCGTCAAATACGATGCCGTCCTTCTCAAGCATGTTTATGGTGCCCTGAAGGGCGCGAGCTACTCTCTTTGATTTCCCAAATAACTCGAGGTTCTTAACATGCTTAAATGGCAAAATATGAATATTCTTAAAACTCTGATGTTCGTAGGTGACCTTTTGTGAGAGAACAATAATATGGCTTTCAATTCCACTCTTTAGGAAATGTTCATGCAGACGCAGGCATACTCGCTCGGCACCGCCGCCGGTAAGTGTTGGAATTACAGTCAAAACTTTTTTCACAGTGTCTCCAGGGTTACCATTTGAGTTTGAAGCGAACGATTTCTTTTAGCTTATTAAACG